>NZ_JBFBAE010000024.1:0-168802 GCF_040689465.1 Amycolatopsis sp. NPDC051373 | reverse complement strand
TCCCGCCTTGACAACACGTCACCGGCCGTCAACACAATCCAGCTTCGGGGTGCACCCCCAACGCAACACGCCCCGCGAGGCCCGAGAACCCGCACGCCCCACGCAACACGCCCCGCGAGGCCCGAACCCGCCCCCCCAACGCAACACGCCCCGCGAGGCCCGAACCCGCCCCCACCGCAACACGCCCCGCGAGGACCCAAAGCCCACCTCACCGAGCCATCCCCAACACAAACTCCCGAAACACCCCCACAGCCCGACTAACCGGCTCCCCCCTCCGCCAAGCCAACCCGATCGTCCTCCCCACCGGCGGCTCGATCTGCACCTCCGCCACCCCCGCCGGCGCCCCGGGCTCGAAATGCGGCAACAACGCCACCCCCAACCCGGCCGCCACCAACCCCCGCACGGTGTCCGACTCCTGCCCCTCGAACGCGATCTTCGGCGAAAACCCCGCCGCCGCACACAACTCGTCCGTGATCCGCCTCAGCCCATACCCGGGCTCCAGCAACACGAACTCCTCATCCGCCAGCTCCTCCATCCGCACCCCACTGCGCCCAGCCAACCGATGCCCCGAAGGCACCGACAACAAAATCGGCTGCGTGGACAACACCGCCGTCTCGAACACCACATCCTCAGGAACCGGCGCCAGCAACGCCAAATCCAGCTCGCCACCGGCAAGCCGATCCACCATCTCCTGCCGCGACCCCTGCACCAACGTGAACCGCGCCCCCGGCACCTGCGCCCGGTACCCCCGCAGCAAAGACGGCACCAACGACCTCCCCAGCAGGTGCAGGAACCCCAGCACCACCCGCCCGCTCTCCGGCTCGATCTCCTCCCGAGCCAGCCGCGCTCCCGCGTCGACGGAAGCCAGCGCCCGCTCGGAAGCCTCCGCCAACAACTCCGCCGCCCGCGTCAGCCGGATTCCCCGCCCATCCGACACCGTCAACGGCGCCCCCAGCGACTCCCCGAGGGCCGTGAGCCGGCGGCTCACCGTGGGCTGCGGCACACCCAGTAGCTCGGCCGCGCGTGTGACGTTCCTCGTGCTCCGCAGGGTCGCGAGGAGCAGCAGGTGGGGCGCGAGCTGGGAAGTCAGGTCTTCATGCGTCACGGTATGGATTATCGCGCATAACCGTATTGGACGTATTGGTTAGCTCTCCTTACTTTCGGCAGACGTGACCACTACAGCCAGTACCACAGTTCGGGTCAAGGTCGCCGTCGCCGCTGCCGGGTTCACGTCGTTCGCGCTGCTCTACGCGCCGCAGCCGGTACTGCCGCAGCTCGCGCAGCAGTACCACCTCGACCCCGGTGGCGCGTCGCTCGCGGTGAGCGTGGCGACGGGGGCGCTGGCGATCTCGGTGCTGCCCATCGCGGCACTGTCCGAAGTGGTCGGGCGCCGGTCGGTGATCATCGCGTCGGTGGTGATCTCGGCGGTGCTGGGGCTGCTGCTGCCGCTCGTGCCGTCGTACTCGGTGATGCTGGTGCTGCGCGCTGTCCAGGGCGTGGCGATCGCGGGGTTCCCCGGCGTCGCCACGGCGTACCTCGTCGAGCGGCTCGGCAAGGTCGGCGTCGCGGCGGCGGTGGGCGCGATGATCGCCGGCAACTCCATCGGCGGCATGACCGGCCGCCTCGCGACGGGCTTCACCGCGGGCCCGCTGGGCTGGCGCGGCGCGCTGTACGTCGTGGCCGGCATCTCGCTGGTCTGCGCGATCGTCACCGTCGTCGCGCTGCCGCGCGGCCGGCAGCACCAGGAAGACCGCCAATCCCTGCGTGACGTCGGCATCGGCCTGCTCCACGCCGTGCGCAAACCCGTGCTCCTGGCCCAGTACGCCGTCGCGCTGCTGGCCATGGGCTCGTTCGTCGCGCTCTACAACGCCGCCGGCTTCCGCCTCACCGGTGAGCTGCACCTCTCGCCGGCCATCGCGTCACTCGTCTTCCTCGCCTACGCGCTGGGCTCGGTCTCCTCGGCGACGGCCAACCAGCTGGCGACGAGGATCGGCCGCCGCCGCGCGATCATCGGCGCGCTGCTGCTCATGGCCGTCGGTGCGGCGCTCACCATCCCGGACTCCGTGGCGATGGTCGCCGTCGGTTTTGTGGTGCTGACCTGCTCGTTCTTCGCGGCTCACGCCATCGCCAACAGCTGGGCCGCCGCCGAGGCACCCGAGAACGCCCGCGGCCAGACCGGCGGCTGCTACACGCTCATGTACTACCTCGGCAGCAGCGTCGGCGGCGCGGTCGGCGCGGTGATCTACGGCGAAGCCGGCTGGGCCTGGCTCATCGCCGCCGTGGCCGTGTGGCTCCTGCTCGCCGCGGCCGCCGTCGGCGTGGGCACCACGGTCCACGTCCGCACCCGCGAGCTGGCGCACACGTAAGACCTCAGCCGACCGCCGCCACCAGCAGCCCGCCACCGACCGGCAACAGGGCCGGGACCAGGCGTTCGTCCTCCCGCATCGCCCGCGCGACCTCGCGCAGGGCGAGCGTCTCCGGGTCTCGCCGCGACGGGTCGGCGACGCGGCCGCCGGCCAGCACGTTGTGGAAGGCGATGATCCCGCCGCGGCGCAGCAGCGAGACGCCCTTCTCATAGTAGTTGGGGAACTCGAGGCGCGTCGCGTCGACGAACACCAGGTCGTAGCCGCCGGGCGTGAGCCGGGGGAGCACGTCGAGGGCGCGGCCGACGATCAGCCGCGTGCGGCCGGGTGCGATGCCGGCTTCGAGGAACGTCTTGCGCGCCGCGCGCTGGTACTCCGGCTCGAGGTCGATCGACGTCAGCACGCCGTCGGGGGCCATCCCGCGCAGCAGGTGCAGGCCGCTCACCCCGACCCCCGTGCCGACCTCCACCACGGCCCGCGCGCCGAGCGTCGCGGCGAGGAAACGCAAGGTCGCGCCCGCCCCCGACGCCAGCGGGGCGCAGCCCAGGTCGGCCGCGCGCGCCCGCGCTGCGGCCAGTACGTCGTCGTCGGGAAGGTACCCGTCGACGTACTCGGCGCCGACCGGCTCGGCCGCCGAGGCCGCATGCGTCCCGGAACTCACGCGCGAAGGTTAGCGTTGCTTGTCGATAAATCAGCGAAGGCTCCCTGGTAAGCCCGCCGAAATAACTTCTCAGCCTGCTCTCAGTCCCGTCTCACTAGAACCATAAGGAGACCCGACAAACTCAATCTCGACCGCGCGGGAACACCGTGCCCGAGAGCAGCGTTGGCTGAGCAGAAGAGGAGAGTCGCAGATGGAGGTGCCTGCTCCCCTGATGCAGACCGCTGACAAGTCGGAACCCGAGCCGGTGACCGTGGACTCGGGCGAGGCCACCTGGACGCCCCCGTCCTGGGACGAGGTCGTGCGCGAACACGCCGACCGCGTCTACCGCCTGGCCTACCGCCTCACCGGTAACACGCACGACGCCGAGGACCTCACGCAGGAGACGTTCATCCGCGTCTTCCGCTCGCTCGCGTCGTACAAGCCGGGCACCTTCGAGGGCTGGCTCCACCGCATCACCACGAACCTGTTCCTCGACATGGCCCGCCGCCGCTCGCGCGTGCGCATGGAGGGGCTGCCGGACGACACCGACCGCATCGTCGGCGACGACCCGAGCCCCGAGCAGGTCTACACCGACACGCACCTCGACCCCGACTTGCAGGAGGCGCTCGACGAGCTGCCCCCGGAGTTCCGGGCCGCCGTGGTGCTCTGCGACGTCGAAGGCCTCTCGTACGAGGAGATCGGCGCCACGCTGGGTGTCAAGCTCGGCACCGTTCGCAGCCGCATCCACCGCGGCCGGCAGGCGCTGCGTGCGTCGCTGGAGCGCCGCCGTGCGCTCCGGGACGAGTCTGTGAAGGTGCCGGTATGACCGCTGCGCGAGGGTGGGGTCTCCCCGAGTCGCACCTGCTTCCCGATGTCGTGGTCGCGCTGGTCGACGGCGAGCTGTCGCTCGGCGCGCAGGACCGCGCGTCGGCCCACATCGCCCGTTGCCCGGGGTGCGCTGCCGAGGTCGCCGCCCAGCGGCAGGCCGTCGCGGCTGTGAAGCGCGCCGGCGAGCCGTCGATGTCGGCCGCGTTCCTCGCGAGCCTGCGGTCGATCCCGGACCACACCGAGCTGCCCGGCACTCC
Organism: Amycolatopsis sp. NPDC051373; assembly: GCF_040689465.1. NCBI lineage: Bacteria > Bacillati > Actinomycetota > Actinomycetes > Pseudonocardiales > Pseudonocardiaceae > Amycolatopsis > Amycolatopsis sp. NPDC051373. Next base: position 164,714 of record NZ_JBFBAE010000024.1, on the reverse strand, counting down.
CGACAACCTGGCGATGACGGCCGACGGCCAGCTCGTCGCCATCCAGCGCCCGGACCGGGTCGCGGGCCTGCGTGACGCGGGGGTCCTCGGAGGTACTGCCCCGTTGGGCTCGTCCACGCCGCTCGGGCACTCGTCCCACGTGCTCGGCGGCGGCCGTTTTACCCTCACCCGTAAGCGCGCCGCACAAGGCGCGGGCGTTGTCGTCTCCGGGCTGGTGCTGAGCGCGCTGGCCCTGGTCGGCACGACCGCCGACAGCGGCGAAGGCGCCCCGGACACCGGCGGTGTGCCGCAGCCCAACGCGAACCTGCTGCCCGCGCAAATGGCCGTACCCCGCTCCGAGCCGACGCTGCCGCCCCCGACGTCGCCGACGGCCACGCCGGTCGTCGACCGGCTGACTCCGGTTCCGGCTCGCTGAGCCACCCGCACCGCTTCTCCAGGGGGAGGTAGCGGTGCGGGGCAACAGCTCATGAGGCCGGTGTGTTCGGCCACTGCCCCGGTTGGCTGAGCGCTCGCCGCGTTCCAGCGCGCAGAGCCAGCGCGCGGCCGGCCATCTGCCGCCGACTGCCACGCGGCTGGTCGCGTGGCCGGCCCGAATGTGCTCGGCGAACGGCCCCGACCACCGAGGCAGATCGTGTGGTGCGGCTCGGGCCAACAGCCATTTCACCGTCGTCTGGGCAGACTCGGACGTCGAGGCTTGGGTATCGTCACGCCCAGCCACCTGATCTCAGCCCCGGGGAATGATGACCGAGCAGCCGAACGCGAACTCCGCCCAGCCGCCTGCCGCGGGCGACGACCGGCTGGGACCCCGGCCGCTCGACCGCCCCGCCGTGGACCCGGCGCAGGAAGCGGTGTTCGGCCGGCCGCGCGGTGTCGACGGCGCGTTCGACAAGCTCTACACACCCGCCCCCAACGGCAAGGGCAACCTCGACCTCGCCCCGCCCACACCGGAGTCGCTCGCGGAGGCGTTCCGCCGCCCGCCGGGTGCCGAAGGCGTGGTGCTGGAGCGCCCGCGCGAGGCGACCGGCGAGCAGGCCGCGCCCGAAGATCCCCTGTGGACGGACCCGCGCGACCCGTGGCGTGATCCCGCGGCCGGCGCCGTGCTGGCCGGCCCGGCGATGCCCGCGGAAGACGAAGAGAAGCCCCGCAAACGCCCGTCCGGCGCGCTGCTGAGCCTGCCCGAGGTGCTGTTCGGCCGCCGCGTGCAGCCGAAGGCCCTGGCGCTGCTCGGTGTGGTCGCGCTGCTCGTGGGCGCGGTCGGCGGGCTCGTCGGCTGGTGGATCGCCGACACGGGCTCGGCGCTCACCGGCAGCGCCACGATCTCCGAGGCCGAAGCGGCAAAGGAACGCCCGCCGGGGTCGATCGCCGACATCGCGAAGCGCGTCTCGCCCGCGGTCGTGTCGCTCGAGGTCTTCAAGCCCGGCGCCGACTCCGGTGAGCAGGGCTCGGGCGTGATGATCGACCCGCAGGGCTACATCCTCACCAACGAGCACGTGGTCACCACCGCCGTCGCCGACTCGACCGTGAAGATCACCGCGATCTTCAACGACGGCACGCGCACCGAGGCCAAGATCGTCGGCTCCGACCAGAAGACCGACCTCGCCGTGGTGAAGGTCAACGTGACCAACCCCGTGGTGATGCAGATCGGCAAGTCGTCCGACCTGCAGGTGGGCGACGCCGTGATCGCCGTCGGTTCGCCGCTGGCCCTGCAGAACTCCGTGACGTCGGGCATCGTCAGCGCGCTCGACCGGCCGATCACGGCCGGCGGCGACAGCGGCGAGCCGCCCGTGACCTACGAGGCCATCCAGACCGACGCCGCCATCAACCACGGCAACTCCGGTGGCGCGCTCGTCGACTCCACCGGCGCGCTCGTGGGCATCAACTCGTCGATCCGCTCGTCGAGTGCCGACGGCGGCAGCATCGGCATCGGTTTCGCCATCCCGAGCGACTACGCGATGAAGATCGCGAAGGCGCTGATCAAGGACGGCAAGGTCGTCCACGCGGACATCGGCATCAACGCCTCCTCCACGGTCGCCGGCTCGGCCACGATGGGCGCGCAGGTGAAGAACGTCGAGCCCAACGGCCCCGCGGCCGCGGCCGGTATCAAGGAGGGCGACGTGATCACGAAGATCGGCGACCGCCTGGTACGCGACTCCGCGGAGCTGACCGTGGCTGTCCGCAACCACGACGTCGGTGAGGTCGTGCCGGTCCAGCTCGCGCGCGCCGGCGCGGTGCTGGTTGTCGACGTGACGCTCGGATCCGACTGATCGACGTCACATCGTCTTAAGCCCCGCTTCGTCCTTCGGGCCTGCCGGAACACGGGGCGGCCCGGGTACTCTGACCGGGGAAGCACCGAGCGGAGGTTCACGGGTGTTCGACAGTGTCGGATGGGGCGAGATCCTCGTGCTCATCGTCGCCGGTCTCTTCATCCTCGGCCCGGAGCGCCTTCCGGAAGCCGCGTCGTGGATGGCGAAGAGCGTGCGCAAGGTTCGCGAGTTCGCCAACGGTGCGCGCGCGCAGCTGCGCGAGGAGATGGGGCCGGAGTTCGACCAGCTTCGCAAGCCGCTGGAAGACCTGCGCGGGCTCCGCAACTTCGACCCCAAGCGGGTCGTGACCCAGCACTTGTTCGACGGGGACGCGGATCCGTTGGGGCTCAACAGCTTCAACTCCACGAACGGTTCGAACGGGACGAACGGGTCCAACGGTTCCCACGCCGTGAAGCCGCAGAGCGCCACGCCTCAGGCCGAACCGCTCAAGCCGGGCGAGCGGCCCCCGGTCGACCCCGACGCCACCTGAGCGCCGGGTCCGTCCGCTTGCGACCGGTCCGGGTGTGACCTCGGCCGGACCTCGCGACGTCGGGCGAGGGCCGACTTGCGGCGGTCGGAACGGGCGAGTTGGCTGTGGCGGGCTGCCGGTGTCGCGGCCGGCCCGACGTGACCCGACCTCTCGCACGACGAAACGAACTTCCTGGGTAGCCTCGGGCAAACCGCCCATAACGACCCTGGAGGTCTCTGACATGTCACGCCGTGCGGGCGCCCTGGCCGCAATCATCGCCGCAGCGGGTGTCCTGGCCGCCGGGTGCACCGCGGACGACGAGCCCAGCACCCAGCCGCCGGCCACTTACACGTCGGTGCCGGCGCCCGCGACGACCGGCGGGCCGTTCGGCTCGCCGTCCCCGAGCAGCACGCTGAACGCCCCGGCCGGAGACCAGACCTACGTGAAGCGCGGCGCCCAGACCGGCGTGCCCGACGTCGACGTCCTCATCACGCTCGACTGGGCCAAGGGCAAGATCAACCCGCCCGCCGGCACCGTCGACGTGCAGGTCGGCGACCGCGTCCGGGTCGTGCTCACCTCGGACCAGCAGGTCGACGTGAACGTCGACGGCCACCCCGAAGCCGCCACCGCCGTCGGCCCCGGCGACTCCGCGAACGTCGACTGGGCCGTCACGCAGCCCGGCGCCACCGCGGTGACGCTGGGCGCCGACAAGACCATCCTGACGACCGTCCGCGCCTCCTAGGCCTCCTAGGCGCCGACGAACCCCTCAGCGGCCGGCGGGGCTGACGTTCAGCATCATCCCCGCCAGGCCACGGGCCCGGACGGTGAGCTTCTTCGCCGCTTCCTTGAGCACCAGCGACGCCGGCGCGTCCGGCTCCGCCAGCACGATCGGCGTGCCCTCGTCGCCCTGCTCACGCAGGCGCGGGTCGAGCGGCACCTGGCCCAGCAGCGGCACCTGCGAGCCCACGGACTTCGACAGCGAGTCGGCCACGGCCTGGCCACCGCCGGAGCCGAAGATCTCCATGCGCTCGCCCGAAGGCGTCTCCAGCCACGACATGTTCTCGATCACGCCGGCCACGCGCTGACGCGTCTGCATCGCGATCGCCCCCGCGCGCTCGGCCACCTCGGCGGCGGCCTGCTGCGGCGTGGTGACCACGAGGATCTCCGCGTTCGGGACCAGTTGCGCGACGGAGATCGCGATGTCGCCGGTGCCCGGCGGCAGGTCCAGCAGCAGGATGTCGAGGTCGCCCCAGAACACATCGGCGAGGAACTGCTGCAACGCGCGGTGCAGCATCGGGCCGCGCCACACCACCGGCGCGTTGCCCGGCGTGAACATGCCGATCGAGATCACCTTCACGCCGTGCGACTGCGGCGGCATGATCATCGTCTCGACCTTGGTCGGCTTCTCGCGCGCGCCCAGCATGCGGGGGATCGAGTGGCCGTAGATGTCCGCGTCGACGACACCGACGGACAGGCCGCGCTCGGCCATCGCGACGGCCAGGTTCACGGTGACCGAAGACTTTCCGACCCCGCCCTTGCCCGAAGCCACGCAGTAAACGCGGGTCATCGAACCCGGCTGCGCGAACGGGATCACCGGCTCGGCGGAGTCACCGCGCAGCGACTTGCGCAGCTCCGTGCGCTGCTCGTCGCTCATCACGTCGAGCTCGACCCGCACGTCGGCGACGCCGGGGAGCTTCTTGACGGCCTTGGTGGTGTCCTCGGTCAGCGTCGCCTTGAGCGGGCAGCCCGCCACGGTGAGGTAGATGCCGACGGCGACCACGCCGTCTTCGCCGACCACGACGTCCTTGACCATGCCGAGGTCGGTGATCGGCTTTTTGATTTCGGGGTCGTACACGTCCTTCAGCGCGGTGCGGACGTCTTCGACGCTGGGGAACTGCTGTGTACTCGTCACCAGACCCATGTTACGTACCGGTCGGCACGTCCGATTTCGCCGCCTGCTTCGGCTTGCGTGATTTCGGTCGTACCGCGAGGTCGTCACGCAGCCGATCGAGCTCGCTGCGCAGGTAGTCGCGGGTGGCGACCTCGCCGACGGCGAGCCGCAGCGCCGCCAGCTCACGCGCCAGGTACTCGGTGTCGGCCTTCGTCTGCGCGGCGCGCGTGCGGTCCTCTTCCAGCGAGACGCGGTCGCGGTCGTCCTGCCGGTTCTGCGCCAGCAGGATGAGCGGCGCGGCGTACGCGGCCTGCGTGGAGAAGGCCAGGTTGAGCAGGATGAACGGGTACGGATCCCAGCGCAGCGACACCGCGACCAGGTTCAGCACGATCCAGACGATGACGATGAGCGTCTGCCAGAACAGGTACTTGCCGGTGCCGAGGAACCGCGCGATGCGCTCGGTGAAGCGGCCGAAGGTGTCCGGGTCGATGTTGAGCCGGAACCGCGCCTGGCTGCGCGGCTGGTCGAGCCGGCGGCCCGAGGAGAGTTCAGGCACGGTCGGCCTCCTGGGTGTGGGCTTCGGCCTGGTCGTGGACCTCGACGGGCACGTCGGCGACGTCGTGCAGGCCGGTTTCGCGCCAGTCGTCGGGCAGCAGGTGGTCGAGCACGTCGTCGACGGTGACGGCGCCCAGCAGGTGCTCCTCGGGGTCGACCACGGGGCCGCATGCGAGGTTGTACGCGGCGAAGTAGCGCGTGACCTCGGCCAGCGAGGCCTCGGGCCGCAGCGCCGTGAGGTCGGTGTCCACGGCGCTCGCCACGAGCTCCGCGGGCGGCTCGCGCAGCAGGCGCTGGAAGTGCACCACGCCCACGAACCGGCCGGTCGGCGTCGCCGTCGGCGGGCGGCACACGAACACCATGCTGGCCAGCGCGGCGGGCAGGTCGGCGTTGCGGATGTGCGCGAGCGCCTCGGCCACGGTCGCGTCGGGCGTGAGCACCACCGGTTCCGGGGTCATCAGACCGCCGGCGGTGTGGGACGAGTAGGCCAGCAGCCGCTTGACCGGCGCCGACTCCTCGGGCTCCATCAGCGCGAGCAGCCGCCTCTGGTCGGCGGGCGCCAGCTCGGCCAGCAGATCGGCGGCGTCGTCCGGGCTCATCGCCTCGAGGACGTCGGCCGCGCGCTCCTCCGACAGGTAGGCCAGCAGCTCCTTCTGGTCGTCCTCGGGCAGCTCTTCGAGCACGTCGGCGAGGCGTTCGTCGTCCATCGCGTCGGCGACCTCGTGGCGGCGTTTGAGCGGCAGGTCGCGCACGGTCGCGGCGATGTCGACGGCCCGCATGGTGTCGAACAGCATCAGCAGCTGCCCGGCGCCTTGCGGCTGTCCGGTGAGGTCGGTGAGGCCGAGCCCGGCGACCTCGTTCCACTGCAGCACGTGCATGGCGGTGCGGCGGCGGGCGATTCCGAGCCGGGTCTGGCGTTCGCGGATGGCGAGCTTCGCGAGCACCCAGTCGCGGGTGCGGGTGGGTTCCATCGCGGCGTCGACCACCGTCACGCGCGTCTCCGTGCCGGCGAGCGACGCGTGCGCGTCGAGCAGCTGCCCGCAGACGAGGACCTCGTTGGGGCGCTGGGTGAAGTGCCGCATGTTCACCGAACCGGTGGCCAGCGTCACAGCCGTCGGCTCGATCGTGGTGACGCGCAGCATCGGCACGAAAACGCGCCGCCGCGTCGCGAGCTCGACCACGAGGCCGAGGATGCGGGGCGGCTGCTGGTCGAGTCGCAGGCCCGCGACGACGTCGCGGACCTTGCCGATCGACTCGCCGTCGGGCCCGAACACCGGCAGACCCGCCAGCCGAGCCACAAAAACCCTGTTCACGGCAGCCATGGGGCAGACACTATCCGCAAGGCGGCCCCTGCGCCCGCGTCGCGCAACCGTGTCTTGCCAGCGTCCTCTCAGCTAGGACTTGCAGGCCCAGGCGGTCATAGCGGGAAGAACCGCGTAGAAGGGCTGCTCGTCGCCGAGACCGGTGAAGTCGCGCAGATCCGACTCGGACCAGAGCCGGTTCTGCACCGCGCGCACGAGCGTCCACGCGCGAGCGCGGTCGGGGTCGAGTCCGGTGGCTCGCAGTTTTTCGTCCACTGTGGATTCGCCGAACCGGTTCCACAGCAAGGAGAACACACCGTACTCGAGGTCGCCGGCGATCGGTTTGGGGTCGATCACGAGCCACGGTTCGCGCCGGGCGGCCAGCACGTTCTCGTAGTGCAGGTCCTCGTTCACGAGCAGCGCGCCCGCGGCGGGGCCGAGGTCGCGGCACACTTCGAGGGCCGCGTCGAGCTCACGGCGGGCGAACGGGCCGCCGAGGTCGTGCCAGCTCTTCGGCAGTTCCTCCAGGAGACGTTCGGCTTCGCTGCTCAACGTCCGCGACAACGCGGGTGGCGCCGGCAACCCCAGCCGGCGGGCGAGCTCGCTCATGATTTCCACGGCTTCGAGCACCGGCTCGGTGTGCAGCGTGCGCGTGTGGTCGAGGCGTTCCAGCAGTTGCACGCTTTCGTCCGGCGCGGACTCCAGCACCAGCACCGCACCCTGACCGGCCCATGTGGACAGTGCGAGCGGCTCGTCGCGGGATTCCTCGTGCGGCCAGCCGAGTTTGAGCACGGCGGGCGTGCCGTCGGCCCGGCGCGCGGGCTGCACGACGCCGACGAACCCGTGCATCGCCTCGCCTTCGAACTCCAGGTCCCATTCGCGGGCGAAGCGGCCGGCGAGATCGGGCAACGACGTCAGCCACGGCAGACACTCGGGTCCGAGGACCCGGGGTGCGCGAGCGGCGAACGACGGCGGGTCACGAGTCGGGGCACGTCCTTAATCGTGCCGGTCACGTCGAGTCATTTCTTTGGGCCGATTCCGCGCGTACAGTGAAATTCCAGGGGTTCTGCGATCCCGGGGAGTTGCCATGATCGTTGAAATTCTCAGTGCCGTGATCGTCGCGGGCGGGGTCTGGTTCGCGTCGGGCGTTCGGGTCGTGAAGCAATTCGAGCGCGGCCTGGTGTTCCGCTTCGGCCGGGTCCGGCCGGAGGTGCGCGGTCCGGGCGTGACACTGCTGGTGCCGGTGGTCGACCGCATGCACAAGGTGAACATGCAGATCGTCACCATGCCGGTGCCGGGCCAGGACGGCATCACACGCGACAACGTGACGGTCCGGGTCGACGCCGTCGTGTACTTCAACGTGGTCGACCCGGTGCTGGCCGCGGTCAACGTGCAGGACTACCGCGCGGCCGTCGGCCAGGTGGCCCAGACGTCGCTGCGGTCCATCATCGGCAAGAGCGACCTCGACGACCTGCTGTCGAACCGGGAACGGCTCAACCAGGGCCTCGAGATCATGATCGACAGCCCCGCGATCGACTGGGGCATCCACATCGACCGCGTCGAGATCAAGGATGTGGCGCTGCCGGAGTCGATGAAGCGCTCGATGTCCCGCCAGGCCGAGGCCGAACGCGAGCGCCGCGCCCGGGTGATCTCGGCCGACGGTGAGCTGCAGGCGTCGGAGAAGCTCGCGCAGGCCGCGGCGGCGATGAGCGACCACCCGGGTGCGTTGCAGCTGCGCCTGCTCGAGACGGTGGTGCAGGTTTCGGCGGAGAAGAACTCGACGCTCGTGCTGCCGTTCCCCGTTGAGCTGCTGCGGTTCCTCGACGCGAACACGCCGAAGGCCACGAAATCGGTGCCCGAGGAGGCGGTTTCGCCGGAGCCCGCCGCGCTCGACAAGTCCGAGACCAACGGGTTCGCGGGGCCGCCGCAGCCGCGCCACGAAGGCGACGCGCTGGCCGAGTGAGGCACCGGTGCGGCCCGCCTTGGTCGACGGGCCGCGCGAGTGTGCTGTCCGGTCAGTTGTCGAGGTACCCGTTGGTTCCGAGGATCACGATGGTGACGAAAAAGCCCACGTACAGCGCCACGATCACGTAACCGATCACCACTGCCGACAGCGCCATGCCGCGTCCGCCGGCCTCGCCGCGATTGGCCTTGGCGAGCGCGATGTGGCCCATGACGATCCCGGGGATCGCGATCAGGCACGTGATCAGGCCCAGCAGCGAGCAGACGAGCGCGCCGATGGCGAGGCCGTTGGACTGCTGCTGGCCGTACGGCGAGTACGGCTGACCGTAGGGCTGCGGCGGGCCGTACGGCGAGTACGGCGCGGCGGCCGGCATGCCGGGAGCGCCGGGCACACCGGGAGCGCCGGGAGCGCCCGGGTACGAGGCGGTCGGGCCCGGGTACGGCTGGCCGGGGTAGGCCGGAGCCGCATACGCACCGGCCGGCTGCACGCCGGGGTAGGCGGCGGGCTCGGGCTGGCCCGGCACCGCGAAGCCGCCGGAGGGCTGGCTGCCGGGCGCGGCGTAGGGAGACGGCTGCTCACCGGTCGTGCTCCCCGGCGCCGCGTAGGACGACGCGGTCTCGGTCGAGCCCGGCGCGGCGAACGAAGACCCGGTGCTGTCCGGCGCCGCGAAGGTCGTCGGCTGGTCGCTCGCCGAGCTGACGCTGTCGGGCGAGCTGAACGCCGTCGCGTCGCCCGACGGCGGGTCGTACGGGGCCGGGTCCGCGGTGGCCGGCGGGTCGTACGAGCCGGGGTCGGCGGTCACCGGCGGCTCGTACGCCGTGGTCTCGTTCGGCCGGTCCTGCGGCTCGGACGGGTTGGTCATCGGGTTCCCCCTCGGTTCTGGTGGTCGCCCACCGCGAGCCTTCTCAGCCGAAGGCGCCGTACTTGTCGAGCTCGTGCAGCACGAGCGGGATCATGATCCCCCACACGGCCAGCGCCAGGTAACCGATCACGAAGCCGGCGATCGCGAGCGCGCCGCCGGTCGCCCGCCCGTGGCGCGAGCGGTAGTAGGCGATGTGCCCCATCACGATCCCGGCGATCGCGGCGGGCGCGCACACGATGAAGCCCGCGATCGAGCACACCAGCGACCCGATCGCCAGACCCGCGCCGGGCGGCGGGCCCTGCGGCGGGTACGGCTGGTGCTCGAACGACGGGTGTTCGTAGCTCTCGTTCATCACGCTCCTTCCCGGCCACAGGTTGCCCGGAACCGGACTTTCCTGATTCGGCCAAAAGCAGGCCGACCCCGCGCGGCACGTAACCTGTTGCCGCGAAGCCATTCGGCCGTGACTGTGGCCGGATTGGTAACGATCGACACAGTACCGGGGCAAACGCGGTCCCGGCGTGAGCACCCTCATAGGCGCGTACCCGCCCGGCCGTCCATACTCCGCGGTAACCCCGCGGAAGGAGCCCAGGATGGCCCGCCTCGCCCAGACCGCCGGCCTGACCGACGTGCAGTCCGAGATCCTCGCGACCGTGCGTTCGTTCGTGGACAAGGAGGTCATCCCGCACGCTCAGGAGCTGGAGCACGCGGACGCCTACCCGGCGGAGATCGTCGAGGGCATGAGGGCGCTGGGCCTGTTCGGCCTCACCATCCCCGAGGAGTACGGCGGCCTCGGCGAGTCGCTGCTCACCTACGCGCTCGTCGTGGAGGAGATCGCGCGCGGCTGGATGAGCGTCTCGGGCGTCATCAACACGCACTTCATCGTCGCGCACATGATTTCCCGCCACGGCACCGAAGAGCAGAAGCAGCGCTACCTGCCGCGGATGGCCACGGGTGAGGTGCGCGGCGCGTTCTCGATGTCGGAGCCGGACCTGGGTTCCGACGTCGCCGCGATCAAGACCCGGGCCCTTTGCGACGGCGACGACTACGTGATCGACGGCGCGAAGATGTGGCTCACCAACGGCGGCACCTCGAACCTCATCGCGTTGCTCGTGAAGACCGACGAAGGCGCGCCGAAGGCCCACCACAACCTGACGACGTTCCTCGTCGAGAAGCCCGAGGGCTACGGCGAGGTGCTGCCGGGCCTCACCATCCCGGGGAAGATCGAGAAGATGGGTTACAAGGGCGTCGACACCACCGAGGCGGTGTTCGACGGCTTCCGCATCGGCGCCGGCCAGGTACTCGGCGGCGCGCCCGGCGAGGGCTTCGCGTACATGATGGACGGTGTCGAGGTCGGCCGCGTGAACGTGGCGGCGCGGGCGTGCGGCATCGCGATCCGCGCGTTCGAGCTGGCGGTGGAGTACGCGCAGCAGCGCAAGACGTTCGGCAAGCCGATCGCCGAGCACCAGGCCATCGCGTTCAAGCTCGCGGAGATGGCGACGAAGGTCGAGGCCGCCCACCTGATGATGGTGAACGCCGCGCGGCTCAAGGATTCCGGCGTCCGCAACGACGTCGGGGCCGGCATGGCGAAGCTGCTCGCATCGGAATACTGCGCCGAGGTCACGCAGGACGCGTTCCGCATCCACGGCGGCTACGGCTACTCCAAGGAGTACGAGATCGAGCGGCTCATGCGCGAGGCACCGTTCCTGCTGATCGGCGAAGGCACCAGCGAGATCCAGAAGACCATCATCAGCCGCGGGCTGCTGCGCGAGTACAAGTCGAAATCCTGAGCGGCTCCGAGTACCCGAGTTCACACCGGAGTGCGCGAAACCGCTCGTACCCTGGACCAGTGAGCGAGCTTTCGGACACCGAGCTGACGCGCGCAGCGCAGTCCGGTGACGTGACGGCGCTCGGCGCGCTGCTCGCGCGCCACGAAGCCGGCATGCGCGGCGTCGCGATCGCGCTCCTCGGTTACACGGCCGAGGCCGACGACGCCCTGCAGGACGCGGCCGTGGTCGCGCTGCGGCGGATCGGCGACGTCCGCGACCCGGCCGCGGTCGGTGCGTGGCTGCGGATGGTGGTGCGCAACGCCTGCCGCGCACGGCTTCGGTCCACACGCGACATTCCCGTCGCCGACGGCTGGGACCTCACGGCGTCCACGCTCGCCACTCCCGAGCAGCTGCTCGACGACCACGCGCTGCGCGACTGGGTCTCCCACGCCGTCGAACAGCTCTCGCCGCCCGTGCGGCTCGTGATGCTGCTGCGGCACTTCTCGCTCGGCGTGACGTCGTACGAGCAGATCGCGCGGGCGCTCGGCATCCCCGTCGGCACCGTGCGCAGCCGGCTGAACCAGGGCCGCGCCAAGCTCGCCGAAGCCCTGCGCGCCACCGCGGCTTCGGCCCACGACGACGCCGGCGCGCTCGTCGCGGGCAGCAAGCTCGACGCGCTGGACACCCTGGCCGCGGCCGAACGCGGCGAGTTCACCCGGGTCCTCGCCGACCGGTGGGCCGAGGACGTCGTGCTCACCGCGGGCGACGTCCGCGGTGTCGGCCACGACTTCCTGCTGCGCGGCATGGAGGGCGACCTCGCCGCCGGCGTGCGCCAGCGGCCGGTGCACATCGTCGCGAGCCGCGAGGTCGTGGTGTGGGAGATGGACCTGCTCAACCCACCCGACAACCCGACGCACTGCCCGCCCGGCGTCGCCTGGCTGATGAGGCTGGATGGCGGCCGCGTGGCAGAGCTGCGGCTCCACCACGCGCCTATGGCCGCCGTCACAGCGAACTGATCGAACCAACCCTCACCGCTGCGCATCGTGCGGGTGTCCACACACCCCGTACGAGACGGAGCACCCCGTGTCCGACCAAAACGTGACCGACCACCTCGCCCCCGGCACCCACACCGTCGAGCTCGACGGCCTCGTGCAGCGCTACCACGTCCACGGCACCGGCCCGGTGTGCCTCGCGCACTCCGGCGGCCCCGGCATCGACTGGGAGTACCTGCGCATGCCGGCCGTGGAGGAGCAGTTCACCGTCGTCTACCCGGAGCCCATCGGCACCGGCGGTTCGAGCCGGCTGGCCACGCACCCCGACGGCTACACGCGCGACCGCTACGTCCGCGCGGTCCTCGCCCTGCTCGACCACCTCGGGCTCGGGAAGACCCTCTTCCTCGGCCATTCCCATGGCGGTTTCGTCGCCCAGCGCCTCGCGCTGACGCACCCCGAGCGCGTCTCCGGGATCGTGCTCTACGACAGCGCGCCCGTCGTCGGAGCGGAGCACGGCGAGGAGCTGATGCGCCAGCTGGAGGAGTACGCGGCCCGCTCCGAAGGCGACCCCGGTCTGCCCGCCGTGCTCGCCGCGTTCCAGTCGCTCGGCTCGCTGTCGTCCGACGAAGACGTGACCACTGCCGTGCGCGGGATCCTGCCCGCGTACTTCGCCGACTTCCGCGGCCGCGTCGCCGAGTTCGGCCCGATGCAGGACCAGGTGAGCGGCGGGTACATCTCCGGCCGCGACGCCGAGGGCACGCCCGAGTTGTTCGACGACCGCCCGGTGCTGAACACGATCGAGGTGCCGGCACTCGTGGTCGTCGGCCGCTACGACGTGATCTGCGGGGTGCGCTGGGGCCGCGAGCTGCACGACGGGATCCCGGGCTCGCGGCTCGTGGTCCTGGAGCACAGCGGGCACTTCGGCCACCTGGAGGAGCCCGAGCTGTTCGCCGACGCGGTGGTCGGTTTCGCGAAGGGCCTGGACCACTGACGCACCGAGGGTGAACGGCATTCACCAGTACGCGGTTCGCACGGTTCGCCGGTTCTTGACAAGATGGACCCCTCGGACCGGACGAGTACGCAGGTGATGATGGTGAGCAGTCCCTTTGGTGGTGGACGGCCGGCCGGGCCGCCGCGGCTTCCGACGCCGCCCACCGGCTGGCCGATCGGGTCGTACGGCACTTACCAGGAAGCCCAGCGCGCGGTGGACTTCCTGGCGGAGAGCGAGTTCGCGGTCACGGACGTGACGATCGTCGGGGTTGACCTGATGCTTGTGGAGCGCGTGATCGGCAGGCTCACGTGGGGCCGGGTCCTGGGCGCGGGCGCGATGTCCGGCGCGTGGTTCGGCTTGTTCGCCGGGCTGCTGCTGGGCCTGTTCGTGAACCAGGGCTTCGCGTTGCAACTGCTCACCGGGCTCGTGCTCGGTGTCCTTTCGGGTCTGTTGTTCGCCGGCATCGGTTACCGCGCGGCCCGCGGGCGCCGTGACTTCTCGTCCGCGAGCCAATTGGTGGCCGGGCGTTACGACGTGCTGTGCCAGCCGCGTTCGGCCGAACAGGGGCGGGAACTGCTCTCGAAGCTGGCGTTGAAGCCGCCACCCGCCACTGCCTGACACCCGTTCTCCACTGCCCGGCGCCGCATCCCCGTGGTGCCGAGCAGTGAAGAACTGGGGCCGATTAGGGGGCGTCCTGGGCCGAATTCGGGTTGTGCCGTTGGCGAATTCGTGCTGAGTCACCCGAATGGAAGCACGGTCGGCCGACAGTTCACCCCGGTAATTCCGGCGTTTCGCGCTGCGCAAGCCTGAATCGTTACGGATACTGCTTGCGGGGTGTGATCGCCGGGCATAGGTTGTCCGACACCAGTCGGGCGGCCGCGTCCTCCAGCGCGACCGGCCGAGCACTGGCACGTCGGGGTGCTGGCGCGACTCGCCTCATCGCGTCGTGATGCCTGGGGGCGTCACGGTAACCGGCGTGCGCGGGTGAGGAGGCTTTTGTTCGATGGGGAAGAAGAGGCTACGGGGTCGCTCGCCCGCCCGAACGGGTGCGCTGCTGGCCGCCGGATTGATGACCACGGGTCTGCTCGCCGCGTGTGGCACAGGCTCGGGACCGATGAAGATCAACGTGTACTACGCGCCCGAGGACAATTTCCAGACCGTTGTGGACAACTGCAACAAAGCCGCGAACGGGCGCTACGAAATCGTCTACAACAAACTCCAGCGCGGTGCCGACGACCAGCGAATCCAGATGGCGCGGCGGCTCGCCGCCGGTGACACGTCCATGGACATCCTCGGTCTCGACGTGACGTGGGTGTCGGAGTTCGCCGAGGCCGGCTGGGCCGAGGAGTGGACGGGCCAGAACAAGGCCGCCGCGTCCGACGGCGTGCTGCAGGGCCCGCTCGAGACGGCCACTTACAACGGGAAGCTCTACGCCGCACCGAAGAACACCAACGTGCAGCTGCTCTGGTACGACGACCGCATCACCCCGAACCCGCCGAAGACGTGGGACGAGATGATGCAGATGTCGCAGCAGCTCAAGAAGGAGAAAAAGCCGTACAGCATCGTGTTCACCGGTGCGCAGTACGAAGGCCTGGTCGTCATCTACAACACGCTGGTGGAGTCACTCGGCGGCCACATCCTGTCCGACGACGGCAAGTCCGTGGTGATGGACCAGGGCGCGGTGGACGCGCTGGCGCTGCTCAAGCAGGTCACGTCGTCGGGCATCACGGACCCGTCGCTGACCAACCAGAAGGAGGACGACGTCCGCCAGACGTTCCAGCGCGGCAACGCCGCGTTCGAGCTCAACTGGCCGTTCGTCTACGCCTCCTACGCCGAGGAGAAGCCGCAGGACCTGTCGCACTTCAAGTGGGCGGTGTACCCCGAGGCGAAGGCCGGCATGCCGGCGAAGACGACCATCGGCGGTTACGACCTCGCGGTGAGCACGTACTCGCAGCACAAGCCCGAGGCGTTCGAAGCCGCGTTGTGCTTGCGCAGTGCGGAGAACCAGAAGTTCTCGGCCATCAACGACGGCGTGCCGCCGACCATCGAATCGGTGTACCACAACGACGTTCCGCTCGACCCGTCGAAGCCGGCGTCGAACGACAACCCGAACATGGCCATCAAGTACCCGATGCGCGACACCATCCTCGACGCGTTGAAGACTGCCGCGGTGCGCCCGCTTTCCCCGGCGTACCAGAACGCGTCCACGGTCATGTCGAAGATCCTGTCGCCGCCTTCGGAGATCAACCCGCCCGTGACGGCCCAGCAGCTGCGGGAACAACTCAGTGACGCGCTCCAGTCGAAGGGAGTGATCCCGTGACCGTCCAGGACCCCTCAACCGGTACCGCCGACACCACCGACACCACCGGCGCACCGGCCGCGCACGAGGTCGTGAGCCACCGCAAGGGAAAACCCGCTCTCAGCGAGGGGAAGAGGGCCGAACGGCGGCTGGGCCTGTGGCTCTGCGCGCCGGCCTTCCTCGTGATGATCGCGGTGACGGGCTACCCGATCGTCTACTCGATCTGGCTTTCGCTGCAGCGCTACGACCTGCGGTTCCCGGCGCAGCAGGAGTTCGTCGGGTTCGCCAACTACGGGGCCGTGCTCACGAGCTCGTACTGGTGGACCGCGTTCGGCACCACGATGTTCCTGACCGTGGTGTCGGTGGCGATCGAGTTCGCGCTCGGCATGGCGCTCGCGTTGATCATGCACCGCACGCTGGTGGGTCGCGGGCTCGTGCGCACCGTCGCGCTGATCCCGTACGGCATCGTCACCGTCGTGGCCGCGTTCTCGTGGTACTTCGCGTGGACGCCGGAGACCGGCTACCTCGCGAACGCCCTCGGCGAAGGCGCGGCGCCGCTCACCGAGCAGTGGCCGTCGCTGTTCATCATCATCCTCGCCGAGGTGTGGAAGACCACGCCGTTCATGGCGCTGCTGCTGATGGCCGGTCTCGCATTGGTGCCGGAGGACCTGCTCAAGGCCGCCGCGATGGACGGCGCGAGCGCGTGGCAGCGGTTCACCAAGGTGATGCTGCCGGTGATGAAACCCGCGATCCTCGTCGCGCTGCTGTTCCGCACGCTCGACGCGTTCCGCATCTTCGACAACATCTACGTGCTCACGAACGGAGCGCAGGATACGGGATCGGTGTCGATGATGACCTACGACAACCTCGTCAAGGGTCTCAACCTCGGCATCGGGTCCACGATGGCCGTGCTGATCTTCATCACGGTGGCGATCATCGCGTTCCTGTTCATCAAGGTGTTCGGCACCGCCGCACCCGGTACGGACGACGGGGGTAAACGCTGATGGCCATCGGTGGTGCGGTCACGACCGGCCGCAAAGTGAGCTGGGGCCTCATCGACATCCTCGTCGTGGCCTTCGCGCTGATCCCCGTGCTGTGGATCATCTCCCTGTCCTTCAAGACGAAGGACACGCTCAACGACGGCAGCTTCTGGCCCCAGCAGTGGACGCTGAAGAACTACGCCGACATCTTCCAGACGTCGGAGTTCCTGCGGGCCTTGGTGAACTCGATCGGCATCGCGGTGATCTCCACGGTGATCGCGGTGGTGCTGGGCACGATGGCGGCCTACGCCATCGCGCGCCTCGAGTTCCCCGGGAAACAGCTGCTCGTCGGGCTTTCCCTGCTGATCGCGATGTTCCCGCAGGTCTCGCTCGTCACGCCGCTGTTCAACATCGAGCGCAACCTGGGTCTCTTCGACACGTGGACGGGCCTGATCCTGCCCTACATCACGTTCGCCCTGCCGCTTTCGATCTACACGCTCTCGGCGTTCTTCCGGGAGATCCCGTGGGAGCTCGAAAAAGCGGCGAAGATGGACGGCGCGACGCCGGCCCAGGCCTTCCGGAAGGTGATCGCGCCGCTGGCCGCGCCGGGCGTGTTCACCACGGCGATCCTGGTGTTCATCTTCTGCTGGAACGACTTCCTGTTCGCCATCTCGCTGACGTCCACCACGGCGTCGCGCACGGTGCCGGCCGCGTTGTCGTTCTTCACCGGGTCTTCGCAGTTCGAGGACCCGACGGGCCAGGTGAGCGCGGCCGCGGTCGTGATCACCATCCCGATCATCCTGTTCGTGTTGTTCTTCCAGCGTCGCATCGTGGCGGGGCTGACGTCCGGTGCGGTGAAGGGCTGACCCATGGCTGAAATCGTCCTCGACAAAGTTTCGAAGCGTTACCCCGACGGCGCGCTTGCGGTGTCCGAAGTGGACATCACCATCGCGGACGGCGAGTTCATCATCCTCGTCGGCCCGTCCGGCTGCGGGAAGTCGACCACCCTCAACATGGTGGCCGGGCTGGAGGACATCTCGTCCGGCGAGCTGCGCATCGACGGCAAGCGTGTGAACGAGCGGGCGCCGAAGGACCGCGACATCGCGATGGTGTTCCAGTCCTACGCGCTCTACCCGCACATGAGCGTGCGCGAGAACATGGCGTTCCCGTTGCGGCTGGCCAAGGTGGCGGACGCGACGGTGAAGGCGAAGGTGGAGGAGGCGGCGAAGATCCTCGACCTCACCGCGCACCTGGACCGCAAGCCGTCGAACCTCTCCGGTGGCCAGCGCCAGCGCGTGGCGATGGGGCGCGCGATCGTGCGCAACCCCAAGGCGTTCCTGATGGACGAACCACTGTCCAACCTGGACGCCAAGCTGCGTGGGCAGATGCGCACGTCGGTGTCGAAGATCCAGAAGCAGCTGGGCACGACCACGCTGTACGTGACCCACGACCAGACCGAGGCCATGACGCTGGGTGACCGCGTGGTGGTGCTGCGGGCCGGGTACGTGCAGCAGATCGGCTCGCCGCAGTTCCTCTACGACAACCCGGCGAACCTGTTCGTGGCCGGGTTCATCGGCTCGCCGTCGATGAACTTCGTCCCGGCGACGCTGGAGAACGGCGAGCTGCACAGCCCGCTGGGCACCACGCCGCTCACCGACCGCGTCCGCCGCATGGCCGAGGCCGCCAACGCCCCGCGCGAGGTGATCGCCGGCATCCGGCCGGAGAACTTCGAGGACGCGTCGCTCGTCGACGCCGCCCAGCGCGGCGCCGGTTCCACGTTCACCGCGCACATCGACGTGCTCGAGTCGATGGGCTCGGAGAAGTTCGCGCACTTCACCGTGGAAGGCGAGGTGGCCACGTCGGCCGAGCTCGCCGAGCTGGCCGCCGACAGCGGTTCCGCCGACGTGCCGGGCGCCGAGTCACTCATCGTGGCCCGGCTCTCGGCCGAGTCCCAGGCCGCGGAGAACGCGGACCTGGAGATCTGGTTCGACGCGGACAAGGTGAAGCTGTTCGACCCGAGCAACGGCCGGAACCTGACCTACCAGGAATAGGTTCCTGCCCGCGAAGGCCCCTTCACGCTCAGCTCGGGAAGGGGCCTTCGTCGTGCTCAGGGGATCTTCGCGAACACCAGCGCCGCGACCTGGCTCGCGACCGGGCACGCGGCCGCGCCGCTCGAACCGCTCGTGTCCACCACGCTCACCACCGCCTGCTCGCCGCGCCCCGGGGTGTCGGGCGACGGCTGAGTGGTCGTCAGGTGGCAGAACGCTCCGTCGGTGCTCTGGCGCGCCGTGCGGCCGCCGAGGGTTGTGGTCGCGCCGGTGGGTGCCTGTTTCTGCACGGAGAACGCGACGCTCACCGTGCCGCGGATGCAGGAGTGGCCCGACAACCCGGCCGAGGGCTGCGTGCCGGCACCGGCGATCGTGTCGAGCTCGTGGACGTTGAGCAGCGCGCACGGGTCGACGCGGCCCCACGAGCGGTCGGGGAACTGGTGGTGGCGCACCTTGCCGCCGCTCGCGGCCGCGAGGACCCCGCCCACCACGGCGTCGGCGTCGGAGCAGCGGTCGGCCGACGCGCCGGCGCCCTCGGCGTCGGTCACGGCGACGTTGAGGCGGATGCCGTCGGCGAATGTCACCACGCGTGAGCAGGTTTTGTCGGGCGTGAACCCGGCCTGCTGCACGGCGACGCCGTCGGGGAGCGGCCCGGAGTACTCGTACGGCTTCACGTTCGGGTCGGCGTCGGCGGCCAGCGGGCCCACGCTCACCGTGTGCTGCCTGCCGCTGCGCACGTAGTCGGTCCGGCAGTCGGTGAACGACGAGTCGGGGTCGTCGGCCGTCGCGCCGCGCAGGCGGGAGACGTCGAGCAGGCTGCAGTAGTCGAGCGTGGTGAAGTCGCCGAGCGCCGCAACGGCCGTCATCGGCGAGGGGGCTTGCGAGACGGGCGCGGGGGCGGCGGCCGAGGAGCAGCCGGCGAGCAGGAGCGCGCCACCGAGCGCGACGACAACGGGTCCGAAGGGGGAGCGCACGGGGTGCAGTATCACCACGAATCGTGCGAAAAATCAGCCCTGACAGGGAAATCCCACAGTGCGCTGTGGTGTTCACGCAGGTCAGCGCCGTGAAATCGGACGCCGGTCCGTGCGTGGCGGGCGGGCCGGCTCGGGCCCTTAGGGGTCCGAATCGTCCCGGGGAGCGATGTGCTCGCGGCGCGTTCCTGGTGTCCTGGAGTCACGAACCCAACGGGAGGGACCACGATGACCGCACCTGTCACGCAGAGGCTGAGCCGCCCGCGCAACGACCGCATGATCGGCGGCGTGTGTGCCGGGCTCGCCCGCCGCTTCGGCACCACGCCGGGCAAGGTCCGCGTGCTCGCGCTGCTGTCCTGCCTGCTGCCCGGCCCGCAGTTCGTCGCCTACCTGATCCTCTGGGCCGTCATGCCCAGCGAGTGACGTCCGGCCGCACCGAAGCCGTGAAGGGCACCCGCGTGGTGCTCTTCACGGCTTTTCGCGCGGAACCGGGGGAGCGGCCGGATGCGGGTGGCGCGGCTGGCGCCACGCGCACATCGCCTGATCGATCTCGGCCTGGTCGAGCCCCGGGTGCGGCAGCTCGGTCGCGCGGCCCGGCTCGGCGCGCAGGCCGTCGAGGATCAGCGCGAGACAGCGGCGCCACAGGTGCGGCTCCACGGCGCTGGTGTACTCGACCGCCGCGCCGACCATCTGGTGGATCAGCGGCAGATCGGTGGGCACGAGGTCGGCCCGCAGCTGCCCGGACTCCTGCGCGCGCTCCATCAGCCGCGTGATGAGCGGCACCATGTGCGCTTTCACCTCGGCCACGTGCTCGTGCCCGAACGCCTTGGACAGCATGATCTCCCGCAGCCCGCGGTCGGCGGAGTGCAGCTCGACCGTGCGCCACACGAAGTCGACGAAGCCGTCCCACGGGTCTTCGGCGCCCAGCGCCTGCTCCGCGAGGTCGGCGATGTCCTGCAATTGCTCGACGAACATCGCCTCGACCAGGTGTTCCTTGCTGGGGAACCGCCGGTAGACGGTGCCGACGCCCAGGCCGGCGTGGTGGGCGACGTCGTCAAGCGTCGCCTCCAGCCCGCGTTTGCCGAAGACGGCGCGAGCGGATTCGAGGATGCGCCGGCGGTTGAGCTCGGCATCACGCCGCAGCGGCCGCGCCGGTGCGGCGTCCGGTGGCATGACGCCCAGGTTACCAAAAGAAGTCGAGGCACCATCTCCGGTTTTTGTGTACCTTGGGCCAAGTAAGGGGAGGGACCTACTCCGCATAGCGCTTTGAGCACTATCCGTGAGAGAAATCCGCATGCCTGACTCGACGGCCACGCTCGAGCGTCCGGGGGAGGACGCGCCGAGCCACGCCGAAAACCCGCACCACTCCAGACGCTGGGCCATCCTCGTGATGATCGGCCTGGCCCAGCTGATGGTGGTGCTCGACGCCACCGTCGTGAACATCGCGCTGCCTTCCGCGCAGGTCGACCTCGGTTTCTCCAACGACGCCCGCCAGTGGGTCGTCACCGCGTACGCGCTCGCGTTCGGCAGCCTGCTGCTGCTCGGCGGGCGGCTCGCGGACCTGTTCGGCCGCAAGAACGCGTTCCTCGTGGGCCTGGCCGGCTTCGCCGCGGTGTCCGCGATCGGCGGCGCGGCGAGCAGCATCGAGATGCTGCTGATCGCCCGCGCGGCACAGGGTGTGTTCGGCGCGCTGCTCGCGCCGGCCGCGCTTTCCCTGCTCACCACCACGTTCACCGACCCGAAGGAACGCGGCCGCGCGTTCGGCGTGTTCGGCGCGATCGGTGGTGGCGGTGCCGCCATCGGCCTGCTGCTGGGCGGCGTGCTCACCGAGTACCTCGACTGGCGCTGGTGCATGTTCGTGAACATCGTGTTCGCGGTCATCGCCTTCATCGGCGGCGCGCTGCTGCTGCGCCGCCAGGAGTCCGACGGCCCGCGGCCGAAGCTCGACCTCCCGGGCACGATCAGCGCGTCGGCCGGTCTCTTCGCGCTCGTCTACGGCTTCTCCAACGCCGAGCACGACTCGTGGGGCTCGATCTCGGTGTGGGGTTTCCTCGCGGCGGGGCTGGCGCTGCTGGCGACGTTCGTCGTGCTGCAGCAACGCGTGAAGCACCCGTTGCTGCCGATGCGCGTGCTGCTCGACCGCGACCGCGGCGGCTCGTACATCGCGATGTTCCTCATCGCGATCGGGATGTTCTCGATCTTCCTGTTCCTCACGTTCTACGTGCAGCAGAACCTGAAGTTCACGCCCATCGAGAGCGGGTTCGGCTTCCTGCCGATGGTCGCCACGCTCATGGCGGCCGCGACCACGGCGACGAGCGTGCTGCTGCCGCGATTCGGGCCGAAGCCGCTGGTGCCCACGGGCATGCTGATCGCCGCGGGCGGTCTGCTGTGGCTGAGTGCGATCGACGCCGGCAGCACCTACGCCGGAGGCGTGCTGGGACCGCTCATGGTGCTCGGCGTGGGCATCGGCCTGTCGATGGCGCCGGCGATGAGCGTCGCGACCTTCGGGGTCGAGCTGCACGACGCGGGCGTCGCGTCGGCGACGGTCAACACGATGCAGCAGGTGGGTGGCTCGATCGGCACCGCGCTGCTGAGCACGCTCGCGGGCAACGCCGCGACGGCGTTTCTGGCCGGGCGCGCGCCCACGCCGCAGCTCGTCGCGGAGGCAGCCGTGCACAGCTACACCACGGCGTTCACCTGGGCCGCGGTCATCTTCGCGGTCGGCGCGGTGATCACCGGGCTGCTGCTGCGCCCGGGCGCCCCGCGCGGTACGGCCGTGGTGTCGGCGGTCCATGTCTGACCACTGTTGTCTGCCTCGGCTCCGCCGAGGCGGCGAGATCGCCGCAAGCCGGCTTCTTCCCTCCCGATTTTCGTGCGGCCCAGGGGCCGCACGAAAATCGCTCAGTCCAGAAGCCGGCGCGATCTCGCGAGTGGCTGGGCGTCTGACCACTGACCGTTCTTTTTTCAACACCGGTAACCCACGCCGCGGCCCGCGCGACTCACCGGACATGACGGACCCGGCGAAGGTCTTCTTCCGCAATCCGAGCTACGACGGCCAGTTCGTGCGCACGCTCAACGCCGCGGTGGTGCACGCGGCCGACCTCGGCGAGGCGTTCGCGACCGCGCGCGGCCTCGACAAGCTCTCCGGCGGTGGCTGGTACGACGCGTGGTTGGCCACCGCGGATCGTGCTCGCGTCGCGGCGGACTCGGCGCTGGCCGCCGGGGACCGCGTGAGCGCGCGCCACGCGTTCCTGCGCGCGAGCGAGTACTTCCGGCAGGCGTACTTCTTCATTCGGTCCGATGTGGACGATCCGCGGCTGCAGTCCGCGTACCGCGGTCACGTCGAGGCGTTCGCGGAGGCCGCGAAGCTCCTCGAGTACCCCGCCGAAGCGGTGCGGATCCCATACGAGGACACGACTCTGCACGGCTACTTCTTCGCTCCGCACGCGTCCAGCACGCCGCGGCCCACCGTCGTACTGCCGTGCGGCTACGACTCCACGGCCGAATCCGGCTGGCTCGACGTGCCCGGCGCCGTCGACCGCGGCTACAACGTGCTCGTGTTCGACGGCCCCGGGCAAGGCGAGACGCTCTACATCCAGCACCGGTACCTGCGCCACGACTTCGAAAACGTGCTCACCCCCGTGCTCGACTGGCTGCTCGACCGGCCCGAGGTCGACCCGGAGAAGGTGGTCCTCGTCGGCCGGTCGTTCGCCGGGTACCTCGCGCCGCGCGCGGCGACGGCCGAGCACCGGATCGTCGCGCTCGTGTGCGACCCGGCGCAGCCGGACCTCGGCGCGCGGGTGCCGTCCGGCCCGGCCGCACTGGCGGCCGCGCCCGCGGTGCGGGTGCAGATGCGGCGCAACGCCGACCGCGCGGAGTTCTTCCGCGCCCGCATGGCCGCCCACGGCATCGACTCCGTCCGCGAGTACTTCGCCGAGTTGCGGCGGTTCACCATGCTCGCCGACGCGGCGAACATCACCTGCCCGGCCCTGCTCGTGGAGTCCGAACACGACTTCACGGGCGGCGGCGGCCCAACACTGCGCGACGCGCTCACCACCAAAGCCCAGGTCGTCCGGCTCACCGCGGCCGAAGGCGTCGACGGCCACTGCGCCGGCCTCGGCCAGCAGGTGTGGACGGGCACCGTCTACCCGTGGCTGTCGAAGACGTTGTGAGATCGCGCCGGCTTCTGGACTGAGCGATTTCCGTGCGGCCCCTGGGTCGCGCGGAAATCGGGAGGGAAGAAGCCGGCTTGCGGCGATCTCACCGCCTCGGCGGAACCGAGGCAGAAGAAACTGCTGAAAACCGTTCCCACGCCGATTGCCGCGTCACGCCCAGTGCCTCGCCGATGCGCGCCCAGGCCACACCGCGCGACCGCAGCAGGTCCACCTGAGCCTGGATGCGTCCGTCGGCCTGGGCGCTCACCATGGCCATGCGCGGGATACTCTGCAGGATCTCGTCGTCGGACTTCCGTTCCCACAGCGTCACTTCCGGCGTGGCCGGCTCGTGCTGCCCGGCGAGGATCTCGCCGCACAGGCTCACGCAGCCGTCGCAGATGTACACACCCGCGCCGGAGATGAGCTTGCTGACCTCGTCGGCGCGCTTGAGGCAGAAGGAGCAGTAGCTGTCGTCGGTCATCGGACCTCCCCAGGAACATGTCAGGACGTCCCTGACACTAGCCGCGTCAGGGAGGTCCTGACAAGGGTCAGTGGCGACGGGAGCGCAGCGCCTCGATCACGTCGTCGTCCCAGCGGTGGGTGCGGATGAGCCGGTAGCGCTCGGCGGCGACCCACAGGTACGCCTCGGCGTCGGTGCGGTCGCCGACCAGGTCGGCCTGGCGGAGCATGCCGGTGACGGGCGTGAACTCCTCGTCGAACCAGCGCTGCGCGAGCCCGGCGCGATCGGTGAAGCGGCCCTCGTCCTGCATCAGCCGGAAGCCCCACGCCTCCACGTGCTCGCCGAGCTGCGCGTAGTCCCACGGGTCCGACATGATCACCGACGCCCGCGCGTGGCCGGTCAGCGGCACGCGTTCGAGGAACAGCCGCCGGTAGTCCTTCACGATCAGGTCGCCGCGGTAGCGGATGCCGTTGGGGTTGAGCTTCGTGCGCACCGCGGTGACCTGGGCCTCTAGTGTGGACAGACCCTGTGCGTGGGCGACGGACACGCGATGGTGGCCGTCGATGATGAAGTGCAGCTCGCCCACGCGGTACACCTCGATCGGCGGGATCGCTTCCCCTCGGCGGGCCGCGAGCGCGAGCCGCTCCCAGCGTTCGCGCACGCGCCCGGACGTCGGGCGGAAGCGGCGGTCGAAGTCGCGGCTGCGGTCCACGGTGCCCACGATCGAGTCCAAAGTGATCACTCGCAGCCCGATGCGCGACTCGCCGGCGTAACCCAGCGCGTCGACGACTTCGTGGAACGGCAGCATGATGTTCACGTCGTCGGGCTCGCGGCGCAGCCACGTGGACAGTCGCGAAAGGACCTGGCCGCGGCGGGCGCGCAGGAAGTCGTGTTCGGCGTCGGCGCGCGGGAAGCCAGTGGGTCTGGTCATTGCGGGAACTCCATGATCCGGTGGCCCACCACGTTGCGCACGCGGGTGGTGCCGACCACGCGGTCGGGCACCGGTTCGCCGTGCGGGTGGATGTGGCCGTGCAGCAGCCAGCGCGGCCGCAGCGTGGCGATCGTGCGGTGCAGGCAGGCGAAACCGCGGTGCGGTGGGTCTTCGCGGTCCCCGAGGTGCAGCGGAGGGGAGTGGGTGAGCAGCACGTCGACCTCGCGCCCGTCGCGGCGGCGCCACTTCGCGCGCCATTCGAGCCTGCGGGCCCGGCGCGACTGCTGGCGTTGCGTCCATTGGTTCGGGCCGTCGTTGTATCGGATCGAGCCGCCGAGCCCGGCGAACCGGAGGCCGGCGACGTCGACCACCCGTCCGTCGGCGTTGATCCCGCCCGCGGGGCCGGGCCATTCGGTGGGGAAACCGTCCTTCATGGACAGTCCGCCGTAGCGGGTGTACCCACTCAGGTCGGGATCGTGGTTGCCCGGAACGAACACGCACGGCACGTCGAGCGCGCCGGCGAGGAACTCGAGGTAGTCGTACGGCAGGTCGCCGGCGGCGACCACGAGGTCGACGTCGAGCGAGCGGACCGCACCGGTCCACAGCCGTTCGTCGACCTCGTCGGCCACCACCAGCGCTTTCGGCATGCGCCCAGGGTAAGGCCTGGTGGCGTCACTTCATGCCGTGAGAGAAACCCGGGTTGAGGGTGATCACGGTGACGATGCCGAGGATCCAGACGATCCCGAGGGTCAGGGCCCAGAACTTGAGGTTGGTCAGCAAACGAGGCATGGGAGTACTCCTGTAGTGCTACCGGGTGAAGGAACGGGGACCGCGTGGCGGCCTAGAGCCAGCCGTTCTTCCGGAATATTCGGTACAGGAGCAGGCAGATCGCGAAGATCACCGTGACCGCGATCGGGTAGCCGAACTTCCAGTGCAGCTCGGGCATGTAGTCGAAGTTCATGCCGTAGATCCCCGCGCCCATCGTGGGAACGGTGATGATCGCGGCCCACGCGGTGATCTTGCGCATGTCGGTGTTCTGCTGCAGCGAGATCTTCGCGACGGTGGCGTCGACCAGGGTGCTCAGCAGCTCGTCGAACGCGGCCACGCGCTCGGACACGGTCACGAGGTGGTCGGCGACGTCGCGGAAGTACGAGCGCACCTCGTCGGGCACCAGCCGCGTGTAGCCCTCGGCCAGGCGCGAGACGGGCGTGGCGAGCGGCAGCACGGCGCGGCGCAGCTCCAGCACTTCCCGCTTCATCAGGTAGATCTGCTCGGCGCTCACCAGCGAACGCGGCGCGAACACCTGTGCCTCGATCTCGTCGATGTCGGACTCGATGCGGCTCGAGACCTCGAGGTAGTGGTCCACCACGTGGTCGGCGATGGCGTGGACCACCGCGGCCGGGCCGAGGTTCAGGCGTTCCTGGTCGTCGTCCATGTCGCGGCGCAGCCGGGCGAGGCCGGAGTGGTTGCCGTGGCGCACGGTGATCACGAAGTCGCGGCCGAGGAACACCATGAGCTCGCCGGTCTCGACGATCTCGTTGGCCGTCGTCGGCGACTCGTGCTCCACGTAGCGGACGGTCTTGAGCACCAGGAAGAGCGTGTCGTCGTAGCGCTCGAGCTTCGGCCGCTGGTGGGCTTCCAGTGCGTCTTCCACGGCCAGCTCGTGGAGCCCGAACGTGTCGGCGATGCCCTGGATCTGCTCTCCGTCCGGTTCGTGCAGTCCGATCCAGACGAACCCCGCGTGCCGCTTGCGCACCTCTTTGATGGCGTCGGAATGCGTCCAGCGGCCGGGCAAGCGCGCGCCGTCGACGTACACCGCGCAGTCGACGACGTACGCCGACAAGGGCACGGGGATCGGCCGCTCGAGCATCGGCTTGGTGCGGCTGCCGCCGCGGCCGCGAAGGCCTCCGAGGGAGGGGATGGCAGGCATGGGATCTCCTGGGCTGGCGTCGTGGTGGAGCACGAAGACGACGGCCAGGCGGACTTCAGCGTCCGTCCGGCATCACCGGCGTTCCCTGTTCGCCGGACCTACCAGGAGAGAGATCGGCCGGCCGGCTCGGCGGGAACGCTGGGACTACTAGGGAGCGGACTATCGCCACTACTCATGGGGCGTTCCTCACCTCCTTCAGGCCGGCGCGATTGTGAGACGCGGAGAGTGGTGGGGCTCGCGTTGACGCACGAACACCAATGGTCGAGGGTACTCCTCACCACCGGTGAGTGTCGCAAGTGGCTCAGGCGGGGTTACCGATCCGGCCAAAAGCAGGCCGACCCCCACGCGGCACGTAACCGTTGCTACGAAGTCATTCGGCGTGATGTGGTCGGATTGGTAACGATCGGCACAGTACCCCGGCACGGAGTTGTTCGAAGAGGAGCGCGGGTGGCCATCGCCCTGGAAGAGATCAAGCAGCGGTTGCGCACGTTCGCCGAGGTCGAGGCGCGCGGCGTCTCGCCGCTGTACGAGCACCTCGCCGCGCAGTCGGCCGAGGACGACGACGTCGCCGGCCTGCTCACCGACGCTCGCGGCGGCGAGGCTCGCGGCACCCTGCTGCTGGCCACGGCCCACCGCCTCATCCAGGCCGACCCGATCCACCCGCTGTCGCGCTACTACCCGTCACTGGGCGGTTTCGACGGCGTGGACAACGAGACCTGGCCGCTGTTCCGCACCTTCCTGCTGGAGCGCGCGGACAAGGCCCGTCAGATCATTTCGACTCGCTACACCCAGACCAACGAGGTCCGCCGCGCCTCGCTCGTGTACCCCGCGGTCGCAGCGGCCGCGAAGGAAGCGGGCGGCAAGATCGCCCTGCTCGAGGTCGGCTGCAGCGCGGGTTTGCTGCTCGGCCTCGACCGCTTCTCCTACCGCTACCAGTGCGACGGCGGCGAGCAGCTCGTCGCCGGACCCGCCAAGGCCGCCGTCGGCCTGCACTGCGCCCTGGACCTCGCGCCCGGCGCGGTGCTGCCGAAGCTGCCGAAGAAGGTCTCCATCGCCGCGCGCGCCGGTCTGGACCGTGCCCCCGTCGACCTCGCCGACGAGGACGAGCTGGCCTGGCTGGAAGCCTGCGTCTGGGCCGACCAGCCGGATCGCATCCGGCTCCTTCGCACGGCCGCCGCGGAACAGCGCAAACACGTGCCGCCCCTGATCGCCGGCGACGGCGTGGACGACCTGGCCGCGGCCGCGGCGACGTTGCCGGCCGAGCTGCCGCTGGTGGTCCTCACCAGCCACGCGCTGGCCTACTTCGGCGACCGCCGGGCCGACTTCGTGGCCGCGTTGGCTTCGCTCGCGGCTACGCGCCCCCTGTGGTGGGTCACGGAGGGCTTCTACGCGGCCGGTCTCAAGCTCGTGATGCCGGATCGCACGGACCTGGACGCACCGGCGCCCGCCTCGTCGGACTCCTGCGTGCTCGGCCTGGTCTCGTGGTCCGACGGCAAGCCCGTGGCCCGTGCGCTGGCCCGGACCACGCCGCGCGGGCAGCGCATGACGTGGCTGCCCGCCTGACCGCTCGCGCAGGCGCACCAGCTGCACCAGCTGCACGCTGTGTCACCTGTGTCACATTCACCCCATCGGTCACACCCGCGCACCGCTCGCCCATGCGTCCACACATGCACATGCATTGATGCGGAATTGCTCAACCCGCATTTCCCGTGCTCATCCGCCGATCGGTGCGGGGATAACACCATTCACCGACGTACGAAACCCACGAACATTCGCGCAAGCAATCGGCGCACCGCGGAAATGCACCGACTTGACTCAGGTCCTCGGCAGCGCGCCCCAGTCACGCAGCGTGATGAAAAGCAAGTCCACGAGCAGGCCCGAGGTGTGCAGCTCCACCAGTTCGGCCGAGTCGACCCAGCGGGCGTCGTCGGCGTCGTCGCCGGCGGTGAGGGTTCCGGCCGCGACGGTGCACTCGTAGTCCCGGATGTCGTAGGGGCCGCGGGCGACCATGCCCACGAATGTGTGCGGTGTCACGTCGAGGCCGGTCTCTTCGCGCAGCTCGCGAACGACGGCTTCGGTGTCCGTTTCGCCCTGTTCGACCCGGCCGCCGGGCAACGACCAGAGGCCCTTGCCCGGATCGTGACCGCGCTGGATGAGCAGCAGTCTGCCCTGGTCGTCGAACACGATGCCGCCCACGCAGGGCACTCGGATGTCCATGAGTGTCAACCCCTGGATTCGTCACGCTGTACACGGAGAGTAGCCATACGGTACACTTCGGACGGCCTGCTGACCCATGCGCGGGACTTTCCTGCCGCGTGGGTGGTTGGTGCGGTACAACGTAGAAAGTCAGTTTTCCGGTGCCACGTTTAGAGACGGGATTGATCGCTGTGAACGCGAAGAAGCTTGCGGGTCTCGTGGGTATCGCGTTGGTGCTGTTCTTCGTGATCGCTCAGCCGAACCAGGCGGCGGGACTCGTCGGCAACATCGTCGAATTCCTCCGTAGCTCGGCCGAATCGGTGGTCTCGTTCGTCAGCAACGTGTTCAACGGCTGACGGAGGATAACCTCGAGACATGTTCGCGCCACGCGACCCCGACGAGTACCTGCTCGACACCGAGCGGCGGGTCATTCGCATCCGCCGCCACTGGGCAGTGCTGCTCTGGGACACGTTCGAGGCGGCGGCCCTGCTCGCCGTCTGTGTGCTGGTCTCGTACCTGCTGCCACCGTCGTTGTGGGTGGTGCAGAACATCCTCTGGTACGTCGCGCTGCTGGTCGTGCTGCGGTTCGCCTACGCGGTCGTCCAGTGGTGGGTCGAGCGCCTCGTCGTCACGGACAAGCGCTTCGTGCTGACCAAGGGCGTCATCACCACGAAGGTGCTGATGATGCCCATCACGAAGGTCACCGACCTCACCTACGAGCGGCCCGGCTGGGGCCGGGTGCTCGGTTACGGGACGATGGTCGTCGAGTCCGCCGGTCAGATCCAGGCGCTGAACCGCATCGACTACCTGCCTCGGCCCGAGGAGTTCTACGACACGATCTCGGAGCTCGTGTTCGGCGACAAGCAGAAACAGGCCGAGCGCTTCTCCATGATCAAGGCGCAGCGTGCCGCGAGGGGCAAGAAGCCCGTCGGCTGACCTGCGGGCGTTGTCCCAGGTACCGGCGTCGCTGTGATGCAGCGCATCGTCGAGAATGGTCACGATGCGCATCGACCTGCACGCCCACTCCACGGCCTCCGACGGCACTGACAGCCCTTCCGGGCTTGTCCAAGCCGCCGTCCGGGCCGGCCTCGACGTGGTCGCGATCACCGACCACGACACCACCGCCGGCTGGGCGCCGGCGGCGGAGGCCGTCCCGCCCGGGCTGACTCTCGTCCCCGGCGCCGAGCTGTCCACCGTGTCCGTCGACCCGGAAACGGGCTGGCGGATCAGCGTGCACCTGCTCGCATACCTCTTCGACCCGACCGCGCCCGCGCTGGTCGCCGAGCAGACGCGCCTGCGGGCCGAACGCCGCACGCGGCTGCGCGCGATGGCGGCCCGCATGGCCGCCGACGGCCTCCCGATCGACGCCGACGAGATCATGGGCCTGCTGCCCGCCGACTCGCCGGCCGGCCGGCCGCACCTCGCGCAGGCGCTCGTGCGCGCCGGGCTGGTGTCGAGCGTCGACGAGGCCTTCGCGGAGTACCTCGGCAGCCGCCGCGGCTACTACGTGCCGCGCCACGACACCCCCGTCGAGGAGGCGATCGACATGATCGTCGCCGCGGGTGGCGTCACGGTGATCGCGCACCCGTTCGCCTACAGCCGCGGCGCGACGATCAGCGAGGACACCCTGCGCGACCTCGCCCGCCGAGGCTTGACCGGCGTCGAGGTGGACCACCCCAACCACGAGCCGGCCACGCGCGTCCGCACGCGTGAGCTCGCCGACGAGCTGGGGCTCATCCGCACCGGGTCGAGCGACTACCACGGCACGAACAAGACGATCGGCCTCGGCCAGGAGACGACCGACCCCGGTCAGTTCGAGCAGCTCGTCGCACGCGCCACCGGGTCGCAGATCGTGAAGGGCTGAGATGGGCGTCGCGCAGTTCTTCGACGCGAAGCTGTTCATCAGTGCCACCATCACTCTCATCGTCATCATGGACCCGCCGGGCACGGTGCCGGTGTTCCTGAGCCTGGTCGGCCGCAAGCCGATGGCCACGCGCGTGAAGGCGGCGCGTCAAGCGGTGCTGGTTTCGCTGCTGGTCATCACGCTGTTCGCCGTCGCCGGGCAAGCGATCCTCGCGTACCTCGGCATCGGCATCCCTGCGCTGCAGGGCGCTGGTGGCCTGCTGCTCCTGCTCATCGCGCTGCAGCTGCTCACGGGCAAGGGCGGCAACGAACCCGAAGCGACCGACGACGTCAATGTCGCCCTCGTGCCCCTCGGCACGCCGTTGCTCGCCGGCCCGGGCGCCATCGCGGCGACGATCGTGTTCGTCCGCCAGGCCGACGGCCACCTCGGCGCCTACATCGCGCTGGGGTGCGCGATCATCGCCGTGCACTTCGTGATCTACACGTGCATGCGCTTCTCGGGCGTGGTCATCCGGCTGATCAAGGAAAGCGGCATCACGCTCGTCGCGAAGATCGCGGGTCTGCTGCTGGCGGCGATCGCCGTGGAGCTGGTGGCGAACTCCGTGAAAGGCTTCATCGCCGGGAACTTCTAGGCTCGGCCGGCAGTCGCTGCCCGAGGCGTGGATCTCGCGCACCGACACGGTTTCGCGGTTGCCGGGCCACGAGCCGCGGCGTTCGGCCGAGGGCCGCCCCGCGCCGGAAAGTGTCGGTGGTGGTGCGTAGCGTGGACGCCGGAACCGAACGGGGGTCGAGTGAAGGAACAGCTGGGGTTCGATTTCGGCGTCGAGCAGCCGCAGCGGCTCACGAAGGTGTCGCC
This sequence comes from Amycolatopsis sp. NPDC051373, assembly GCF_040689465.1. Classification (NCBI taxonomy): domain Bacteria; kingdom Bacillati; phylum Actinomycetota; class Actinomycetes; order Pseudonocardiales; family Pseudonocardiaceae; genus Amycolatopsis; species Amycolatopsis sp. NPDC051373. The sequence continues at coordinate 132,933 of NZ_JBFBAE010000024.1, read as the reverse complement.
GGCGCGGCTGAGCACGTTCGAGGACTGCCCGCGCCGCTACCGCCTGAGCTACCTGCAGCGCCCGACGCCGCAGCGCACCGGCCCGTGGGCGCACAGCACGCTGGGCGCGGTGGTGCACAACGCGTTGCGGGCATTGTTCGACCTGCCCGTCGCCAAGCGCACCGCGCAGCGCGCGATGGCGCTCGTGGGCGAGTACTGGAAGGACGCGGGGTTCGAGGACGCCGAACAGGCCGCGCGCTACCGGGCGCGGGCCAAGGGCTGGGTCGGGGAGTACGTGGAGGACCACGACGTCACCGACGACCCGATCGGCCTCGAGCGCTGGGTGTCCGCGCCGGTCAGCACCACCGGCGGGCAGCCCACGATGATCATCGAGGGCCGCGCCGACCGCATCGACCGGCGCGGCGGCGAACTGGTCATCGTCGACTACAAGACCGGCCGGCGCGCTCCCGACGAGTACGAGGCCCGCGCTTCGCAGGCGTTGGCCATGTACGCGGTGGCTTCTTCTCGCACACTTCGCATGCCCTGCACCAAGGTCGAGCTCCACCACCTGCCCACCGGCACGATCGCCGCGGCCGAACACACGCCCGACTCGCTCCGCCGCCACCTCCAACGCGCCGAAGAAACCGCGGGCGACTTACGCCTCGCCACGGATACCCTCGACGCAGGCGCCGACGGCGACGCCCTGTTCCCCGCCCGCCCCGACCGCCGCTGCTCCTGGTGCGACTTCCGTCCGAGCTGTGCGGAAGGCCAGCAGGCCGCGCCCGCGTCCCAGCCGTGGGACCTCCTGGCGCCTTGACCGCCCTCCCTTCGAGCCGACGATTGGACGGACCCTCCACCGTGGCCTCACCCGACACCGAGGAACTGACCACCGCCCCCTTGGCCGCGGCGGACGTCGCCACTCGCGAGGGCACCGGTCCGTCGGACGCCCACGTCGAAGCTCCGCCGGCGGAGGCTGACGAGCACGGTCAGCCGTCGGAACCTGTTTCGGAAGCGTCTGTCGCCGAGTCGGCGGCCGTCGACGCCGAGCCCGACCCGGCCACGGCGACGCACGCGGCTGAGACGGCGGCCGAGTACCTGCCCGTCGCGGCGCCACAGCGGATCGACGCCGTCGGCGCGGGGAAGCCGCGTGGGCGGTGGTGGCGGGGGTTGACGGGGTCGATCGCCGCGGGACTGGCCGTGCTGGCGGTGGGCGTGCTGGGTGTCGGCGCGGCCTGCCTCGCCACCGGGGCGCCCGGGCCGAGCGTGCTGTTGCTGGTGGGCCACCCCGTCGCCGCGGTGGTCGCGTTGGTGCTGCAGCGGGTCGCGGATCGGCGCTACGGCCGCGCCGCCGGCCTGGCGGGCATTGGGGTGCTGGTGGTCGCTTTCGTGGCGCTCACCGTGTTCTGGTGGGCCTGACCCGCGTGCTCTCCGAGGACGACGCGGCGGAGCTGTACGACGTCCTCAACAGCTGGGGCGACTTCCCCGCGGATCACTTCTACGACGCCCTCGTCGAGAGCGCGCACAACGTCCTCGACGTCGGGTGCGGCACCGGCGGCATGCTGCACCACGCCCGCGACCGAGGCCACCGAGGCCGGCTCCTCGGCCTCGATCCCGATCGCGCGGCGCTCGCCCGGGCAAGGCGGCGCACGGACGTCGAGTGGCGGGAAGGAACCGCCGCCGCGCTCACCGCCGAAGCCGAGTTCGACCTGGCCACGATGACCGGCCACGCGTTCCAGTGCCTCACCACCGACGAAGAGCTGCGCGACTCCCTCACCGCCATCCGTCGCGCGCTACGACCCGGCGGAAGGTTCGCGTTCGAGACGCGCCACCCGCGGGCAAAGGCTTGGGAGGACTGGACTCCCGCTCACCCGGTCACCGTCTCCCAGCCGCGTCCCCTCCGGTTGTGGCACGAGGTCGAGTCGGTCGTCGGCGGCGTTGTCACGTTCACCGAGACCGCCGCCGACCCCGAAGGCACCGTGCTGCGCGTCGACCGCGCGGCGCTGCGGTTCCTCGGCCCGGCCGAGCTGGACGACTTTCTCGCCGCGGCGGGGTTCGTCGTCGAGGAGCGGTTCGGCGACTGCGAACGCGGCCCCCTGACGGAGCAGAGCCGCGAGATCGTCACGATCGCTAGCGCAGTGCGGCAACCACAGGACCGCGCTGCTCAAGCAGCACCGGCCCCAAAGCTGTAAGCCGTACAACCCCTCGGTATGCCCCACGGTCGACGCCGACCGTGCGGATCGTGGCGCCGTTGGATTCGTTGAGCACGGCCAAACCGCCGTTGATGGGGACGACGAGCTGGCGGGCGAAGGTGATGCCGGGGCCACGGGTGCTGTCGAGGGTCCAGCGCGGGGTGAGGTCGTCGCGCGACAGAGCGACGGTCTTGGTGCCCGTGAACCAGTACACGCCGCTGTCGGTGCGGGTGGTCTGTTCGACGCCGCCCGCGGGGTCGCCGGCCAAATCGCCGGCCGGCAGGTCCATCGGGTACGCGGAGCGCTCATTGCCGTCCGGGCCGTAGATGACCAGGAGCTTCTGGTCGGGCAGCAGCACGGCTGTGAAGTCGCCCGACATGGCAATCACGCGGGCGCGCGAGCCGGCCAGGATGGTGCTGAAGACGACCTGCGGCTCGTCCTCGTGTTCGGCCGTGGCCTTGTAAACGGTGAGGCGGTCGTGGGGATCGCCGGGGCAGCGCTCGATCACGCCGACCTTCTCGGCGGCCGCGGCGACCGTGCCGTACGTGCAGCCCGTGCGCGGCTGCTTGTTCGGGTTGACCATGAACGGGACCTGGCCGTACTCCATGCTCTTCACGAGGTCGTCGCGCCAGGTGTCGAGCAGGTGCTTGCCGGTGGTGGTCACGTGGCTGCCGTCGCTGACGAGCTGGGTGCCGAGCTCCGCGTCGCCGTTGCGCTGGGCCGTGATCTGGCCCGTGGTCGGGTCGAGCTGTGTGACCTCGCTGCAGCCCATTGCCTTGTGGTACACCGCGTTCACGCGGCCCCACGCGGTGTCCACAGTGCACAGTTGCAGGTTCTCGCGCGTGTAGTGCCAGCGGATCTGCCCGGTGAGCGGGTCGCGGCCCGCGATCTCGCCGCCGTCGGCGGTGGTCACGGTGTCGCCCTCGCCGATCGGCACGGGCGTGGCCGAACTGGGCGCCTGCCACAGCTGCGCCATCGAACCCGGCACAGCCGTGGGCGCCGGCGGCAACCTCGGCGGCGTGGAAGCGAGCGCGCGGCTCGTGTGCAGGTTGTCGCTGTTCAACACGACAACCAGCGCCACAACCACCACGACCACAGCGATCAACGCCGCGATCACGCGGTCCCGCCCGCGGTTCCACGGCGAGCGCCGCACGCGAACGGGAGGGCCCGTCACAGTGCTCGCAGAACTCTGCGACGGGGGCAAAACATCTTCGGTGCCGAGGGGACGGTGCGAAACCACCCCGGAGTCCGAAGGCGGTACAAAAGCCGGAACGTCCGGTTCAGACTGGTCCGGTGCGCCGTCTTCGTGGTCGCTCACGTACCTGGCTCCCGCCTTCGGCTCCGCTGGTCCCCTCAGTCTGCCGACGCAGGTGTATCAGACGTCGCGGAGGGGCGGCGACGACGGCGCCGACGTGCCGGACGCTCACCCGTTTCTCCGGTTTCGCCCGAAGCCGAGGCCGACGCGGTGGCCGCGCCGGCAGGGCCGGTCGACTCCCCACCGCCACCACCACGGGTGCGGCGACGCGACCGCGTGCGCTCCTCGCCCGAACCCGAACCCGAACCCGAACCCGAACCCGAACCCGAACCCGAACCCGAACCCGAACCCGACGCAGCGGAGTCGGCGGCAGCCGCAGCGTGCGCCTTCTCGACCGCCTCAGCCGCATTCGCGCCACCACGGGTGCGCTTGCGCGGAGCCCGCGTGCGCTTGCGCGGCGCGGCCTCCTCGGCAGCGGCGCCCCGGCCACCACGGCCACGGCGCCTGCCGCCCAGGTCCTCTTCCTCCTCGGCGGCCAGCCCGGCGCGAGTCCGCTTCGCGAGCGGGAGCCGGCCGGTGGTGCCCTCCGGGATGCCGAGGTCGCTGAACAGGTGCGGCGACGACGAGTACGTCTCCACCGGCTCCGGCTTGTCCAGACCCAGCGTGTCGGAAATAAGCTTCCAGCGGGGCATCTCGTCCCAGTCGACGAGTGTGACCGCGACACCCGTGCGCCCCGCGCGGCCGGTGCGGCCGATGCGGTGCACGTAGGTCTTCTCGTCGTCGGGGCACTGGTAGTTGATGACGTGGGTGACGTCGTCGATGTCGATGCCGCGAGCCGCGACGTCGGTGGCCACCAGCACGTCGACCTTGCCCGAGCGGAACGCGCGCAGCGCCTGTTCGCGAGCGCCCTGGCCGAGGTCACCGTGCACGGCGGCGGCCGCGAAGCCGCGCTCCACCAGGTCGTCGGCCACCTTCTGCGCGGTGCGCTTGGTGCGGCTGAAGATCATGGTGAGCCCGCGGCCTTCGGACTGCAGCACCCGGGCGATGACCTCCGGCTTGTCCATCGAGTGCGCCCGGTAGACGAACTGCGTGGTGCGCTCGTGGATCGCGCTCGCGTCGTTTTCCTCGGCGCGGATGTGCGTGGGCTGACGCAGGAACGTGCGCGCCAGCGTGATGATCGGGCCCGGCATCGTGGCGGAGAACAGCATGGTCTGCCGTTCGTCCGGCACCATCCGCAGGATGCGCTCGATGTCGGGCAGGAAGCCCAGGTCGAGCATCTCGTCGGCCTCGTCGAGCACGAGCCCGCGGACCTTGCCCAGCACCAGGTGCTGCTGCTCGGCCAGGTCGAGCAGGCGGCCCGGGGTGCCGATCACGACGTCGACGCCCTTGCGCAGCGCCTCGATCTGCGGCTCGTACGGCCGCCCGCCGTAGATGGCCAGCGTGCGGATGCCGAGGTGCTTGCCGGCGCCCTTGAGGTCGTTGGCGACCTGGATGCACAGCTCGCGGGTCGGGACCACGACCAGCACCTGCGGGGTGCCGTCGCCGGGCACCTGCACGCGGTGCAGCAACGGGACGCCGAAGCCCAGCGTCTTGCCCATGCCGGTGCGGGCCTGGCCGATGAGGTCGTCGCCCGCCATGGCCAGCGGCAGCGTGAGCGCCTGGATGGCGAACGTGCGCTCGATGCCGGCCTCGCCCAGCGCCTTCACGATCTCCGGCTTCACGCCGAACGATGCGAAGGTGGGCGCCTCGGGCTCGACCTCGACGCCCGCCTGCAGCGGGTGCGAGGTGTCGAGCGCGGCCGGGCCGGTCTCGCTGTGCTCCAGCGCGACTGCGGGGGTGGTGGTTTCTTCGGTTGTGGACTGTTCTGCGGTCAGGGTGATCGCCTCTCTCGTGACCAGCGCGCACAGGCCGGTTGTCACTCGACACTCGACCGGGGGGTCTGGGCAGGCACCGTGAAGATCCGGCGCCGCAGCCGCCCTCCCGGGAATGCCGCTGGAGGCGTGCACGCACAATTGCAGCGAGCCCCGGCAGCCCTGGTGGCGCCGGTCGCCCGCCTGTTTCCCGCAGCCAGAAGACGTGCGGAAGCCTTGTCAATTCTTCCGCAGTGTACCTGGTCAGGAGTTTTTCAACACTACCGGGCGCGACGGCGCGGCGTGGGATCGGTCTCTTCACGGCGTCGACCACGGGTTCGGCGATACCCTCGTCGCCGTGACCGACCCGAAAGAGATCAGCGAAGGCGTCGTCGACCTGCTCGGCGTGATCGCCTATCTCGAGCTTTCCGCGTTCGACCGGATGGCCGAGGACGCCCGCACCGCGCCGACGCTCGCCGGCCGCGCCGCGCTCGCCTCCATGGCCGCGGCCGAGATCGGTCACTTCGACATGCTTTCGGCCCACCTCGCCGCCCACGGCGTGTCCGTCGACGACGCCATGCGCCCTTTCGTGGCCCAGGTCGACGCGTGGCACGCCTCGACGCGGCCCAAGTCGTGGCTGGAATCGCTGGTCAAGGCCTACGTCGGCGACGGCCTCGCGGCGGATCTGTACCGCGAGATCGCCAGCTGGCTCGACCCGGAGACGAAGGACCTGGTGCTCACCGTCCTCGCCGACACGGGTCATTCCGCGTTCGCCGAGCGCGAAGTCGCCGCAGGCATCAAGGCTGACCCGAAGACGCGCGACAAGCTCGCGCTGTGGGGCCGCCGGCTCCTGGGCGAGGCCCTCACGCAGGCCCAGTACGTGGTCGCCGAACGCGATGGCCTGGCCGAACTCATCGTCTCGGGCTCCGGCGACCTGTCGGGAATCGCCGGGTTGTTCCGGCGGTTGCAGCAGGGGCACACGAAGCGCATGCAGGCGCTCGGTCTCGGCTGAAGTGCCGGTTCACCACGCGGTGGCGCGACACCGCAGCGCTGCGGTTGGGCTAGCCTTGCCAGGCGTAACGACAACGAATTTCCAGCGGAGGTCCCACGTGGAGGTCAAGATCGGCATCAAGGACACGCCGCGCGAGCTGGTGGTGTCCAGTGGCCAGACCGCCGACGAGGTGGAGAAGCTGGTCGCCGAGGCCCTGACGGCCGGTGACGGGCTCTTCCGCCTCAACGACGAGAAGGGCCGCAAGTACATCGTCCCGTCCGACCGCATCGCGTACGTCGAGATCGCCCCCTCGGACGTCCGCAAGGTCGGCTTCGGCGTCGGCGACTGAGGCTCGCGAGTTCTGGCGGTTCTCGAGTTTTCGCGGTTTGACGAAAAGCCGCCCTGGGCTTTGGCCCGGGGCGGCTTTTTCCTGTCTTGGGGAGCTTTGATGAGTCGCTGGGCCCCGAATCAGGCAGTCGCCGCTTCGACTTCTTCCAAGCTCGTCGGCACCGAAAACGGCGGCGTGGACGTCCCCATGATCCGGTACCGCCCCCAGGGGTCCGGATCCGACAGCTCACCGTCAGCCGAACGATCCTCCACCACGACCGTGCAAGCCTTCTTCCGGCCGCCCACCGCCGCGGTCAGCTCGCCCGAAGCGGAGACCCGCCCGTACCAGTGGTAGTACCCGTCGATCGGCTGGAAGTAGCCGCGCAGGTCGACCTGCACAGCCATTTCCACGCCATCGACGACGAGGGTCGCAGTGCCGGCGTAACCGTCTTCGTCGCTCATGAAAAGCCTCCCAACGAGAGAAAACAGCTCAGCCCGCGTCGCTGTCCGCCGGGGCGTCGGTCTTGGCGCGTCCGAGCCGGACGACCTTGTTCTCCTCCAGCGGCAGGTTCGGGTCGATCACGACGCCGTGCTGGCGGGTGAGCCCGTCGATGGCCGCCCAGATGATCTGCGTGAGGTACTCGACCACGGAGTCGCGACTCATCGAACGGCGGTCGAGCCACCACTCGCCGGTGCTCTGGACCATGCCGACGATCCCGTGTGCCCACGGTTCGGCCGCGCCGGAGTCCATGGAGAACATTCGCATGTAGTCGCCGAGCAGGGCGGTCAGCGCGGTGGCGATGACTTCCTTGTCCTCGGCGACGACGTCGGAGTCGCTCACCGTCTTCTCGTGCAGACCGCCGCGGGCGAGCAGGCGGTAGAGGTTCGGGTGTTCCTCGATGACGGAGAAGAACGCGTCGAGCGCCATGCGGATGCGGGGCACCGGCGCGAGCTCCGCGTTGATCGCCGGGATCAGGCGTTCGAAGAGGATCTCCGTGCCGCGCTGGCCGAGGGCCACGTACAGGTCGGCCTTGTCCTCGAAGTGCCGGTACAGCACGGGTTTCGTGACGCCGGCCTCCGCCGCGACGTCCTCCATGCCCAGGTCCGGACCATGGCTGTCGAGCGCCCGCAGCGCGGCCTCCACGAACTCCGCCCGGCGCGCGATGCGGTGCTTGCGCCACCGGTCCCGCCGGGCGTCACCGGTCGCGGCCTCGCCCGGAGCCGGGTGCTTGCCGGACTGCTTGCTGGAGCGCTTGACACGTTCGATCACCCGGGTCATGCTACCAGAGGTAACTGTTACCTCAAGTTACAGCTAGAGGTTACCGCTACAGGAGAGAGGGCGAGCGATGACGCGGACGCTCAAGGAGACCGATCGGGAGAAGACCGCCGACCGGCTGCTGAAGTCTTCGGCGAACAAGTTCTACGACCCCGATGTCGACATCGACTGGGACGCACCGCTCGTCGACGGCAAGAACTTCATCCTCCCCGAGCGCTCGTCGCTCTACGGCACGAAACTCTGGGACGAGCTCACCCCCGAGCAGCGCATCGAGCTCGGCAAGCACGAGGTCGCGAGCGTCGCCACCACCGGCCTGTGGTTCGAGATCCTCCTTATGCAGATGCTGCTCAAGGAGGTCTACGACGAGGACCCCACGAGCTCCCACGCGCAGTTCGCCCTCACCGAGATCGCCGACGAATGCCGCCACTCCACGATGTTCGCCCGCATGGCCGCGCGCATCGGCTGCCCCGCCTATGGCCCGGTGCCGGCGCTGCGCCAGTTCGCGAAGCTCATGCCCACCATCTCCTACGGCCCCGCCCGCTACGGCGCGATCCTCGTGGCCGAAGAGGTGCTCGACCGCTTGCAGCGCGAGCAGATGGTCGACGAGAACGTGCAGCCGCTGGTGCGCATGGTCAACCGCATCCACGTGCTCGAAGAAGCGCGCCACGTGACCTTCGCGCGCGAAGAGGTCACGCGCGGGATGGCCAAGCTGGGCAAGCACGAGATCGCCTACCAGCAGTTCATCATCGCGTTGATCTCGTACTTCGTCACGCGCGCGTTCATCAACCCCAACGTCTACAAGGCTGTCGGCATCCGCCCGCGCGACGGCGTCGAAGCGGCGCTGAACAACCCGCACTGGCGCGCGACGATCGCGTGGGCCGGCGAGAAGATCATGCCCTTCCTGCAGGAGTCGGGCCTGGTCGGCTTGCCGGGGCGCTATTTCTGGAAGAAGTCCTTCCTGCTGCCGGAGGGCAAGTGACCACGCTCGAAGGGCTGCGTGACCCGGCGCGCGAGCACCGGTTCGTGGCCGGCGACGGTGCCGCCCTGCAGGTCGAGACGTCCGGTCCGGCAGACGCACCGACGACGCTCGTGCTGGTGCACGGCTGGACGCAGGACCACCGCACGTGGGACGGCGTCGTGCGGCACCTCGGTCCGGCCACGCGGGTGTTGCGCTACGACCTGCGCGGCCACGGGGGATCGTCGCCGGCTCGGCGGGGGGCTGCGACGATCCCGCGACTCGCGGACGACCTCGCCGAGCTGATCGCCGAACGCGTACCGAAGGGACCGCTCGTGCTGGCGGGCCATTCGATGGGCGGCATGACGATCATGGCGCTCGCCGAACGTCATCCGGAGCTGGTGAAGGCGCGCGTCGCCGGTGTGGCGTTCGTGGCCACGTCGTCGGGCCAGATGGACCGCATCACGCTGGGGCTGCCGGGCCTGGCCGGGTCGATGTCGGCGCGGTTCGAGCGGCGGCTGGCCAAAGCGCTGGCGCACCGCAAGGGCGAACGGCTGCCGTTGAGCCCGGCGATGGTGCGGTCCGGCGCGCGGTTCCTGGTGTTCGGCGACAAACCGAACCGCGGCGACGTGAACAGTGTCGTGGACCAGCTGCTGTGCGCGCATCCAGCATCATTGGGGGAATTCCAGGACGCGATCTCCGTGCACGACTGCCGCGTGGCCTTGCGCGCGCTGCGGACTGTGCCCGCAGTGGTGCTGGCGGGGGAGAAGGACCGGCTGTGCCCGCTGTCGCACGCGAAGGTGATCGCCGACGAGCTGCCCGACGCCGAGTTCATCCGCTACCCGGGCGCCGGCCACATGCTTCCGCAGGAACGCGCGGCCGAAGTCGCCGCGCGGCTCAAGACCCTGCTGCAGGCCGTGTCCGCTAGAACCCCTGCTGCATAAGGGACTTCAACGCCGCGACGGTCGCCGGCACATCCTCGAACACGGGGGTGTGCCCAGTGTCCACTGTGGTCAGTTCCGCGTCAGGCAGGAGCGCCACCAGGTAGCGCGCGTCCGCCAAGGACCGCGCTCGGTCGTGGACGCCGTGCAGTACCCGCACCGGACACCGGATCGACGCGAGCTCCGGTGTGAGGTCGAGATCGCGCTGGCTCGTCAGCACCTCCAGCGCGGCCTCCTGCGGCACGCGCGCGGCGTACGCGAGCAGGTCGTCACGCAGCTCCACCGGCAACGGTGAAGCGAACGACCGGTCCAGCACCGCCGCGTGCAGCTTCGGCCCCCAAGCCTGCGAAATCGTCTGAAGGATCCCGTCGACGTCACCGTGGCCCCGCATGTGCGCGCCGGTGTTCGCAAGCAGGAGCCCGGACACCAGCCCGGGGTGTTCGGCCGTGAGCCGCAACGCGATGCAGCCACCCGTCGAATGCCCCACGAGCAGCACCGGCCTGTCGATCCGCGCAGCGATCCGCTCGGCCACGTCCTCGATCCGCCACGGCCCGGGCGCCGACATCCAGTCCACGGCGTGCACGACGCCCGGCCACGCCCGCGCCAGCGGACCGAAGACCGCCGGGCTGCAGAGCGTGCCGGGGACGGCCACCACGAGCGGGGCCAAGCGCGTCAGCCGTCCTTGAGCGGGAAGCCACCGCCGATGCCGCGCCACGCGAGGTTGGCCGTGAGCGCCACGGCTTCCTCCTGCGACATCGCCTGGTTGTGCTGGAGCCAGTAGCGCGCGGACACCTGCGACATGCCCACGAGGCCGACGGCCAGCAGCCGCGCCTTGTGGTCGTCGAGCCCGGCGTCGGCCGTGATGGTCTCGGTGATGGCCTCGACACTCGCCGAAGTCGCGCGGTCCACCGCCTCCTGCACGGCCGGCTCGCCGCGCAGGTCGCTCTCGAAGACCATCCGGAACGCGCCGGCGTCTTCACTCACGAAGTCGAAGAAGGCACCGACCGTGGCCGGCACGCGCTGGCGGTTGTCGCTCGTCGAGTCGAGCGCCCCCTTCACACGGCTCACCAGGGCGTCGACGTGGCTTTCGAGCAGTGCGATGTAGAGGTCCAGCTTGCCGGGGAAGTGCTGGTACAGCACGGGCTTGCTGACGCCCGCCTCCTCGGCGATCTCGTCCATGGCCGCGGCGTGGTAGCCGTTTTCAGCGAAGACGCGTTGCGCGGCCGTCAGCAGCTGGGCGCGGCGTTCGGTCCTGGGCAGCCGGACGCCCCGTTGCTGCAGTCGCGCCATTTCCGTCATTCTTCCTCCCGTCCACGGCTTCGCCGGGCAGTAGCACCACCGCGTGAAGCGGGTTTGAGATTACTCGTGGGTACGCCCGGAACGCCAAGTGTCGGGCATCCTGGGGTGGTGACCACATCCACGACGCGCCCGGCGACCGCGACGGCGGTGCGCCCGGCTGTGACCCACGTGCCGCTGTCCACGGCGCCGCTGCCCGCGCTCGAGCCGGTGCTGCCGCCCTGGCCCGGCGTTGTCGAGGACGTGGGCGGTGTTTCGCTGAACGTACGCCGCACCCCTGGGCCCGACGGTACCGTCGCCGTCTACGTCCACGGGCTCGGCGGGTCGTCCAGCAACTGGACCGACCTCGCCGCGCTGCTCGCGCCCACCGCGAGCGGCCGCGCGATCGACCTGCCGGGCTTCGGCTTTTCAGAGCCCGCCCCCGGCTTCGACTTCAGTCTCGACGAGCACGCAGAGGTCATCGCGCGCTACATCGAGGGCCTCGACGCGGGGCCGGTGCACCTGGTCGGCAACTCGATGGGCGGCGCGATCGTGCTGCTCGTGGCCGCCGCGCGCCCCGAGCTGGTCCGCACGCTCACGCTGATCTCGCCGGCGATGCCCGACCGCCGCCCGGACCCACGGCGGCTGTCGGACCCGATGATGGCCCTGGCGTACCTGCCGGTGGTCGGCGCGCGCGTGCGCCGCCGGCTGGCCTCGACGACGGCCCGCGAACGTGCGGCGCAGGTCATCAAGCTGTGCTTCTACGACCCGGCGAAGTTCCCCGAGCAGCGGCTCGACGAGCTGACCGAGGAGCACGGCGCCCGCGCCGCGCTGGCCTGGGCCGCGCCCGCGATGGCGCGCAGCACGTTCGGCATCTTCCGGCGCTGGAGTGCGGTCGGCGACGCGTCGCTGTGGTCCGTCGCGGCGCGGGTGAGCATCCCCACACTCGTCGTCTGGGGCCTTCACGACCGGGTGATCTCCGTGCGGCGCGCGCCCCGCACCGCCCGGCTGCTCCGACACGCCCGGCTGCTGGTCCTTCCCCGAACCGGGCACGTGGCTCAGATGGAGCGCCCGAATGTCGTAGCCCGGGCCGTTCTGGGGTTGTGGGAGGCCGCCGAGAAGGGCACTTGGTAGTCCGAACGAGTGACAGATCATCTCTCGGTCATCAGCCAGTCGCCGAGAGCATCACGGTTTGGATATGGCACCCTGGGGCGGTGGACCGGCCGAAGGACGCACGAGGAGACGACCGGCGAGCCTCGTACGCCGGTTCAGCCAGGCGTGCGACGTCGGCCTCGTCAAAGAATTCGTCGAGTAGTTCGTCATCCAGCTCGAGGAGCTCCGGCAACTCTCCACTCACGGACACGGGCTCCCCGCGCGTCGGCCAGTTCCGGCCGTCGAAGCCGCCCGCCCAGCGCGTGGGCGAGGACCGCTACCGCCCCGGCTCCCGGCGCACCAGCGCGGAGCCGCTGAAGGCGTCGTGGCAGCCGAAGGGTGATGAGGAGAAGCCCGCCGCCCGCAGGCCGGCCGCGAAGAAGCGCGGCGTCGGCGGGTTCGTGAAGACCTACGGCTGGCGCGTGTACGCGCTGCCGATCCTGGTCGTCATCACCGCGCTCGTCGTGGTGAACACGGCCACCAGCCCGGCCGAGCCCGGTTCGACCACCACCGCGGGCAGCGGCGAGTCGGCGGTGGGCGACGCGGCGGCCGGCGCGATCGACGGTGGCCAGGCCATCCCGGAGAACCCCGCCAAGCCGGCGGACGTGAACGTGCCGACGGCCGAGCTGCCCACAGGCGGCAACTACACCGAGAGCGGCAAGGGCACCTGGCACGTCGTGCCGGGCTCCGGCCCGACGGTCGGCAAGAGCGGCAAGCTGTACACCTACACCGTCGAGGTCGAAGACGGCATCGACCCGTCGAGTTACGCCGGTGACGACAGCTTCGCCACGGCCGTGCAGGGCATCCTGTCCGACCCGCGCAGCTGGACGTGGAACGGCAAGATCCGGCTGCAGCGCGTGGACGCGAGCTACCCCGACCCGAGCTTCCGCGTGAGCCTCACCACGCCGAACACCACGCACCGCGCCGACGCGTGCGGGTTCCAGATCAAGTTCGAGGCCTCGTGCTACCGCCGCAGCATGGGCCGGGTGCTCATCAACCTCGCCCGCTGGGTGCGTGGCGCGAAGGCCTACGGCGCGGACATGACGGGCTACCGGCAGTACGCCATCAACCACGAGGTGGGCCACGCGCTCGGCAACATCCACGTCGGCTGTCCCGCGACCGGCGACCCCGCGCCCGTGATGATGCAGCAGTCGTTCGGCGTGGCCGACGACTATGTGGCGATGCTCAACAACATCCCCGGCGGTGACAAGGGCAAGGTGGCGTCCGACCACCACGTCTGCGTGCCCAACGCCTGGCCGAACCCCACGCCGCCGGCGCAATAACGGTCTCGCGTTACAAAGCAACCCTCGTCCCACGATCCGGACGCCGGGAAGCCCACCTTGCCTGTGGGCGTTGTGGATACTGGGATTGACTACGCGATCCACGCGAGTATGGAGGACCCGATGTCAGACACGGCACTGCCGCCGCTCGTTGAGCCGGCTGCGGAGCTCACGAAGGAAGAGGTGGCCCGGTACAGCCGCCACCTCATCATCCCGGACGTCGGGGTGACCGGGCAGAAGCGACTCAAGAACGCGAAGGTCCTGGTCATCGGTGCCGGCGGCCTCGGCAGCCCCGCGCTGCTGTACCTCGCCGCGGCGGGTGTCGGCACGCTCGGCATCATCGACTTCGACGTGGTCGACGAGTCGAACCTGCAGCGCCAGGTCATCCACGGCGTGTCCGACGTCGGCAAGCTCAAGGCCGCGTCGGCGCAGGAGTCGATCGCCGAGATCAACCCGCTGGTCAAGGTGCACCTGCACGTCGAGCGGCTGGAGTCGGCGAACGCGCTCGAGATCTTCGAGCAGTACGACCTGATCCTCGACGGCACCGACAACTTCGCCACTCGCTACCTGGTCAACGACGCCGCCGTGCTGCTGGGCAAGCCGTACGTGTGGGGCTCGATCTTCCGCTTCGAGGGCCAGGTCAGCGTCTTCTGGGAAGACGCGCCCAACGGCAAGGGCCTGAACTACCGCGACCTCTACCCGGAGCCGCCGCCTCCCGGCATGGTCCCCTCGTGCGCCGAGGGTGGCGTGCTGGGCGTGCTGTGCGCGTCCATCGGCTCGATCATGGTGACCGAGGCGATCAAGCTCATCACCGGCATCGGTGAGCCCCTGCTCGGGCGGCTCATCAGCTACGACGCGCTGGAGATGAAGTACCGCGAGGTCAAGATCCGCAAGGATCCCGAGACCCCGAAGATCACCGAGCTGATCGACTACGAAGCCTTCTGCGGTGTCGTGTCCGACGAGGCCGCGCAGGCCGCCTCGGGCAGCACGATCACGCCGGCGGAGCTCAAGGCCAAGTTCGACAACGGCGACGACTTCGCCCTCATCGACGTCCGCGAGCCCGGCGAGTACGAGATCGTGAACATCAAGGGCGCGACGCTGATCCCGAAGGACCGCATCCTCTCGGGCGAGGCGCTGGCCGAGCTGCCGCAGGACAAGCCGATCGTGCTGCACTGCAAGTCGGGTGCGCGTTCGGCGGAGGCGCTGGCCGCTCTGCACGCGGCCGGGTTCAAGGACGCCACACACCTCGGTGGCGGCATCCTGTCCTGGGCCAAGCAGATCGACCCGAGCCTGCCCACCTACTGACGGTTTCCATCCACGATGGCCTTCCCGGTTCGCCCGGGGAGGCCATCGTGGCGTTTTGGGCGCGCGGCGGCGGGTGTGTCGGAAATATGAAAGCGGTCCGTGACCAGCGCGTCTTCTCGTTCGTGGCGCGCACGGGCGGGTACCTTCGGTTCTCGTGCGGTCCACTCTCGAACGGCCACCCGAGCGGGTGTGCGCGGCCTTCGGCGGCGACATCGGCCTCGTTTCGGCGTTGCCGGACTCGACGGCCTGGCGCTGTGGGGAGCTGGTTTTGAAGCCGGTTTCCGACCGCTCGCGCACGCTGTGGACCGCCCGCGCGCTGGAGCACGCCGACGACCCGGGCCTGCGGATCGCGAAGCCGGTGCGCGCGAGTGACGGCCGTTGGATCGTCGGCGACTGGTCGGCTTGGCGCTACGTCTCGGGCACGGCCGAGAACCACGTCGACGGCGCCATGCTCGCCGCCGTGAAGCTGCACCGCGCCACGGCCGACCTGCCGCGGCCCGATTTCCTGTCCGCGCGCGACGACCTCGACGCGGTGGCCGACCGCATCGCGTGGGAAGAGCTCGACCGTCCGCTCGACGAGGCCAAGGGCGGCCGCTGGTTCGAGGTGCTCGCGCCGTCGCGCCGGCCGATCAAGCTGCCGTTGCAGGTCGCGCACGGCGAGCTGCTCGCGGGCGTGCTCTTCGACGGTGATGCCGCGCCCGGCATCGTCGACTTCGTGCCGTACTACCGGCCGGGCGAGTGGGGCGCGGCCATCGTGGCCGTCGACGCCATGGCTTGGGGCGGTGCCACCGGCGAGCTGCTCGACCGCTGGGCGCACCTGCCGGAGTGGCCGCAGCTGCTGCTGCGCGCGGTGCTGTTCCGCTTGGCGGCCAACGCGTTGAACCCGCGTTCGACGGGTGCGGCGCTCGACGGTCTGCGCGCGGCGGCGCGTGAGGTCAGCGCGATCCTCTGAGTTTTTCCGACCTCACCGTGGGGTCGCGGGAAGTGGCGAGTGATGTCAACTGCCTGAAACAATCAGGCATCTCCAGGTAACACGGCGTGCTTAGCGTCGGGGCCATCGCCGACCCCGAGGAGCGCCCGTGCCGCACGTCGACACGCACTGCCCCTACTGCGCGTTGCAATGCGGGATGCGCTTGGCGGGCACGCGCGTCACGCCGCGCGACTTTCCGGTCAACGCGGGTGGCCTGTGCCAGAAGGGCTGGACGTCGGGGGAGCTCCTGCGTTCCGGCGATCGGCTGACCACACCGCTGGTCCGGCGCGACGGTGAGCTGGTGCCGGCGAGCTGGGCCGAGGCGCTGGACCTCGTGGCGGCGAAGCTGCGCGACCTGCGGGTTTCGCACGGGCCCGACTCCGTCGCGGTGTTCGGCGGCGGTGGGCTGACCAACGAAAAGGCTTACCTGCTGGGGAAGTTCGCGCGGATCGCGCTGGGCACCTCGCAGATCGACTACAACGGCCGGTTCTGCATGTCGTCGGCCGCGGCGGCGGGCCTGAAGGCGTTCGGCGCCGATCGCGGGTTGCCGTTCCCCGTCACGGATCTCGCGGACGCGGACGTCGTGCTGCTGGCCGGGGCGAACCCGGCGGAGACGATGCCGCCGTTCGTGCAGCACCTGCGAGGTGCCGAGCTGATCGTGATCGACCCGCGGCGCACGCCGACGGCCGAGCTCGCGACCCTGCACCTCGCGCCGGCGCCGGGGACGGATCTGGCTTTGGCGTTGGGAATCCTGCACGCGGTGGTCGCCGACGGGCATCTCGACAAGTCCTATGTGGATCTTCGGACGGCCGGGTTCGACGAAGCCTGGCGCCTTGCCGCTGCGTGGTGGCCGGAGCGGGCCGAGCGCGTGACCGGGGTCGCGGCGGCCGATCAACGCCGAGCTGCCGCGATGCTGGGTGAGGCGCACAACGCGTACGTGCTGACTGCGCGGGGCACCGAGCAACACGCGACGGGGACGGCGAACGTCGGCGGGTGGATCAACCTGGCGTTGGCGTTGGGGCTGCCCGGTCGCGTCGGCTCCGGGTTCGGCTGCCTCACCGGGCAGGGCAACGGCCAGGGCGGGCGCGAGCACGGGCAGAAGGCGGACCAGCTGCCGGGGTACCGGAAGATCGACGACCCGGCCGCGCGCGAGCACGTCGCCGGAGTGTGGGGTGTCGCGCCGGAAAGCCTGCCGGGGCCGGGGCGTTCGGCGACGGAATTGCTCGAGGCGCTGGGGCAGGAGGGCGGGCCGAAAGCGTTGCTGGTTTTCGGCAGCAACGTCGTGGTATCGGCGCCGCGGTCCCGGCGGGTCGAAGATCGACTGTCCGCTTTGGACCTTCTCGTGGTCGCCGACTTCGTGCTGTCGGAGACGGCCGAGCGCGCTGACATCGTGCTCCCCGTGACGCAGTGGGCCGAGGAAGACGGCACGCTCACCAACCTCGAAGGCCGAATTCTCCTGCGCCGCAAGGCCGTCGACGCGCCGGTGGGCGTCCGGTCCGACCTCGACGTGCTGCAGGAGCTCGCCACCCGCCTCGGCCAGCCCGCCGAGCGGTTCCCGGTGGACCCCCCGGCTGTCTTCGAGGAGCTGCGCGCGGCGTCCAAGGGCGGCACGGCGGACTACTCCGGCGTCACCTACGACCGGCTGCGCTCCGGTGAGGCGCTGCACTGGCCGGTGCCTTCCGCGGAGCACCCCGGAACCCCGCGGATGTTCCTCGATCGCTTCGCCCACCCGGACGGCCGGGCCCGGTTCGCCGCCGTCGACCACACCGGGCCCGCGGAGCTGCCCGACGCCGAGTTTCCCTTGCAGGCCACCACGGGCCGGGTGCTCCAGCACTACCAGTCCGGTGCCCAGACGCGCCGGATCGCGGAGCTGGTGGACGTCGTGCCCGAGGTGTTCGTGGAGATCCACCCCGACACCGCCGCCCGCGCGGGCCTCGCGGAGGGAGAGCGGGCGCTGGTCCGTTCGCGACGCGGGGAGACGGTCGCCCGAGTGCGGTGCGTCGCCTCGCTGCGGCCCGACCTGGTGTTCCTGCCGTTCCACTTCCCCGGTGCGGGGCGCGCGAACCTCCTGACGAATCCGGCGCTCGACCCGGTGAGCCGCATGCCGGAGTTCAAGGTCTGCGCGGTCGCGCTGTCCAGAGTGGACGCCGGGGTGGACGCATGAGCGCCCGGCACGTGGTCGTGGCCGGTTACGGCATGGCCGGCGCCCGGCTGGCCGACGAGCTCCGGCGCCGGGACCCGTCGGCGGAACGGGTGCGGCTGACGATCGTGGGCGCCGAGCCGCATCCCGCGTACAACCGGGTGCTGCTGTCGTCCGTGCTTGCGGGCGGGCTGAGCGCGGCGACAGTGCGGCTGCACGACGAGGACTGGGCGGCTCGGGCTTGCGTCGACCTGCGGCTGGCCACGTCCGTCACCGGGGTCGACCGCGCGAACCGTCGCGTGGAGACCACCGACGGCCCGCTGGCGTACGACGCGCTCGTGCTCGCCACCGGCGCCACGCCGTGGCTCCCACCGGTCGAAGGGCTCGAGCCGGGGCCGGGCGTCGCGACGTTCCGGACCCTCGACGACTGCACCCGCATCCTCGACGCCGCCCGGCCCGGTGCTCCGGTCGTGGTGCTCGGCGGCGGGCTGCTCGGCCTCGAAGCGGCACGGGGCCTGGCCGGGCGCGGCGCGAACGTGACCGTGGTGCACCCGCACGGCCACCCGATGGAACGTCAGCTCGACGCCGGCGCCGGCCGCGTGCTCGCGCGGCGGCTCGCCGAGCTGGGCGTGACCTTCCGCTTCGACGCGACGGCCGCGCGCCACCTGCCCGGTGACGGCGTGAAGCTCGACGACGGCAGCTTCGTCCCGGCCGACCTCGTGGTGGTCGCCGCCGGCGTCCGCCCGGACACGGCGCTGGCCGAGGCCGCCGGGCTCGCGGTGGACCGCGGCGTGCTCGTCGACGACCTGCTGCGCACCAGCGACGGCCGCATTCACGCACTCGGTGACTGCGCGCGCCACGCCCACGCACCGGCCGGGCTCGTGCAACCCGCCTGGGAGCAGGCGGCCGTGCTCGCGGACCTACTCACCGGCGCCGACACCGCGGCGCGCTACCGAGGCACGACGGTGGTCACGCGGCTGAAGGCCCGCGGTGTCGACTTGACCGCGCTCGGCGAGACGCATGCGAGTGACGACGCCGACGTGCTCACGATCGACGACCCGTCCGGCGGCCGCTACGGCAAGCTCGTGGTCCGCGGCAACCGCGTGACCGGCGCGATCCTGCTCGGCCTGCCCGATGCCGCGGCCACCGTCACGCAGTTCCACGATCGCGGCATCCCACTGCCCGAAGACCGGCTCGCCGTGCTGCTCGGCCGCGCGCTGCCCGCGGGCGCGCCGGCCGCCGCGAGTCCCGCCGACCTGCCGGCGTCGGCGCTGATCTGCCGGTGCAACGCCGTGACCAAGGGCCGGCTCGTCGACGCGTGGCGCGGTGGCGCCACCGACGTTGCCGCGCTTGCCCGCACCACCCGCGCCACCACCGGCTGCGGCGGCTGCCACGACACCGTGTCGGCCGTCGCGGGCTGGTTGGCGGCGCAGTGAGCACCCGACTCTCTCTCGCCAAGGAGGACGCCGTGAAGAATCGCTGGATCGAGCACTGGACACCCGAGGACGAGACCTTCTGGGAGACGACCGGGAAGCGGATCGCCCGCCGCAACCTGTGGTTCTCCGTGTTCGCCGAGCACATCGGGTTCTCGATCTGGACACTGTGGTCGGTTGTCGTGCTGTTCATGGGCCCCGCGTACGGGTTCTCGGCGGCGGACAAGTTCCTGCTGGTGTCCACGCCGACGCTCGTGGGCGCGATTATGCGGCTGCCTTACACGTTCGCGGTGGCGAAGTTCGGTGGCCGCAACTGGACGATCTTCAGCGCGACGCTGCTGCTGGTGCCGACGGTGCTGACGGCGATCGTGCTGCACCCCGGAACGTCGCTCGGCACGTTCGTGCTGATGGCCGCGCTGGGCGGGGTCGGCGGCGGGAACTTCGCGTCGTCGATGACGAACATCAACACGTTCTACCCGGAGCGGTACAAGGGCTGGGCGCTCGGCCTCAACGCGGGCGGCGGAAACCTGGGTGTCGCCGTGATCCAGCTGGTCGGCTTGCTGGTGATCGGCACCGTGGGGGCGACCGCGCCGCGACTGGTGTTGTTCATCTACCTGCCGCTGATCGTGATCGCGGCCTTGTGCGCCGCGCTGTTCATGGACAACCTCGCCACGGTCCGCGGAGACACCAAGGCCATGCGTGAAGTCGTCCGATATGGACACACGTGGGTGATGTCGCTGCTGTACGTCGGCACGTTCGGGTCGTTCATCGGCTACAGCTTCGCGTTCGGGCTGGTCCTGCAGAACCAGTTCGGCCGCACGCCGTTGCAGGCCGCGGCGGTGACGTTCCTCGGGCCGCTGCTCGGTTCGCTGGCACGACCGCTGGGCGGCCGGCTGTCCGACCGGCTCGGCGGCGGCCGGGTCACGTTCGCGACGTTCGGCTTGATGGCGCTCGCCACGGTGGTGCTGGTGCTGGCTTCGTCGGCGAACTCGCTGGGGTTGTTCACGGTCGCGTTCATCGTCCTCTTCGTCCTGACGGGCATCGGCAACGGTTCGACGTACAAGATGATCCCCGCGATCTTCCAGGTGAAGGCGCGCGCGGCCATCGACCTCGGTGGTGACGAGGCCGCGGAGCTGCTCAAGGCCCGCCGCCTGTCGGGTGCGTTGATCGGGCTCGCGGGGGCGATCGGCGCGTTGGGCGGGCTGTTCATCAACCTCGCGTTCCGGCAGTCGTTCGCCGACGCGCACAGCGGGATTCCCGCGTTCGTCGGCTTCCTGGTGTTCTACGCGGTGTGCGTGGGGGTGACGTGGGTGGTGTACCTGCGCAAACCCGCGGTGCGGGCGCAGGTCGCACTGGCCGGGGCGGAGGTCTGATGAGGACTCTCGTAGTGGCCGGGCACGGCATGGTCGCGCACCGGCTCGTGGAGGCGCTGCGCGCGGCGGACACAGCCGGCGAGTGGCGGGTCGTGGTGCTGGCCGAAGAGAACCGGCCCGCGTACGACCGGGTGGCGCTGACGTCTTATGTGGACACGTGGGATCCGGCCGCGCTGGCCCTGCCGGGCGCGGACTACCCGGAAGATTCCCTTGTGGATCTTCGCCTCGGTGATGCCGTGGTGGCGGTGGACCGGGCTGCCCGCACGGTGACGACCGCGTCCGGTCGCGTGCAGGAGTACGACGCGCTGGTGCTGGCCACGGGCTCGCGGCCGTTCGTGCCGCCGGTGCCGGGGCGGGAGCTGCCGGGCGTGTTCGTGTACCGGACGATCGAAGACCTGGATGCCATCCGGGTGGCTGCGTCGAAGCCGGGCCGTGGGCGTCGGTCCGCGGTGGTGATCGGCGGCGGGCTGCTCGGGTTGGAGGCCGCGAAGGCCTTGCGGGACATGGGCTTGTCGCCGCACGTCGTGGAGATGGCGCCGCGGCTCATGCCGCTGCAGGTCGACGAGGGTGGTGGCGCGCTCCTGCGGCGGCTCATCCAGCAGCTCGACGTGACCGTCCATACCGCAACCTCGACGGACTCTCTCGAAGCTGACGGATCCCGGCTGTTGGCCAAGCTCGGCAACGGTACGGAGCTGGACGTCGACCTCGTGGTGTTCTCCGCGGGTGTCCGCCCGCGCGACGACTTGGCGCGTGAGTGTGGCCTGGCAGTGGGCGAACGCGGTGGGGTGCTGGTGGACGCCGAGTGCCGCACCAGCGATCCGGCCGTGTTCGCGATCGGCGAGTGCGCGGCCGTCGAGGGGCGGGTGTACGGGATCGTCGCGCCGGGGTATGCGATGGCGGAGGTCGTCGCGGCGCGGCTCACCGGGGGAGTGGCGTCGTTCCCGGAGCCGGACACGGCCACGAAGCTCAAGCTGATGGGTGTCGACGTCGCCAGCTTCGGCGACGCGCACGCGGCGACCGAAGGCGCGCTGGAAGTCGCGGTGAACGACGCCGTGGCCGGGACGTACAAGAAGCTCGTGGTCACCGACGACGGCCGGACACTGCTCGGCGGCGTGCTCGTGGGCGACGCGGCCGAGTACCACACGCTGAGAGCGCTCGTCGGCCGTCCGTTGCCCGCGGAGCCGGGTGCGCTGCTCGCCCCGGCCGGCGGAGGCGCGGCGGTCGGGGTGGAGGCGTTGCCGGACGAGGCCCAGATCTGTTCGTGCAACGGCGTTTCCAAAGGCGCGCTGACGCGGGCCGTCCACGAGGACGGCTGTGACTCGGTCGGCAAGCTCAAGGCGTGTACGCGGGCGGGCACGTCGTGCGGCTCGTGTGTGCCGATGTTGGCGAAGTTGCTGAACGCGTGCGGGGTTGAACAGTCGACGGCGCTTTGCGAACATTTCGCGCAGTCGCGGGCCGAGCTGTTCGAGATCGTGCGGGCCACGCGCATCTCCACGTTCAGCGAGCTGGTCAGCCGCTACGGCACGGGTTCGGGCTGCGCGGTGTGCAAGCCGGCCGTCGCGTCGATCCTGGCGACGCTCGGCAACGGCCACATCCTCGGCGGCGAGCAGGCGACGCTGCAGGACACGAACGACAAGTTCCTGGCGAACCTGCAGCGCAACGGCAGCTACTCCGTGGTCCCGCGTATCCCCGGTGGCGAGATCACACCGGAGAAGCTGATGGTGATCGCGCAGGTCGCGAAGGACTTCGGGCTGTACACGAAGATCACCGGCGGCCAGCGGATCGACCTCCTGGGCGCGACGGTGGACCAGCTGCCGGAGATCTGGCGGCGGCTCGTGGACGCGGGGTTCGAGTCCGGGCACGCCTACGGCAAGGCGCTGCGGACGGTGAAGTCGTGCGTCGGGTCGACCTGGTGCCGCTACGGCGTGCAGGACAGCGTCGGCCTCGCGATCGAGCTGGAACTGCGCTACCGCGGATTGCGTTCGCCGCACAAGATCAAGTCCGGCGTCTCCGGCTGCGCGCGGGAATGCGCGGAGGCGCGCGGCAAGGACTTCGGCGTGATCGCGACCGAGCACGGCTGGAACCTCTACCTGGGCGGCAACGGCGGCGCCACCCCGCGCCACGCGCAGCTCTTCCTGTCCGATGTGGACACGCCGACGTTGATCCGGACGATCGACCGGTTCCTCATGTTCTACATCCGCACGGCCGACCGGCTGCAGCGCACGGCACCGTGGCTGGAGGAGCTCGACGGCGGCCTGGAGCACCTGCGCGCGGTGATCGTGGACGACAGCCTCGGCATCTGCGAGGACCTCGACGCCGCGATGGCCAAGCACGTCACGGACTACGAAGACGAGTGGCGCGGCGTGCTGGAGGATCCGGAGAAGCTGGCGCGGTTCAGCTCGTTCGTGAACGCGCCGGGCACGCCGGACCCGTCGATCTCGTTCCGGCCGGAGCGCCTCCAACGGGTTCCGGTACTGCTGGGTGTACCGCTGCTCGAGAAATCGGAGGTGCGGCGATGACGACATCGATCGAACGGACCTGGACGGCGGTGTGCGCGGTCTCGCGGGTGGGCGACTGCTCCGGCGTGGCGGCGCTGGTGGAGGGCGAGCAGGTGGCCGTGTTCCACGTCGGCTCGGAGTGGTTCGCTCTGTCCAACTGGGATCCGTGCAGCGCCGCGGCCGTGCTGTCGCGCGGGATCGTGGGTGACGCCGGTGGTGAGCCCGTGGTCGCGTCCCCGGTCTACAAGGAACGGTTCTCGCTCCGCACCGGACAGTGCCTGGACTCGCCGGACGTTTCCGTGCCGGTCTACCGCGTGCGTGTGCGGGAAGGGATCGTCGAGGTGGGCTCCCCATGACGGACGTGCTCCCGCTGGCCGGTTTCGTCGCCGGCATCACCGCGGCGCGCCGGGCGGACGAGCTCGGCGCGCTGCTCGTGCGCAAGGGGGCCGGCGTTCGGTACGGCCCGGCCATCCGGATCGTCCCGCTCGCCGACGACACGGAACTGCACGCGGCCACCGTTCGGTTGCTGGAGTCCACGGTGGACGTTGTCGTCGCCACCACCGGCATCGGCTTCCGCGGCTGGGTGGAGGCCGCCGAGGGCTGGAACCTCGGCGACGCGCTGCTGAACCACCTCGCCCGCGCCAGCCTCGTCGCCCGCGGCCCGAAAGCCACAGGCGCACTGCGGGCGGCGGGCTTGTCGGAGGACTACTCCCCGCCGTCCGAAAGCAACGCGGGCGTGCTGCAGCACCTGCTGGAATCCGGTGTGGACGGGCTGACGATCGCCGTCCAGCTCCACGGCGAGCCGCTGCCGTTCTTCACCGAGACCCTGCGCGCGGCGGGCGCGTCGGTGATCGAGATCCCCGTCTACCGCTGGGTCGGCCCGGCCGACCCGGGCCCGCTCGACCGCCTGGTGGACGCCGTGCTCGACGGCACCGTCGACGCCCTGCCCTTCACGTCCGCGCCGGCCGCCGCGTCGACGCTCGCCCTGGCCCGCCGCACCGGCCGCCTGCCTGCCTTGGTCGACGCCCTGACGTCGCGCGTGGTCGTCGCCTGCGTCGGCCCCATCACGGCCGCACCCCTTGCGGCGCTGGGCATCCCCACCGTCCAGCCCGCGCGCTCCCGCCTCGGTGCCCTCGCCCGCACCGTCGCCGACGCGCTTCTGGCCCGCACCCCGTGCCTCTCCGTCGCCGGCCACGCGCTGGAACTGCGCGGCCACGCCGTCCTCCTCGACGGCGACTGGCACGACATCGCCCCCGCCCCCATGGCCTTGCTCCGCGCCCTGGCCCACTCGCCCGGCCGCGTCGTCTCCCGACGCGAACTCACCACCTCCCTCCCGGGCGGCGGCGAGGAACACGCGGTGGAGACGGCGATCGGCCGCCTGCGCACTGCCCTCGGCGGCCCGGCCGTGATCCAGACCGTGGTCAAACGCGGCTACCGGCTTGCCGTCGACCGGTGAGGCCGGCGCGGATACTGGAGCCATGCCGCAGCCGCACGAGACCGCGATCGCCCACCTGGCAACCCTCGCGACCGGGGCGCCCGCGGACCCGTCGTGGCGGGTGACCCTGCACTTCCACCCGGATCGCCTCGTCGCGGAGACACCGATTCTGGAACTGCTGGCTCGTGACGGGGTGTACCGGTCGCAGTTCGAGACCGGCACGGGCAACGGGGGCCTCACCGCGCACCCCGGCGGCGCCCGCTGGCAGTGGGAGAGCCGGATCTTCGCCGGCGCCTACGACGACGCACCGCCGGCGCAGCGGCCGAAGTACGGTTCGCTGAACTTCCGCCGACGCCGGATCGGCGGCTCACCGCGTTTCGGGTCGGCCCACCTGCGCCTGGCCGGGCCGGTGCTGGCTCGCACCACGTTCTGCTACCCCGACAGCTTCTTCGAACCCCGGCGATTCGGCGTCGCGTCGAGCCTGTCGGCGTTGATCGCGGCAGCACTGGCGGACGACCCGGATCCGCTCGACGACTACGTGGAAGCGCACGTCCACGGTGTGCTCGATCTTCATACCGACGTCGAAGCTGTGGTGCTGGACCCCTGCTACCGCGGCACTCCGATCGAGGCCGCTGCCGCCCGGTTGCCGTGCGCCGTCGAATGGCACGGCGGCTTTGCCCTGGCTACGAGCGAACTGCGTCGGCATCCGGAGTACCGAGGCCCGGAGTTCGTGCGGCTCGGGGAATCGCTGGCCCGCGACGGCCGCCTCGATCCCCGCGTCCTCGGCGACGCTTCGCGCGCCGGCCGTCACGACGAGCAATCGCTCAAACGGGTCTGGCACTACGTGGCGAGGTTCGGCTCCGCCGAGCTTCGCGGGTGACGCACTCGACTGTCCGAAAAGGACTCGACTCCGTCAAGCTCGGCTGCCCGCCACTCGTCGACCACTGAAATCGGGCAGCTCCAGCGCACTGTGCTCCGGCCGACCCGGCCCGACCGGCAGCGTCGTGAGTTCGCGCAGGTGGGCGTTGCGTTCGGCGAGGGCGTCGGCCGTAGCGGGGAACATGGTGGCGTTGCCGACGGAGACGAGGGCCTGGTTGGCCTCGACGAACGGGCGCGCCGTGCGCTCGTAGCCGTCGAACGCCGCCGTGTGGTCGGCATGGGTGGCCAGCTCGCCCGCCAGCACGTAGGCGCCGACCAACGCGGTGCTGGAGCCCTGGCCCGTGAGGAACGACGGGGCGTGCGCGGCGTCGCCGACGAGGGCGACGCGGCCGGAGGACCAGCGCGGCAGGTGGATCTGGCTGACGATGTCGAAGAACAGGTCGTCGGCCGTGCGCATCGCCGCGACCAGTCGGGGGAGTTCCCAGCCGTCTCCGGCGAACACCTCGGCGATGAGTTCGCGCTGCGCGGCCGGGTTGCGGAAGGCGTCGAAGGGCGGCTCGGGGCGGGTGAAGTTGAGGAAGCCGAAGATGGTGTCGCTGTCGCCCACGGCGTAGAGGGCGGCGCCGCGGCCCGGGGTGGACCAGAGGACGCCCTCGTGGGCCAGGCCGAAGTCGTTGTGCATTGTGAAGCCGGCGAAGCAGTAGCCGAGGTAGCGGTGGGACTGCTCCTCCGGGCCGAACGCCAGCGCGCGGACACCCGAGTGCAGGCCGTCGGCGCCGATGACCAGGTCGAACGTGCGGCGCCGGCCGCTGCGGACGGTCACGTCGACGGCGTCGCCGCGGTCGTCGAGGGTGGCGAGGCTGTCGTTGAAGAGGAACTCGACGTCGTCGCGGATGGTGCTGTAGAGCGCCTCGGCGAGGTCGCCCCGGCGGACCTCCAGGTCGCGGCCCTCGACGCCGCCGGCGATGGCGTCGGGGCTGAGCGACGCGACTGTGCTGCCGTCTTCGTTGAGGAAGGTGAGCCTGCGGCTGTCGACGTGGGCTTCGCGCAGCCGCGACATCAGGCCCATGCGCTCGACGACGCCGAGAGCGGTGCCGCGGATGTCGATGGGGTAGCCGCCGCCGCGCAGGGCTTCGGCCTTCTCGACGACGGTGACGTCGAAGCCGTATTCACGCAGCCAGTAGGCCAGGGCGGGGCCGGCGATGCTGGCGCCGGAGATGAGGACGGTGGTCATGATGTCTCCTCGATAGCTAAGTTAGGTATGCTTCTTGCGGGCGCGCTGGGCCTGGGAAGACTCCTGCGCTCGAGGCAACTGTATAACTAACTTAGGTATGTAAGGGGTGTGATGAGCGACACAGAAGGTCGGCTCGACCCGTTGACGGTGCTGCCGCGCCTGATGCAGCTGAGCACGGTGCTCAACCGCAGCCACCTCGCGGAACGAGCCATGGAGCAGGCCGGCCTCGCCCTCGACCGGCCGGCGCTCACCGTGATCATCACCCTGCAGATGGCGGGCAAACCGCTGCGCGTCGGTGAGATCGCGACGCGCATGCAGGTCGTCGGCCCCCACGTCACGCGCCACCTGAACGAACTGGAGAAGCGTGGCCTCATCCACCGCGTCACCGACCCGGACGACCAGCGCGCCCGCCTCATCGAACTCACGCCGGACGGCGCCGCCGCGGCCGGGCGCTACCTGCAGACCGTCCTGAGCTGGTTCACCGAGGCCGTGGCCGACTGGTCGATCGAGGACCAGCGGGCCTTCGGCACGCTGTTGAACCGATTCGTCGACGACCTGACGGCCCGGGTGTCCGAAGTGGATTAGGCCCAGGTGACGGAGAAGTCCGCGTACCCCCGAGCCGTGGCAGCCCGGGAAGCTTCTTCCTCAGCCGCATTCCGGTCCGCCGCGCGAAGCGGATCGAACGCCGTCATCGTGAAGGCGAGACGTTTGCCTGAACCGCGGGTGCGCCAGACGCCCATCAGCTCGCCGTCCACCAGCAACGCGCCGGGGCTGCCGAGAATCTTCCACACTTCCTTCGCGCGGGCCTTGTCCGGCACCAGCACGGCTTTGTCGCGGGCCTGCGTGAACGGATCCAGCGGCGGCAGCAACCGAACCACCGACGGCGACGGCGGATTCTCCAGCGTGGCCACCTGATCGGCGGGCAGGAACGCCCGGCGACCGTCCACTTTGACCTCGACCAGATCATCAGGCCAGGCAGCCGACAGAGCCGTCTTCGCCGTGCCCACGAAACCCGCCGCGTCGCCTTGGGTGGCGGGGCCGTTGAATGTCAAGTAGCCGCGCACCACACGCGACACCGCGGCCGCGTCGGGCGAAGTGCGCATCCGGCCGCGGTTCTCCAGCGGTGCCAGTGTCGCCGGGGATTGGTCGGCTTCCAGGCGCACGCCGCCGTGGAGGGTGGCCAGGCGCATGAGCTGCTCCTGGATGTGCGTGGCGTTGCAGGGGCGGCACCAGCGGGAGTACTCGGGGGGTAGCTCGCGCGTGGCGGCGGCGCTCACCGCGCCCTTCGACATCGGCTGCGTCACGACCTTGCGGATGGCCCGCGCCGCGGTGAAGAGCACCTCCGACGCGGGCACGCCCGTCGCGCCGATTTCCTTTTTCTGCCAGAGCATCCGGGCCAGGGCGTCGGCGTCGTCGAGGGGGATCAGCGACGTCACGAGCTCGCGCAGGTCTTCGCGCCGGTGGAAGTGCGGGGCGCCGCGGTGGGACCAGACGAGCACCACACGCGGATCGTCAACAAGGGACGTCGGCTCGACCGGTGTCGAAGACCGCGCCGAGAGGGCGAGCAGGGCGGTGTCACGCATGCTGTCCTGCAGGCCGAGGTCGAACAGCGGCGACGCCACCGGGTCCGCGAAGTCCCGGTGCAGCCCGTGCCGCGCAACCCGGTACGCCATCACCTGCTTGCGGGACACCTCGAGCACAGCGGCCTCCTTCAGCTCAGCGCGTAGTCGAAGGTGTACGACACCGTCGGCTCGCCGATCGTGCCCTTCACCGTGCCCGACCCGGTCAGGCCGGTGAGCTCGCCCGTCGCGGAGCCGGCCACGACATCGAACTTCGACCAGATGCCCTTCGGGTCGAAGCCGCCCTCGTGCCGGACCACGAACGTGCCGCGACGGCCGTCCACGGCCGCGTCGAACCGCTCGAAGCTCGGCGACGTGGTGCCGCCGCCGTCGTAACCCTCGCCCGCGTAGTACAGCAGGTAATCGCAGATCGACTCACCTTCGATCACGCCGCTGTACTCCATCGTGGCGTGCGCGTAGGCCACGCGCGGGCCGCCTTCGCTGCCGCTGGCGAGGTGTTCGTCCCAGTTCTTCATGCTGAACGTGTTCATGGGGACCACTCAACCGCCCATACCTGTCAGCTTGTGTCAGGGTTTTCGGTCATACTCGATTCATGCGCGCGTCCCGGCTGCTCACGGTGCTGCTCCTGCTGCAGAACCGCGGCCGGATGACGGCCGAGGAGCTGGCCGCCGAGCTGGAGGTCTCCGTCCGGACGGTCTACCGCGACATCGACGCGCTGTCGGCTTCCGGCGTGCCCGTCTACGCCGACCGCGGCCGCACCGGCGGCTATCAGCTGGTCGACGGCTATCGCACGCGGCTGACCGGGCTCACCGAGGAGGAGGCGCAGTCGCTTTCGCTGGCCGGCCTGCCCGTGGCCGCGGCGGAGCTGGGCCTCGGCACGGTGCTGGCGGCGGCGCAGCTCAAGCTGTATGCCGCGTTGCCGAAGGAGCTGCGCAGCCGCGCGGGTCGCGTCGCCGAGCGGTTCTACCTGGACGTGCCCGGGTGGCACCGCGGGATCGAGAGCCTGCCGGTGCTGTCCGCGGTCGCCGAGGCGGTGTGGTCGAGCCACCGCATCCGGATCCGCTACGAACGCTGGGGCCAACGCGAGGTCGAGCGCGTGCTGGAGCCGCTCGGCCTAATCCTCAAGGCGGGCAACTGGTACCTCGCCGGCCGGTGCGAGGGGTCCGATCGCACGTACCGGATTTCCCGGATCCTCGAGCTGGTGGACCTCGGCGAGGCTTTCGAGCGACCGGCGGATTTCGACCTGCCTCGTTACTGGCAGGAGTGGTCGGAGCAGTTCGAGCGGCGCATGTACCCGCGGCTCGCGACCGTGCGCCTGTCGCCGCGGGCGCAGGGTCTGCTGCCGTTCTACGCGGGCAGCGTCGGGGCGCGGGCGCTGCGCGAGGCCCTGGACGGCGGCGCGGTCGCCGATGAGGAAGGCTGGCTCACGATGCGGCTGCCGGTCGAGCCGGGGGAACCCGCGATCGGCGAGCTGCTGCGGTTCGGGTCGCACCTGGAGGTGCTCGAGCCGGCGGACCTGCGGGCGCAGCTCGCGGAGGCGATCAGGGAGATGGGCGCGACCTATGGGTGAGCTGGACGGGGTGCGGATCGGCGTCACGGCCGAACGCCGCGCCGACGACCTCATCTCCGCGCTGCTCCGCTACGGCGCGCAGGTGCGCCACGCGCCGACGATCACCATCGTGCCCCTCGCCGAAGACCCCGAGCTGCGGCTCAGCACCGAAGCCGTGCTTGCCGCGCCGGTTGCTTTCACGGCCGTCACGACCGGCGCCGGCTTCCGCGGCTGGCTCGCCGCCGCCGACGGCTGGGGCCGCAAGGACGACCTGCTCACGACGCTGGGCTCGTCGCGGATCTTCGCGCGCGGCCCGAAAGCCGTGGGCGCGGTGCGGGGCGCGGGGCTGCGCGAGGAGTTCTCGGCACCGGGGGAGAGCAACGCCGAGCTGTTCGCCGCGTTGGTCTCCGCGGGTGTGGTCGATTCCCGTGTTGCCGTCCAGCTGCACGGCGCTCCGCTGCCGGAGTTCACCGGGCAGCTGGTCGGCGCCGAGGTCGTCGCGGTGCAGCCCTACCGCTGGCACTCGCCCGCCGACACCGCCCCGGTTCTCTCCCTGGCGCGCGAAATCCAGGCGGGCGAAGTCGACGCCCTCGTGTTCACGAGCGCCCCGGCAGCCACCAACTTCCTCACCCTGACCGCCGACACCGGCGCCCTCGACGTGGTGCGCTCGGGCCGGATCAAGACCTTCTGCGTGGGCCCGGTGACGGCGGCACCGCTGGAAGCGCAGGGCATAACGACGTGCCAACCGGACCGGCAACGGCTCGGTGCATTGGTGAAGCTGGTGGTTTCGACGCTGGGGAGGGCTTGATGGGTGAGTTCAGGGGTTCGTTCGCGGTGCCGCTGGACGGCGAACGCACCCAGCTCGAGGCGTTCATCGAGGAATACCGCGTGGGCATCGAGATGACGCTCGACGGGCTCACCGAGGAGCAGGCCCGCCGTCAGCTCGTGCCGTCGGCGACGACGCCGCTCGGGCTGCTCAAGCACGTCACCTGGATGCAGCGGGTGTGGTTCGAGGAATGCGTCGGCGGCACGTCCCGCGGTGAGCTCGGGCTGGTGCGGAGTCCGGACGAGTCGTTCCGGCTCGCCGACGACGACACCGTCGCCTCGGTCACGGCGGCCTACCGGGAGGCCTGCGCCACGGCCCGGACGACGGTCGCGGACCTGGCGCTGGACGCCGTCGTGACCGGCCACCGGTCCGGCCCGCGCACCGTTCGCTGGGTGTACCTGCAGGTGCTGCGGGAGCTGGCCCACCACTGCGGCCACGCCGACATCCTGCGCGAACAGATCCTGGCCGCCTGAGCTCAGGAAGCCACAGCTCAGGAAATTGCAGCCACGCGCTCGCGCCCGACCGCTTCCTCGCTGAGGCCGTGGCGCCAGTAGCCGGTGAAGCAGATCGTGTCCTTGTCGAAGCCTCGTTCGCGAACGAGGTGGCGGCGGACGCGCTTCACGATGCCGGCCTCGCCCGAAACCCAGGCGTACGGCGCGCCGCCGGGCAGGTTCGCGGCGCGTACGGCATCGAGCAGAGCTTCGCCGTGGGGCCGGGTGCCTCGCACGACCCAGTGCAGCTCGACGGCACCGGCGGTGTCGAACGTCTGGCGTTCGGCGCGGCCGGGGCTCTCGACGTAGATCGAAGCCCGCGCCGATCGCGGCAGGTTCTCCACGATCGCGCCGATCGCGGGCAGCGCCGTCTCGTCGCCGACCAGCAGCTGCCACTCGGCGGTTTCCGGCACCTCGTACAGGCTGTGCGGCCCCACGAACGCGACCCGGTCGCCCGCCGCCGCCCGCGCGGCCCACGCCGAGGCCGGGCCCAGCGTGTCGTCGTGGAGCACGAAGTCGATGTCCACCTCGCCGAGCGCGGGCCGGAACGCGCGCACGGTGTAGGTGCGCATCGGCGGCCGGACCTCCTCGGGCATCGCGAGGTAGGACTGGTACCAGGACACCACGTCGCCGCTCGTCGGCGGGGGCGGCAGCGGCGGCTCGTCCTGACCGTCGAGAGGGAAGAACACCTTGAGGTAAGCGTCGGGTCCGGAGCCTTCGGTCGCGGCGAGCGTGGCGCAGTCGAAGGTGACCCTGGCCATGTGCGGGGTGACCCGCCGGACCGCGGTGACCCGGCCGCGGTGCGCAGTCAGCAATGCCATTAGGCAACCTAACCTAAGTGGCAGCGTCAAAACAGACCTTCGGGTTCCTCCGCTTCCGGTAGTCCATCGGGCCGCCAGCGGTACTCGCGCAGGTTCACGCGCTGGCCGTCGGCGAGCACGCCTTCCGCGCGCAGGAGTTCGAGCTGTCGGTGGGCCAGATGCGGCGCCGGAGTGCCGTTGGCGCGCAGGATCCGCTGCCACGGCAGGTCGTGCCCGTCTTCAGCGAGCACGCGCCCGACGAGCCGGGGTGAAGGAGCGCCGCTGAGCGCGGCGATGTCACCGTAGGTCGCCACCGTGCCCGCCGGCACGTCGCTGATCACAGCCCGGATCCGTTCGTGAAGTTCGTCGTCCACCCGAGCACTGTGCCGCACGCCACCGACAGTTTCGACCGCCGGTCGCGCAACTGCGTGCCGGTGCGCCACCCGTGCGTGTCAGCGTGCTTCCATCGTAGGCGTGAACGGGCGGAGAACGGCGCAGGGCAGGGCGCGGCTCGTGCGCCCGCCCGCCGTCGGCGCACCCACGTTCACCTGGGACGCAGGCGCGCGCCGGCTGCTGTCCGCACCCGCCGGGTTCCTCCGCGTGCTCGGCGGCCCCGGCACCGGCAAGACGACCTTGCTCGCGACCGCGGCCGCGCGCCGCATCGCCGACGGAGCCGACCCGGAGAGCGTGCTCGTGCTCACCGCGTCACGGCGCGCGGCCGACGCGCTGCGGGCCGACATCACGCGCCGCCTCACGGCCGATCCCGAGCAGTCGTCGGTGTTGCCGCGCACGGTGAGTGAACCGCTCGTGCGCACGGTGCACTCCTACGCGTTTTCGCTGCTTCGCCTCGAAGCCCGCGCCGAAGAGCTGCCGCCACCGCGGTTGCTGGCCGGCGCGGAGCAGGACGTCGTCGTTCGCGACCTGCTGCAGGGCGATCTCGAGATCGGCGCCCCCGACTGGCCCGACCAGCTGCGTCCGGCGCTGCTCGTGCCGGGCTTCGCCGAAGAGTTGCGCGACCTGCTGATGCGCGCGGCCGAGCGCGGGCTCGGCCCCGAGGACCTCGTGGCGCTCGGCCACCGCAAGGACCGCGAGGAGTGGGTGGCGGCGGGGCACTTCTGGGCGCAGTACGAGGAGGTCACGCAGCTGCAGGGCGCGGGCGGCAACGCGCTCGGCGTCCGCAGTGCCCCGGCGCTCGACGCCGCCGAGCTGGTCACCTCCGCCCTGCTCGCCCTCGAAGACGACGAGGAGCTGCGCGAGCGCGAACGCGGCCGCGTGCGGCACCTGTTCGTGGACGATGCCCACCACCTCGACCCGCTGCAGGTCCAGCTGATCCGGCAGATCGGCCAGACCGCGGCCGAGTTCGTGGTGGCCGGTGACCCCGACCAGTCCGTGTTCTCCTTCCGCGGAGCCGATCCCCGGCTGTTCGCCGACGCGGACTCCGACGGCGATCGCACGGTCACGCTCACCACCTCCCACCGGCTCGCCCCAGCCGTGCGCGAGGCCGTGACGAAGCTCGGCGCCACGCTGCCGGGCGCGTCGCAGCACCGGAAACTCGTGTCTCCCCAGGGAAAACGCGGGGGCAAAGTCCGTGTCCGGCTGATGCCGACGCCGGCCGCCGAGGCGAGCTGGATCGCCGACCAGCTGCGCCGCGCCCACCTCGTCGACGGCGTGCCGTGGTCCGAGATGGCGGTGCTCGTGCGTTCACCCGCGCGGACTTTCCTGGTGCTGCAACGAGCTTTGCGCGCAGCCGGGGTGCCGATCGGCTCGGCGACGCAAGAGCTGCCGCTGGCCAAGCACTCCGCCGTCCGGCCGTTGCTGGCCGTGCTGCGGATCGCGGCCCAACCGGAGCTGCTCGACGTCGACCTCGCCGAAATGCTGCTGTCCTCCGCGCTCGGCGGGGCGGACCCGCTCGCGTTGCGCCGGGTCCGCCGCGGCCTGCGCCGGCTCGAGCTGGCCGGCGGCGGCCAGCGCTCCAGCGACGAGCTGCTCGTGGAAGCCCTGCGCGGCGGCGACATCCTGGTCGGGCTCGCCGACGCCGAGGCGACGCCGGTGCGCCGCGTCGGCAAGCTGCTGAGCGTCACGCACCAGGCGGTCGCTCGCGGTGAAGGCGTGGAACAAGTGCTGTGGGAGCTGTGGGAGGCCAGTGGCCTGCAGGAACGGCTGCTGCGGTTCGTCGACCGCGGCGGCTCGCTAGGTGCGCAGGCCGACCGTGACCTCGACGCCGTGGTCGCGTTGTTCGACGCCGCCGGTCGTTATGTCGACCGGCTGCCGCGCGCGAGTGTCGCGTCGTTCGCCGACTACCTGTCGTCGCAGAACATCGCCGGGGACACGCTGGCGCCCGCCGCGATCCCGGGCGAGGGCGTGTCGCTGCTGACCGCGCACGCGGCCGCGGGCCGCGAGTGGACGGTCGTGGCCGTCGCGGGCGTGCAGGAAGGCGCGTGGCCGGATCTGCGCCTGCGCGGCTCCGTGCTCGGCGTGGAGCGGCTCGTCGACCTGCTGTCCGGAGTCGATGACGGCGACAAGGTCTCCGCCATCGCCCCGATCCTCGCCGAGGAGCGGCGCCTGTTCTACGTCGCCGCCGCCCGCGCGCGCCGGACGTTGCTGGTCACGGCCGTGGCGGGCGAGGACGAGCAGCCGTCCCGCTTCCTCGACGACCTGGAAGAGAACGGCGCCGACGACGGCGCGCTCGACTCCCGCATGAAGCCGCCCGGCCGTTCACTGGTGCTGGCCGAGCTCGTCGGCGAGCTGCGCGAGGTCGTGTGCGACGACAAGGCCGACCCCGAACGTCGTGCCCGCGCGGCGAAGCAGCTCGCCCGGCTGGCCGACGCCGGCGTGCCCGGCGCGCACCCGAGCACGTGGTACGGCCTGCTGCCGTCTTCCACCGACGAACCGGTGCACAAACCCGGTGACCTCATGCGGATCTCACCGTCCACAGTGGAAATCCTGGTCAAGTGCCCGTTGCGCTGGCTCGTCGAACGCCACGGGGGCAGCGACCCCGCGCAGCTCGCCGCGGTCACGGGAACACTGGTGCACGGCCTCGCGCAAGCCGTCGCGGGCGGGCGCACCGAAGACCAGATCCAGGCCGCGCTCGACGACGCGTGGGTGCGCGTGGACGCCGGCGCACCGTGGTTCTCCCGGCGGGAGCGCAACCGCGTGGAGCAGATGCTGCGCAACTTCGTGGCGTGGCTGGAGGGCAGCCGCAAGGAGCTGATCGAGGCGGGTGTCGAGCAGGACATCGAGGTCGAGCTGCCGATGGGCGACGACGAGGTGCGCGTGATGTTGCGCGGCCGCGTCGATCGCGTGGAGCTGGACAAGGACGGCCGCCCGGTGATCGTGGACATCAAGACCGGCAAGGTGCCCGTGTCCAGCGCCGACGCCGAGCAGCACCCGCAGCTCGCCGCGTACCAGCTCGCCGTGCTGCTCGGCGCGATCGAGGGCAAGAACACCCCGGGTGGGGCGCGGCTGGTCTACGTCGCGAAGACAAACAACAAGACCGGCGCCACGCAACGCGACCAGCCACCGCTCGACGACGACGGCGGCCGGCAGTGGCTCGACCTCGTGCGTTCGGCGGCGGCTGCCGCGGCCGGGCCCGACTACCAAGCCCACGAGAACCCCGACTGCGACCGCTGTCCCGCCCGCAGTTGCTGCCCGCTGCGGCCCGAGGGCAGGCAGGTGACCGGCCCGTGAGCTTGCGGCTCATCGCCAACCCGGTCGAGCCCGCGGAGATCGCCGACGCACTGGGCCTGCACCGCCCGACCCCCGAGCAGGCCACGGTCATCGCCTCGCCCGTGGAGCCGTCGCTGGTCGTCGCGGGCGCCGGCGCGGGCAAGACGGAGACGATGGCCGCGCGGGTGGTGTGGCTGGTGGCCAACGGGATCGTGAGCCCCGAACGCGTGCTGGGCCTGACGTTCACGCGTAAGGCCGCGCGCCAGCTCGGCGAGCGCGTGCGCGCCCGGCTGCGCCGCCTGGCCGGGTCCGGGCTGCTGGAGAAGCTCGACCCGTCGGGCGGGTTGCGCGCCACGGTCGTCGCCGGTGAGCCCACCGTGCTGACCTATCACGCGTACGCCGGGCGGCTGTTGTCGGAGCACGGTCTGCGGTTGCCGGTGCAGCCGGGCGTGCGGCTGCTTTCGGAGACGTCTTCGTGGCAGCTCGCGCACCGCGTGGTGTCCACTTGGGACGACGATCTAGACACCGACCGCGTGCCGTCCTCGGTCACGGCGCAGCTGCTCGCGCTGGCCGGGGAGCTCGGCGAGCACCTCGTGTCGACCGAACGGCTCGCCCAGTACACGACGTGGCTGTGCGAGGTGATCGAGAACGCGCCGCGTGCCAAGGGGCAGCGGGCGGCACTGCCGCAGAAGCTGCAGGAAGTGATGGCGGCGCAACGGTTCCGGCTCGCGCTGCTGCCGCTCGTCGAGGCCTACCACCGGCGCAAGCGGGCCGAGGGCGCGCTCGATTTCGCCGACCAGATGTCGCTCGCGGCGCAGCTGGCCGACGGCTACCCGGCCGTGATCACCGGTGAACGCGAGCGCTACGGCGCCGTGCTGCTCGACGAGTACCAGGACACCGGCCACGCGCAACGCGTGCTGCTGCG
This sequence comes from Amycolatopsis sp. NPDC051373, assembly GCF_040689465.1. Taxonomy (NCBI): domain Bacteria; kingdom Bacillati; phylum Actinomycetota; class Actinomycetes; order Pseudonocardiales; family Pseudonocardiaceae; genus Amycolatopsis; species Amycolatopsis sp. NPDC051373. The sequence goes on along the minus strand of NZ_JBFBAE010000024.1, from coordinate 96,359 downwards.
GTCGCTGTTCGGCGGGGGAGACCACGCGCCGATGCCGGTCACCGCCGTGGGCGACCCGGCGCAGGCCATCTACGGCTGGCGCGGCGCTTCGGCCGCCAACCTGCCTCGCTTCACCACCGACTTCCCGCGCCACGCCGACGGGCGGCTCGCGCCCGCGCACGAGTTCGGCCTGCTCACGAGCTTCCGCAACCCGCCGCAGATCCTGGACCTGGCCAACGCCGTGGCCGAACCGTTGCGGGCGCGCGGCCTCGGCGTCGAGCCACTGCGGGCGCGTGAGGGCGCCGGTCCGGCGGACATCGCCGTGGCACTGCTGCCGGATGTTCGAGCCGAACGCGAGTGGGTGGCCGACGCGCTGGCGCGGCGCTGGCTCGCCGAGAAAGAGGAGACGGGCAAGCCACCGACGGCTGCCGTGCTGGTGCGCCGGCGCGCGGACATGGCGCCGATCGCGGCCGAGCTGCGGATGCGCGGGCTGCCCGTGGAGGTCGTCGGCCTCGGCGGGCTGCTCGACGAACCGGAGGTCGCCGACCTCGTCAGCACGCTGCGGGTGCTGGCCGACCCGCTCGCCGGCAGCGCGGCGGCCCGCCTGCTCACGGGCGCGCGCTGGCGGCTCGCGGCGGCGGACCTGGCCGCGCTGTGGCGGCGCGCGGGGGAGCTGTCTTCGCCCGTGCCGCAGGCGGATTCCGAAGACGAACCCGTGCTCGTCACCGAACGCGCCGAGCAGGCCGGGCTCATCGACGCCGTCGACGAACCCGGCAAGCCCGAGCGCTACTCCGAGGACGGCTATCGGCGGATCCGGCGCATCGGCGCGGAGCTGGCCGCGTTGCGCCGGCGCCTCGACCAGTCGTTGCCCGAGCTGGTGGCCGACGTCGAACGCACGATGCTGCTCGACGTCGAATCCCTGGCGCGCCCGGGCTCCGCCGGCCGCGCGCACCTCGACGCGTTCGCGGAGGTCGTCACCGACTACGCCGAGACCGCCCCGACCGCGACCCTCCTGTCCTTTGTGGACTATCTCAACACCGCCGCCCACGCCGAAGACGGCCTCACGCCCGGCGAGGTCGAGGTCGTGCCCGACCGCGTGCAGGTGCTCACCGTGCACTCCGCCAAGGGACTGGAGTGGGAGGTCGTGGCCGTGCCGCACCTCGTGGCGGAGGTGTTCCCGAGCAAGCGCCGGTCCTCGTCGTGGCTGCGCACGGCGACGTCGCTGCCCGCGTTGCTGCGCGGTGACTCGGCCGACCTGCCTGAGCTGCACGTTTCCGACGGCTTCGACCGCAAGGAGGTGCAGGAGGCCCTCGAACTGCACGAGGAGGGTTTCGCCGAGCGGGAGGCCGACGAGGAACGCCGGCTCTGTTACGTCGCGTTGACGCGGTCGGAACGCTCGCTGATCGTCTCCGGCCACTGGTGGAACGAGAGCAGCACACGCGCGAAGGGACCGTCGGTGTTCCTCACGGAGATCGCCGACGTACTGCGCGCGGCCGATCCGCCGATCGGCGTGCTGGACGCGTGGGCCGACGAACCTGCCGAGGACGAGGAGAACCCGCTGGTCGCGGACTCCCGCAAGGCGAGCTGGCCCGTCGACCCGCTGGGCGACCGTCGGACCGGGGTGTCGACGGGCGTCGAGATGGTGTTCGCGGCGATGGCGGCGTTGCCCGAAACGCCCGAAGAGGCAGGACCCGCGGCGGCGAAGGCCGAACCTGAGCAGCCGGAACTGTTCGGCGTCGCCGAAGACGACGAGGTGCCGCTGCCGCCCGAACCCGACGAGTTCGACGAAGAACCTTACGAGGACGAAGAAACCTACGAGGAAAACGACGAGGACGACGAAGACGACGTCGACCCCGAAGACCCCGACGGCTGGGCCGCCGACACCGACGTGCTGCTCGCCGAACGCGCCCGCGCCCAGGCCACTGTGGACCGAGTCGTGCTTCCCGCCCAGCTTTCCGTGAGCCAGCTCGTGGAGCTCGCCGCCGACGCCGAAGCACTCGCCCGGAAGCTGCGGCGCCCGCTTCCGTTGCCGCCCAACACCTTCGTCCGCCGCGGCACCGCGTTCCACACCTGGCTCGAACAGCGCTTCTCCGGCGAGGGCCTGCTGGAGATCGACGACTTGCCCGGCGCCGCCGACGTCGGCGAGGCCCCCGACTCCGATTTCGAAGAACTGCAAGAAGCCTTCGAACGCAGCGAGTGGGCCGAGCGCGTGCCGCTGGCCGTGGAGGTGCCGTTCTCGGCCGACGTCGAGGGCATCACCGTGCGCGGCCGGATGGACGCCGTCTACGCGGATCCCGACGGCGGCTGGACCGTGGTGGACTGGAAAACCGGCTCCGTCCCGTCAGCCGACCGCCTGCCCGCGCTGGCCGTGCAGCTCGGCGCGTACCGGCTCGCGTGGGCGGCGCTGAAGAACGTGCCGGTGGACCGCGTGCGTGCCGCGTTCCATTACGTCCGCCACGGCCACACGCTCAGCCCCGCCGACCTCCTGGACGCCGAAGGCCTGCGCGACCTGCTCCGCAGCGTCCCGCGCGAGTGACTGTGCCGCGCGAGTGATTCAGGCGTTGTCGCGAACCTTCAACGCCCACTTCACGAGCGGCCACTGCGCCGTCAACCGGAACCAGGCGCCCGCGCGCACCGGCGCCGACAGCTTCTTGCGTTCGAAGTCCAGCGCCATCTTCACGTTGCCGGGGAACACACCCACGAACAGCAGCGCCGCCGCGAGCCCGCCCAGCCGGCGGGTCCGGGGCAGCGCGATGGCCGCCGCCACGCCGAGCTCGGCGGCGCCCGAGGCGTACGTCCACGCGCGACGCGAACCGGGGAGCTCCTCCGGTACCAGCGCGTCGTACTGCTTGGGGCGCAGGAAGTGCGTCAGGCCCGCGGAGGCGAGGAAACCGGCCAGCCAGTACGCGGGCTGTTGCGGCCTGCTCGAGTCGGACATGCGTCCAGCCTGCCACAACGTGATCACCGCGACGGGTGTGCGGGCGATGACCTTCGGCTATCCTCCCCGCTGTGAGTGACGCCGAACACCCGCGGGGAGCCGGTGCATGAAAGCCTTGAAACGGCTGCCCCTGAACGTCCGGCTCAACGACCGCCCCGACCACGAGCTCGTCGGCGTGATCCGGATGCCCGAGTTCACCACCAGCCCGATGCGCTCGATCGTCAAACGGATCATCGGCGCGCTGCTCGCCCTGCTGGCGACCGTGCTGATCGTGTTCGCCGACCGCGGCGGCTACCGCGACGTCAACGGCGACGGGGTGTCCTTCCTCGACGCGATCTACTACTCCACCGTCTCGCTCTCCACGACCGGCTACGGCGACATCGCGCCGGCCTCGGCCTCGGCGCGGCTGGTGAACGTCCTCATCATCACGCCCCTGCGCGTGCTCTTCCTCATCGTCCTCGTCGGGACCACGCTGGAGGTGCTCACGGAGCGCTCCCGGCAGGCATTCAAGATCCAGAAGTGGAGGACGAAGGTGCGTGACCACACCGTCGTCGTCGGATTCGGCACCAAGGGCCGCTCGGCCGTCAACGCGCTGCTCGGTGACGAGGACGTGCAGCCCAGCCGCATCGTCGTGGTCGACACCGACCAGCAGGCGCTGGAGGCGGCGAGCTCGATGGGCCTGGTGACCGTGCACGGTTCCGCGACCAGGGCTGACGTGCTGCGTGTGGCCGGCGTGCAGCACGCGAAGGCCGTGGTCGTGGCCCCGAACCGCGACGACACCGCCGTGCTGGTCACGCTCACCGCGCGCGAGCTGGCGCCGAAGTCGCACATCGTGGCGTCGGTGCGGGAGGCGGAGAACGTCCACCTGCTCAAGCAGTCGGGCGCGAACCAGGTCGTGGTCTCGAGCGAGACGGCCGGGCGTCTGCTGGGAATGGCGACGTCTACGCCGCTCGTGGTCGACATGGTCGAGGACCTCATCACGCCGGAGTCGGGACTGGCGATCGCCGAGCGCGCCGTGGAGCCGTCCGAAGAGGGCGGTTCGCCGCGGCACCTGCCCGACATCGTGCTCGGCGTGGTCCGCGACGGCGTGCTCTACCGCGTCGACGCTCCGCAGGCCGATGCGATCGAACCGGGTGATCGGCTGCTGTACGTCAAGAAGGTCACCTCGGTCGACAAGGTCGAATCCTGATCCGTGACTTCTTGACCATTGGGTGACGTCCGATCGGCGGAGGGTGACGCCGGTGGTCGGGACCTCACTGGGTTTTGCCCCGTGGATCTGGAACCATGGCGGCGTGCAGCTCTCCGACCTCACGAGCAAGACCTCAGTCCAGAGGTGGCTGCAGGTGGGCATCCCGGCTGCCGCCGGCGTGCTCGTGGTGGTGCTGGCATGGCTCGCCGGGCCCGGCCTGTTCGGCATCGCGGGCGACGCGGCCGGCGCGCCCGTGCAGGCCGAGGTGACCCAGCCGGCCGCGTGCTCGGCGGGGAATCCGGTCGAGTCCGTCACGTTCAGCCTCGGCGGCAAGCCGCGCCAGGGCACGCTCAACGGTTGTGGCCACGCCAAAGGCGAACGCGTCGAGGTCGGCGTGCCCGTGGACGCTCCGGCCGACGGCCCGATCACCGTCAGCGCGGCCGACACCTCGGCGGGCGCTCAGGACTCGCGCGGCCCGGTCGCGCTCGTGCTGCTGGTCTTCGCGTGCTTCGCCGGCGGCATGTACGCGTTCCTGGTCATCAAGGGCTCGGGCAAGCTCGCGCTCCTGCACTGAGCCGGCGCGTCAGCCCGCCGTACCGGCGTCGAGCCGCTCCCGGATGTCGTACGCGTCCGGCAGACCGTGCTCCCCGCTCACGGGACTTCAGCCGGCACCGGGTCCCTAGCTGACCAGGGACGACGGCGCCGCGAACGTGTTGCAGTCGGCGATCCGGTTGGCCTTCGCGCCCTGGCGCCACCAGTAGGCGTAGTGGGCGTTGGTGCCGTGGTCGTGACTGTGGGAGGTGTTGTCGCCGCGGGTTTCCTGGTCGTTCCAGGCCTTGTTGTACATGTCGCGGGTGATCGTGCCGCCCTGGTCCACGTGGGCACCGAGGAACATGCCCGAGAAGCACTGGGCCTGAAGCTCCTTGCGCCGCGACATCTCCAGGCCTTCGGAGCTGTTCTGGCCGGCCGCGTAGATCTTCTGCCACGCGGCGTCCATGATTCCGGCGACCTCCTGCACGTGGTGGCCGTACTCGTGCGCGAACAACGCCAGGTAGACACCCGGGTTGTTGCCGTACTGGTCGGTCTGCAGGCCCGCGAAGGGCACGTACAGGTTGTCCTCGCAGTAGTACGCCGCCGTCGCGATGCCGACCTGGATCGTGCCGCACGCGGTTTCGAAGCTCGGCCCGGTCGGGAAGTGCAGCGCGGGCGGGGTGAACGGCAGGTCGTAGGCCTGGAGGAACGGGCCCCAAGCCGCGTCGAGGCACTTGCTGGCCGCGGTGAAGAACGCTTCGGCGCCCGACTGCGTGCTCTGCCACGTCGGCAGGTCGCAGACGCGGTTCTGCAGCCCGGCGTTGGGGTCCTGCAGGATCGGGTGGTCGGCCAGCTTGAGGATCTTCTGCGGGCCGGTGGAGCTCGGCTCGGAGGATTCCGTCGGCGCCGAGGACGCGGTGGAGGACGAGCCGTTGTTGGGCGGCAGCTCGAACGCGCTGGTCGGCGCGGGTGCCGGCGGGTTCTGGTAGCCGGTGGCGTTGACGTTCTGGCTCGGCCGGTTCAGCGCGACGATCGCGACGACCCCGAGCACCAGCACCGTGACGGCACCGAGCGCGATCCCGATGATCGCGCCCGGCGACTTCTTCTGGTGCTGCGGCGGGAAGCGCTGCGGCGGGTACTGGCTCATCCATGGGCTCTGTGGCGGCGGCCCTTGCGGAGGTCCCTGCGCCGGGCCCCGCATCGTCGGACCCTGCATCGTCGGACCCTGCATCGTCGGACCCTGCGGCGGGGGACCCGCGGGTCCCTGCCTGCCAGGCCCGTGACCCGGGACCGGCGGTGGTTGAACGGTCCCGCGAGGCGGCACCTGGCCGTAAGGCGGTTGCGTCATCAGGGCAGTCCCGGAGGGTCTCGGCACGGGCCGGGCGGCCCCCGGCTTCCGTTCAGCATATCGGGGGAACGGGGGCCGTACGCAGCACTCGTGCCGACGCCGTCACCCGACCCGGGTGTCACCCCAGGTCTGGCCCGGTTTGGGCGCCTCTGGAAGAGTGAGCGGCAGCAAGTGACGGGTCGTGATTACGAGGGGCTTCGATGACAGACACACCCGGTTCGCCGGGGTCCGGCGCACCCGACGACGCGCCCACCCCGAGCCAGGGTTTCCAGCGTCCCGAACCGACCAGTCCTGAACAGACCGGTTCCACGGGTACGCCCGCTTCCGGTGCGCCAGCGTCCGGCAATGCGCGGCCCGAAGGCTCGCAGCAGACGCCCGGCTCCGGCGGCGTTTCGCCGCAGCAGCCCCAGACCCCGCAGACTCCGCCGTCCGGCGGCTGGCAGTCGCCGGGGCAGCAGCAGGCCCCGCCGCCCAGCGGTCAGTGGCAGTCGCCCGGCCGGCAGTACGGCCAGCCGATGCCGCAGTACCCCGGCGGCGCCTACGGGCAGCAGGGCGGCTGGACCCCGCACGGCCTCGGCAAACCCGGCGTGATCTCGTTGCGCCCGCTCAACGTCGGCGACATCCTCGACGGCGCGATCACCGCCATCCGCCGCTACCCGGTGCTGATCCTGGGCACGTCGGCGGTCATCGCCGTGTTCGTGGCGGGCCTGAACCTCATCGTGCAGCTCGTGGTGCAGCCCGACCTCAACCGCGTCGCGACGCTCGGTCCGGCCGCCACGCAGCAGGAAGCGCTCGACGCGATGTACAACCTGCTGGGCACCACCGCGTTGTCGCTGATCCCGACGCTGATCATCACGCTGCTCGGCCAGACGTTCCTCACCGGTTTCCTCACGGTCGTGATGGGCAAGGCCGTGCTCGGCCGTCCGGTCGACTTCCGCACGGCGCTGCGCGAAGCCGCGCCGCGGCTGCTTCCGCTGCTGGGCCTGACGGTCCTGTACGCGCTGGCCACCATGGTCGCCGCGATCTTCTGCCTGCTGCCGGCCGTGATCCCGTACGTGTTCTGGGCGCTTGCCAGCCCCGCGCTGGTGCTGGAGCGCGGCACGATCCGGCAGGCGTTCGGCCGTTCGCGCACGCTCGTGTCGGGCGCGTTCTGGCGCGTGCTCGGCATCCTGCTGCTGGCCGCCGTGATCGGCTGGCTGATCTCGGCGATCATCGGCATCCCGTTCGATCTGGGTTCGGGCGCGTTCTCCGGCCTGTTCGACCCGCAGGCCACGGTGCCGGTCCAGACCACCGGCGGCCTGGTGCTGAGCGCGGTGGGCGTGGTGATCGCGAGGACGATCGTCGCGCCGTTCATCGCGCTGGTCACGGTGGTCCTCTACATCGACCAGCGGATGCGCCGCGAGGGCATGGACATCGAGCTGGCGCGCGCCGCGGGCCTCAACCCGCCGCCGGCGGCGCCGCGGCAGGCGTGGTGACGTTCCTGCTCACCGACGTCCCGGTCGACATCGACCGAGACCCCGCCCACCTGCGGGCGATCCAGGAGCTGAGCGACCCGTCGTACGCGGCTGCGCGGCCCGGTGTGCTGCAGCAGGTCGCCCAATGGCTGGGCGAGAAGCTCAGCGAGCTGCTGAGCAGCCTGTCCGGCGTGCCGGGCGGGCCGCTGGGTCTGCTGCTGATCATCGGGCTCCTGATCGTGCTGATCGTGGTGGTGCGGCTGCGCGTCGGGAAGGTCGGACGCGCGGCGCAGGCGGCGCGGCAGGTCTTCTCGGGCCGCCGCCGCAGCGCCGACGAGTACCGCAAGGCAGCCCAACAGGCCGCCGCACAAGGACAGTTCGCCGACGCCGTGCGTGAGCGCTTCCGCGCCATCGTGCGCGGCCTCGAAGAACGCGCGCTGCTCGACTCGCGCTCCGGCCGCACGGCCGACGAAGCCGCCGCCGAAGCGGGCGCGCTGCTGCCCGCCCTCGCCGCCGATCTCGCGGCGGGCGCCCGGCAGTTCGACGACGTGCACTACGGCGGCCGGCCCGGTACCGAAGCCGCTTACCGCGCCCTGACCGACCTCGACGACCGCGTCCGCCGTGAGCGGCCGGTGCTGGTGGGCGCGTGAGCACTTCTGTCTCGCCTGATCTCCGGCGCATTTGGCGCGGCGTGCGGGTTCCGCTCGCGCTCCTGCTGCTGATCGTGCTCGTCGCGCTGGCGCTCGTGCTCAGCCGCGGTGACCAGACGAGCGGCGAGCTCGAACCCGGTTCCTACGAACCGAACGGCAGCCACGCCCTTTCCCACCTGCTGCAGGAAGAGGGTGTCGACGTCCACCCCGTCCACACCATCGCCGAGGCGCTGCAGCAGGTCGACGGCGGCACGCTCGTGATCACCTCGCCGGACCGGGTGCCGGGCGACGGCCTCGTCGACCTGCGCCGCCGCGTCGCGCACCTCGTGCTGCTGGCGCCGGGGCCGGAGGCACTGTCCAAAGTGCTCCCGACGGTGACCGCGGTCGGCAGCGCCGACGTCGCCACGCTCGACCCGGATTGCACGGTCGGCGCCGCGGTCGGCGCCGGTCCCGCGACGCTCGGCGGCACGCGTTTCCGCACCGACGACCCCGAAGCCCGCCAGTGCTACCGCGACGGCCAGGCGCCGACGTTCGTGCAGGTCGCCGACCGTTCGGGCACGGTCACCGTGCTCGGCACGGGCGCGCCGCTGACCAACGACCGCCTCGCCGACGAAGGCAACGCGGCGCTCGGGATGCGGCTGCTGGGCGACCACCGGCGGCTCGTCTGGTACGTGCCGTCGCCGACGGATCCCGCGCTCGGCGCCGGGCAGAAGTCCTTCTACGAGCTCGTCCCGCCCGGCTGGCGCTACGGCGCTTTGACGGCCGGGATCGCCGTGGTGCTGCTGGCTTTGTGGCGCGCGCGCCGCCTCGGCGCGGTGGTGAGCGAACCGTTGCCGATCGTGGTGCGGGCGGCGGAAACGGCCGAGGGCCGGGCACGGCTGTATCGCCGGGGCGGCGCGGCCGGGCACGCCGCGGAGACGTTGCGGGAAGCGGCCCGCGCGCGGCTGCGCACGAGGCTGGGCTTGCCGCGTGATGCCGAGGCGGCCGCGGTCGTCGAGACGGTGAGCGCGCGCACGGGCCGGAACCCGGCCGAGGTCGGCGGCGTGCTCTACGGACCGCCCCCGGCCGACGAGGCCGGGCTGGTCCGGCTGGCGGACGAACTGGACAGCGTGGAACGAGAGGTGGAGCGGTCTTGAGTACCGAACAGACGCAGGCGCCGAATCAGGCTCAAGACGCGCGAGCGGCCCTGATCGCCCTGCGCACCGAGGTCGGCAAGGCCGTGGTGGGCAACGACGCGGCCGTGACCGGGCTCATCCTGGCGCTGCTCTGCCGCGGCCACGTGCTGCTGGAGGGCGTGCCCGGTGTCGCGAAGACGTTGCTGGTGCGGGCTTTGGCGGCGTCGCTGGACCTGAAGACCAAGCGCGTGCAGTTCACCCCCGACCTGATGCCGGGCGACGTCACGGGTTCGCTCGTGTACGACGCGCACAGCGGCGAGTTCTCGTTCCGCGAGGGCCCGGTGTTCACGAACCTGCTGCTGGCCGACGAGATCAACCGCACGCCGCCGAAGACGCAGTCTTCGCTGCTCGAGGCGATGGAGGAGCGGCAGGTCTCGATCGACGGCACGCCGCGGCCGTTGCCCGACCCGTTCATGGTGATCGCGACGCAGAACCCCGTGGAGTACGAGGGCACCTACCCGCTGCCGGAAGCGCAGCTGGACCGGTTCCTGCTCAAGCTCACGATGCCGGCGCCCTCGCGTGAGGACGAGATCGGCATCCTCTGGCGCCACGCGCAGGGTTTCGACCCGCGGGACCTCGCCGCCGCGGGCCTCCGTCCGGTCGCCGGCGCGGAGCAGCTCGCGACCGCGCGCCAGGCCGTTGCCCGCGTGACGATCGGGCCCGAGGTCATCGGTTACGTCGTGGACCTGTGCCGCGCGACGCGCGAGCTGCCGGCCGTGCGCATCGGCGTTTCCCCGCGTGGCGCAACGGCTTTGCTCGCCGTCACGCGCGCGTGGGCCTGGCTCGCCGGGCGCGACTACGCGACGCCGGACGACGTGAAGGCGCTGGCCCGGCCCGCGCTGCGGCACCGGCTCGACGTGCGGCCCGAGGCCGAGCTCGAGGGCGTGACCGCCGACGGCGTCCTCGACCGGGTGCTGGCCTCCGTGCCGGTGCCGCGCTGAGCGGTGGCCCTCACCGGGCGGCTCGGGCTGCTGGCGCTGCTGGGTGCGCTGGTGGTCGGGCTGCTGTTCCCGTCCGCGGCCGGCGTGCTCGGCGTCGTCGTGGTGCTGCTCGTGCTGGTGGCCGTGGACCTCGTGTTCGCCGGCAGCGTGCGCGCGCTGCGGTTTTCGCGTAGTGGCACCACTTCCGTGCGCCTCGGCGAGCCCGCCGAGGTCACCCTGACCGTCACGAACCCGGGCCGACGCGGCGTGCGCGGGCTGCTGCGCGACGCGTGGCCGCCTAGCGCGGGCGCCGACGACCGGCACCGGATCTCCGTGCCATCGGGCGAACGCCGGGTCTTCACCACCGCGATGCTGCCGACGCGCCGAGGCGACCGCCGGGCGTTCCGCGTGACCGTGCGCGCGGCGGGACCGCTCGGCCTCGCGGCGCGCCAGGGTTCGCACGAGGTGCCGTGGTCGGTGCGTGTGCTGCCGCCGTTCCACAGCCGCAAGCACCTCCCGTCACGGCTGGCGCGGCTGCAGCAGCTCGACGGCCGCAGCGCCGTGATGATCCGCGGCCAGGGCACGGAGTTCGACTCCCTGCGCGAATACGTGGCCGGCGACGACGTCCGCTCCATCGACTGGCGCGCCACCGCCCGCGCGGCCGACGTGATGGTCCGCACCTGGCGCCCGGAACGCGACCGGCACGTGGTGCTCGTCCTCGACACCGGCCGCGTTTCCGCCGGCCGCGTCGGCGACGCACCCCGGCTCGACGCTGCCATGGACGCCGCGCTGCTGCTGGCCGCCTTGGCCTCCCGCGCCGGCGACCGCGTGGACCTCCTGGCCTACGACCGCCGCGTGCGCGCCGCCGTGCCGGGCTCGTCGGCCACGACGTTGCTGCCGTCGCTCGTGAACGCCATGGCGCCACTCGAACCGTCCCTGGTGGAGACCGACTCCCGCGGCATGGTCGCGGAAATCCTCCAGCGCACCCGTCGCCGCGCCCTTGTCGTGCTCCTGACCGGCCTCGACGCGGCGCCGCTCGAAGAGGGCCTGTTCCCCGTGCTGAGCTCCCTGACCTCTCGGCACCAGGTGATCGTCGCGTCCGTGGCCGACCCGCGCGTCGCCGAAATGGCATCGGGCCGCGGCGACGCCGAAGCCGTCTACGACGCCGCTGCCGCCGAGCGCACGCTGGCCGAACGCGCCTCCGTCACCGCCCGCCTGGGCCGCCGCGGCGTCGAGGTGGTGGATGCCGTGCCGGAGGACCTGCCTCCGGCGCTGGCGGACCGGTACTTGGCACTGAAGGCCGCGGGCCGGCTGTAGGGGAGTTCGGTCCTGCGCCGGACGAGGTCCCAGCACGAGATCCGGCACCCGATGGAGTGGCTCCGCTTGGTCCGCCACACTCCCTGCTGTTAAGCCGGAAGTAACTTCGGCCCGAGGGAGTGCGCGCGTGCGTCGGATGCTGTTCGTGGTGGTGCTGCTGTTCATCGGGTCCGGCGGGGTCGCCTACGCGGCCGACGGCGCGCCCGTCTACCTCGCCGACGGTGGGGGCACCGTCTCCCTCGCCACCGTAGGCGGCAAACTGCAGCTGGCCGACGCGAAGGACCCGGGCGCGGCCTGGACATACGACAAGGCGTCCCAGCACTACCGCAATGTCGCGAGTGGACAGTGCCTCGCGGCGCAGAGTCCGGTCGACGGCGTGGGTGTGCTCCTGGCCGCTTGCGCCGACGGGGACCACAAGCAGCAGTGGCGGCGCGTGGCGGGCAACCCGGGGCTGGTGACGATCGCGAATGTCGCCTCCGCTCGCTGCCTCACCGCCGAGGGGCCTACGCCGGGCGCGCGGCTGTACCAGGAAGTCTGTTCGCTGCCGGGCCTGTCCAACGCGTGGGCGGCGGGCGGCCGCACGCTCGCCATCCTGTCCGGCAACGGCCAGCACCTGGCCACGAAAGACCCCGCGAACCCGTTCGTGGTCCGGGTGATCGGCGAGAACGGTCAGCCGGCGCCCGACGTGCCCGTCACCTTCTACGTCCACGCCGCCCGGGCGCAGAACGTGCTGGTCTTCGAAGGCGGCAAGGAAACCGCACAGGCCAAAACCGGCGCCGACGGGGAAGCCACGAGCCCGAAGCTCGTCCTCACCGACCCCGGCGAGTTCGACATCCGCTTCACCGGCAGCGCCACCCTCGACGACGGCAACTCCATCGCCTTCGAGGGCAGCTGCCTCTGCTAGCCCGCTTCCGGCAGCGCGTCGCCGGTGTAGCGGCGGTCGAGGTCACCCCGCTCGCCGTCGCGCGCGGCGCGGCGGCCGAGCGTGAAGACGTAGGTCAGGAACAGCAGCTCCACGACCGCGCCGATGCCGATGCGCACCCACGTCGGCCAGCCCGACGGCGTGACGAAGGCCTCGATCACGCCGGACACCAGCAGCACGCACGCCAGCCCGAGTGCGATCACGACCACGGACCGGCCCTGTTCGGCCAGCGCGGCGCTGCGGGAGCGGCGGCCGGGGTCGATCACGGTCCAGCCGAGCTTCAGGCCGGTGCCCGCGGCGATGAACACGGCCGTGAGCTCCAGCAGGCCGTGGGGCAGCAGCAGGCCGAGCAGCACGTCGCCGCGGCCCGCCGAGGACATCAGGCCGATGGCGATGCCCGCGTTGAGTGAGTTGAGCCACAGTGCGCTGATCACGGGCAGGCCCAGCGCGACGCCCAGGAACAGGCAGGTCGCGGCCACCCACGCGTTGTTCGTCCACACCTTTGCGGCGAACGAGCTCGCCGGCCCGGTCGAGTAGTACGTCTCGTACTGGCCGCCGGGCGCCGTCATGGCCTTGATCTCGTCAGGGGAGACCAACGCCGAACGCACGGACTCGTCGCTCGCGATCCACACGCCGAGCACCGCCATCACGACCACCGACGCCAGCGCGGCGGGGATCCACCAGCGCCGGCTGAGGTACACCGCGGCCGGGAAACGGCGGGTGAAGAACAGCGCCACCTCGCGCCACGCCGGGCTGTGCGAGCCCGTGACGGCCGAACGGCCCCGCGCGACCAGGGCCGACAGCCGCGCCAGCAGGGCCGGGTCGGGCGCCGTCGAGCGGATGATCGACAGGTGCGTCGCCGTGCGCTGGTAGAGCGTCACGAGCTCGTCGGCCTCGGCCCCGGACAGCCTGCGCTGCCGCACGAGCTCACCGAGCCGGGCCCACTCCGCGCCGTGCGCCGCGACGAAGACGTCGACGTCCACCGGATCACCTCCTGGAGCCACAGCCTAGGGCTCACTGCGCTGTCTGTTGCCGATCCGGCCACAGTCACGGCGGATATCGTTGCGACATGCGGGCGGCGTTCGGTTGGGTGTCCGCCTTCTTTTGGCCGGACCGGCAACTGTGCCGTGACTGTTGCCGATCCGGCCACAGTCACGGCGGATATCGTTGCGACATGCGGGCGGCGTTCGGTTGGGTGTCCGCCTTCTTTTGACCGGACCGGCAACTAGGCTGGCCCGGTGCAGGAAGAGTCCGATCTCGTCACCGGTGAGGCTGTGGTCCTCGACCTTCGGGTGGCCAAGCTCGCCAGCCGCGGCGCCGCGATGCTGCTCGACGTGCTGGTGCAGGGCGCGCTCCTGCTGATCGTCGTGATCACCGTGGCCGCGACCTCGTCCGACCTCGACCCGGCGCTCACGATCGCGCTGTTCCTGTCGGTGTTCGTGCTGATCGTGATCGGCTACCCGGTCCTGTTCGAGACGCTCAGCCGCGGCAAGTCGCTGGGCAAGATGGCGCTGGGCCTGCGCGTGGTCCGGCTCGACGGCGGCCCCATCCGCTTCCGCCACGCCCTCACCCGCGCCCTCGCCGGCTTCTTCGTCGACTTCTGGGCCCTCGGGTTCCTGGGCGCGGTGGCCGTGATCGTCTCGCTGAGCTCGTCGAACGGCCGCCGCGTCGGCGACTACCTGGCCGGCACGCTGGTGATCCGCGAACGCGTGCCGCAGAGCGCGCAGGCCTACGTCGCGATGCCGCCGGGCCTCGAGGGCTGGGCCGCGCAACTCGACCTCAGCCGCCTGCCCGACGACCTGGCGCTCGCGGCGCGCCAGTACCTGAACCGCTTCCACGAGCTGCGTCCCGACGCGGCCCACGCGCTCGGCCAGGGGCTCGCCGACCAGACGGCCCACGCCGTGGGGGTGGCGGTGCCGTACGAGATGCCGGCGTGGGTGTTCCTCTCGGCGGTGCTGGCGGAACGGCGCAACCGCGACCAGGCGCGGCTGGCACAGCAGGTGTACGCGGGGCCGCAGCAGCAGGCGTACCAGCAGCAGCCCTTCCAGCCACAGCCCTTCCAGCAGCAGCCGCCGTCTCAGCAGTTCCAGCCGCAGCAGTTCAAGCCGGCCACCCAGCAGACTCCGCAGTTCCAGCAGCAAGTCCAGCCGGCGGCCCAACCGCTTCAGCCGGTCGCGCCTGAGCCTCAGCAGCAGTTTCAGCCGGTGACGCAGCAGACCCAGCCGCAGCAGTTCGAGCCTGCCGCGCAGAGCCAGCCGCAGCAGTTCGAGCCCGCCGCGCAGCACCCGTCCCAGCCGGTCGCCCAGCAGTACCCACCGCAACAGCCCGCGCCACCGGCCCCGCCGGAGCGGGAGCCGGAGCCGGAGAACCCCTTCACCCCGCCGAGCTGACCCGATGCTCCTCGAACTCGCCACGGCGCTCGCCGGGCTCACCGCCGACGTCACCGCCACGGCCCACCCCGACGGCTCCGTCACGGTCACCGAACAGGTCACCACTGCCACGGCCGCCACCCACCGCATCGCCCTGCGCGTGGCCACCACCGACGACGAGGACCGCGTCTACACCGTCCGCGACGCCCGCCTCACCGGCTCCGGCCACCTCGACGAGGACTCCGAAGGCCTCGTCGCGACCTACACCGGCCCCGCCACGCTCTCGTACACAGTGGACGGTGCCGTCGCCGACGGCGGCCAGCTGCGCTGGCAGGTCACTGGCGGCTGGGACGCCGACCTCATCCGGCTCACCACGGCGTTCAGCGCCCCGGGGATCTCCACAGTGGACTGTTACGCCGGCGCGATCGGCTCGGCCCGCCACTGCACGTTCTCCGAGCTCGGCGCCGGCGGCATCGCCCGCGTCGAGCAGGACGGCCTGCGCCGCGGCGAGCGCGTGGACCTCGCGGTCGAGATCCCACCCGGCGCGCTGCCCGTCAACGCCCGGTTCGTCGCGGTCTCCCCGGTGGCCGACTTCTTCAAGGGCCCGGGCATTCCCGTGCTCGCCCTGGTCCTGCTGCTGATCGCCGCCGTGCCGACGTGGCTGCACCGCCGTCGTGGCAAGAACCGCTTCGAGGTGCTCAGCCGTGGCTAGTCTCCGCAGCTTCGCCGTTGTCCTGGCGATCCCGGCCCTGGTCTTCGCCGCGACCCCGGCCCAAGCCCAGGATCTGCCGGCCCTGCCGCAAAGCGCCGAGGTCACGCTCAAACTCCAGCGCGACGGCACCCTGTCCGTCACCGAGGCCGTCTCCGTCCCGGCCGGCACCACGATGACGCGCACCCTCCCGCTGCGCACCTCCGCCGACGCCGGCCACGACCGCGTACTCACCGTGCGCGACCTCAGCATCGAGGGCTCCGGCAGCACGCAGACCACGGACGACCAGATCGTCGTCGACCTGCGCGGTGGCACTTCGGTGGTCCGCTACACCGTGGCGGGCACCGTCGGCCGCACGCTCGGCGTCGAGCACCTGACCTGGGACCTCGCCGGCGGCTGGGACACCCGCCTGGAGCTGCTGCGCGCGACCTTCGCCGCGCCGAACCTGCCCGACGCCGTGACCTGCCTGGCGGGCCCGCCCGGCTCCGCCACCCCGTGCGGCGCTGCGCAGCTCGACCACTCCGGGCTCACGCGCGTGTCGGTGTCGAAGCTGGCGCCGGGCGACCGCGTGGAGCTCACCGCGGAGCTGCCTGCCGGCACCGTGCCCGCGACCGAACAACTCGTGCCCGCGAAGTCCGTGGCCGGGGCCTTCCTCGTCACCACCCCGATCCTGGCCGCGTGGCTCGCCTTGTCGGCGCTCGTCGTCGCCGGCCTCGGCACGCTGCTGGTCCTGCGCCGACGCGACCGGAGCGCCGTGCTCCCGGTCCGGCTCGAAGCCGACGGCCAGTTCTCCTCACCCCAGGGCGTGCTCCCCGGCCATGTCGGGTTCCTGCTCACCGGCCGTACCGACGACCTCGACGTCGCTGTCACCGTGCTCGACCTCTGCGTCCGCAACTACCTGTGGGTCAGCGAAGACGGGCAGGAAGGCTGGATCCTGCACCGCCGCAACCCACCCGACGAGTACCTCACCGCCTTCGAACGGACGGTCTACGAAACCGCCGTCCCCGGCGATTCGGCGCCGCTGTCGACCATCACGCCGGACATCGAGGACGAACTACGCACCGCCGTCGTCCGCCGCGGCTGGCTCGCGCGCCGGCCCGGGCAGCTCGCCAAAATCGCCGTCCGCCTCTGCTTTTACGGTGTCTTCCTCACTGCCCTGCTCGCCTTCACCGCCGGCTACGCCCAGCTCGGCCTGGTCGTGGTCGCCACCGGCGCCGCGCTCGCCCTCTTCGCCCAGTGGCTGCCTCCGCGAACGCAGGACGGCAGCCTCCTGCGCGACCAACTCCTGGGCCTGCGCAACCAACTGGCCCACCCGGGAGAAGTCACCGAACTGATTTTCTCCCGCGCCCTCCCGTACGCCCTCGCGCTCGGCGAAGCCGACCGTTGGCTCGGCACGCTCGCGGAACCGGTTTGTTCGCTTCAGGCGTACTGGTTCGGCGCCCCCGCCACACCCGCCCGGACCAGTGCTTTCCTGGCCGCGCTCGGCGCCGCGGCCACGAGCGCGCGCCACGCGTTGGGAGCGGTGCCACCAGCCGAGCCGAGGGTCGGGTCCTCTGCGTAGGGTGGGGGCATGGCCGATCCCGAGCTCGTCCGTTTCACGATTGACAACGGTTTGCGCGTGGTGCTCGCCCCGGACCCGACCGCGCCTGTTGTCGGGGTCAGCGTGCACTACGACGTGGGCTTTCGTTCCGAGCCGGAGGGGTTGACGGGTTTCGCGCACCTCTTCGAGCACTTGATGTTCCAGGGCAGTGAAAGCCTGGAGAAGCTGGCCCACTTCCGCCACGTGCAGTCGAGCGGCGGGACCTTCAACGGGTCCACCCACCCCGACTACACCGATTACTACGAGGTGCTGCCGTCGGCGGCCCTCGAGCGCGCGCTGTTCCTCGAAGCCGACCGCATGCGTGCGCCGAAGCTGACCGCGGAGAACCTGGCGAACCAGATCGAGGTCGTCAAGGAGGAGATCCGCCTCAACGTGCGCAACCGCCCGTACGGCGGGTTCCCCTGGATCCTGCTGCCGCCGGTGCTGTACTCGACGTTCGCCAACGCCCACGACGGCTACGGCGCGTTCGAGGATCTCGAAGGGGCGACGCTCGACGACTGCGCCGCCTTCTTCGACACCTACTACTCGCCGGCCAACGCGGTGCTCACCGTCGCCGGCGACTTCGAGGTGGAGAACGCCAAGGCGCTCATCCAGAATCACTTCGGCGACGTGCCGCACCGCCCCGCGCCCGTCCGCCCGTCGTTCGCCGAGCCGCTGCCAACCACGGAGCTGCACGGCGAGCACGAGGACGCGCACGCGCCGCTGCCCGCGATCGCCGTGGGCTACCGCATGCCCGACCCGATCAACGACCTCGACGGTTACCTCGCGTACCTCGTGCTGGCCGGCGTCCTCACCGACGGTGACGGTTCCCGCCTGCAGCAGCGCCTGGTGCACCGCGAGCCGCTGGTGGTCGACATCGGCGCCGGCGCCGGGCTGTTCGGCCCGTTCGAGGCGCGCGACCCCGACACGTTCACGATCACCGCGATCCACCCGCCGGACGTGGAGCGCGAGCGCGTGCTGGCCGCCCTCGACGAGGTGCTGGACGAGCTCGCGACGACGCCGCCCGACGAGCAGGAGCTCAAGAAGGTGACCGCGCGCTGGGCCGCGAGCCTGCACTCGGAACACGACCGGCTGGTGTCGCGCACGCTGGCGCTGGGCGCGTTCGAGCTGCTCTACGGCGACGCGTCGCTGGTGCACCGGCTGGCCGATCGCATGTCGGCGGTCACCGGCGAAGCCGTTTCGGCCGCGGCGAAGGCGCTGCGCCCCGACGCGCGCGCTGTGCTCGTCGTGAAGCCCGCCAACTCCGAAGGGATGGACGCGCAGTGACTTCGGCTACGCACCGCAGCGCGCAGGAAATCGGCCGCACCGCGACCGGTCCGCGTCCGCTGCCCGAGCTGGGCGCGCAGCGCGCCGCCACCGACCTGTCCCATGTGGACACCACGCTGAGCAACGGCCTGCGCGTGCTGGCCGTGCGCAAGGCTTCGGTCCCGCTGGTCGAGGTGCGGCTGTGGATCCCGTTCGCGGGTGAGGACGCGCTGCACCCGGCCACCGCGGAGGTGCTGGCCGAGACGCTAGTCACCGGCACCGCGAAGCGCGACCGCGTGGAGATCGACGCCGAGCTGGCGCTGATCGGCGGCGACCTCGGCGCGGGCGTGGACCCGGAACGCTTGTACCTCAACGGTTCCGCGCTCTCCGATGGCCTGCCGACGCTGCTCGACGTGCTCGGCGACGTGCTGACCGGCGCCACCTACGGCGAGCCCGAGGTGACCCGTGAACGCGAGCGGCTGATCGAGCGCATCGCGGTGTCGCGCACGCAGCCGCGCACGATCGCGCGGGAGGCGCTGCAGAAGCAGCGCTACGGCGACCACCCCGTCACGCGTGAGGTCCCGCAGGCCGCTGATGTTGCTGCCGTCGTTCCCGAGCAGGTGCGGGCGCTGCACGCGGCTTCGGTGCTGCCGCGGGGTTCCGTGCTGGTGATCGTGGGCGACATCGACCCCGACACCGTGCCGGCCGAGCTCGAACGCGCGCTCGGCGGCTGGGCCTCGGACCGCTCGGCTCTCGTGCTTCCGCCGCTGCCGGAGCTGACCGGCGGCAACGTTCTGCTGGTGCCGCGCGCCGGCGCCGTGCAGTCGCAGATCCGGCTTTCGGCCCAGACGGTGGCCCGCACGCACCCGTCGTACGCGGCGCTGCAGCTGGCGAACCTGGCCTTCGGCGGGTACTTCTCCTCGCGCCTGGTCGAGAACATCCGTGAGGACAAGGGTTACACGTACGGCGCCCACTCCGGCTTCGAGTTCACCGGCGAGAACGCGGTGGTGAACGTAGACGCCGACACGGCCAACGAGGTCACCGCCGCCGCGCTGCTCGAAACGCGCTACGAGCTGGGGCGCCTCGGCCTCGTGCCGCCGACGGCCGAGGAGGTGGAGTCGGTGCGCCAGTACGCGATCGGCTCGCTGCTCACCTCCACGTCGTCGCAGTCGGGTCTGGCCGGGCAGATCATGGCGCTGGCAACCACCGGCCTCGGCGTCGAATGGCTGCAGGAACACCCGGCGCGGCTCGCGGCCGTGACGGGGGAGCAGGTGGCCGAGGTGGCGCTGGAGTACTTCGCGCCCAAGCGGTTCACCGGCGTGGTGGTCGGCGACGCGGAGCTGCTCGCGCCGAAGCTGACCGCCCTGGGCGACGTGACGGTGGGCTCGGAGACGGCCGACTGATGACCGTACCGTTCACCCTGGAGTCGCTGCCGACCCTGGCGCGGTCCACTGTGGACCGTCAGGAGACGTTGCGCACCAACCCGGAGCGCCTCGTCTCCAAGTGGTCCGAGGCCCGCGTGGTGCTGCTCGACGACACCGGCCGCACGCCGGTGGCCGAGGGCAGCTCCTCGCTGGCCGCCCGCAAGGCCATCGACTTCGGCACGGAACCCCCGGCCGACGCGGTGTTCCTCGGCGAATGGGAGGACACCGACTACTGGTCGCTGCCCGGCCGCCCCGAGGGCGACACGGACACCGTGAAGATGTCCGGCAGCTGGGGCGTCGTCGAAGAGGTCCCGCGCGTCGACGGCGAGATCTGGGTCGAGCTGCGCGGCTACGGCGACCAGCTGGACGACACGTCGGCCGGCCTGTTCACCACCGCCCAGGCCCTGCGCCACTGGCGGCGCCAGGCCCGCTTCTGCACCCGCGACGGCTCACCCACGAACCTGATCCAGTTCGGCTGGGCCAGCAAGTGCGAGGCCAAGGGCCACGAGGAGTACCCGCGTACCGACCCGGCCGTGATCTGCCTCGTCCACGACCAGGACGGCGTCAACGGCTCCCACGTGCTGCTCGCCCGCCAGCCGGTCTGGCCCACGGGCCGCTACTCCGTTCTCGCCGGCTTCGTCGAAGCCGGCGAGTCGCTGGAGGGCTGCGTGTCGCGGGAGATCCGCGAGGAAGTGGGTGCTTCCGTCACGGACATCCGCTACCTGGGCAGCCAGCCCTGGCCCTTCCCCCGTTCGATCATGCTGGGCTTCACCGCCCGCGCCGACCGCTCGGCCCCACTGGTCCCCGCGGACGGCGAGATCGAAGAAGCCCTGTGGGTTTCCCGCGACGAGGTCCGCGCGGCGTTCCGCAACAGCGCCGGCGGCGAGGCGGTCCCGACCCCGATCGCGGGTGGTGCTTCGGAGATCATCCTGCCGGGCAACTCGTCGATCGCCCGCGTGATGCTGAAGGCGTGGGCTGACGCGGAGGAATGAGGCTTCGGCTTCGCTCGAGACAGGGCCCTTCCCGGCTTGAGCCGGGGAGGGCTTTTGTCGTTTCGCGTCAAGTGCTCGCCTGCACCTGTCCACAGGGAACCCTTCGTGAGCGGGGTTGTCCACAGATTCCGCTTCGGCCGTTTTTCGAGGTCAGGGGCCGATAGACTGGGACGGGGACGCCCCCCAAGGGAGGGCGGGGGCTGTGTGTCTCGGGGGCTGTGTGTCTCGGGGGAGGCTCGTGGCGCACCTTGGGCCGGTAGCGCCGATGGACTCGGATTTCGAAAGCCGGCAAGCGGTTCGGCGGGTAGGGATCGACCATCGGTCTGCGAAACAGTGGCAGGGCCGTGGTCGAGTGCGTTGCCTGGTTTGTGATGCTGCCGCCGCACCTGGCCGATGGTTACGCACCTGGCTTGGTCCGTGACACCAGGGGCCGCGAAGATCGGAAGCCGCCTGCAACTCGCCACCTAGCGCCGGTTGGTGCGAACACCGCAAAACGGCAGCGGGCTCGCGGCCCCTCGCACCGGATTCGCCCGCCGCGCACACGCTGAGCACCCACCCAAGCACCCACCGTCGCACCCGAAACGTCCCGGACCCGAAGTGTTACCCGCTCGTTCCGGATGACCATTGACGCGATGTGGCCCCGCTCACTACAGTCGCCCGAAACCGTCTGTAAAGTATCCTAATTAAGGGGCCACGAGTGCGCGCCGGCAGCCCGAGGATGTTGCGCGAGATCAACGATCGCGCGGCGATCGAGGCGTTGTTGCGCGGCGGGCCGCTCACGAGGGCGGAGCTCGAGGTCGTGATCGGGCTGTCCAAGCCGGCCACGGCGCAGCTGCTCACGCGCCTCGAACAGGACAATCTCGTCGGCAAAGCGGGCGAACGCGCGGGTGGCGGGCGTGGGCCGCGGGCCCAGCTGTGGGCCGTCAACGGCAGCCTCGCCCACGTCGCCGCAGTGGATCTGACGCCGCACGTCGCCGATTTCGTGATCGCGGATGTCGCGGGGACCGTCGAGGCCGAGTATCAGGTCGAGTTGCCGGTGCACGAGGGCGCCGACGTGATCGGCACGTTCGGCAAGGCGCTCACGCACGTCACCAAGAAAGCCGGCAAGAACCTCGACGACCTGGCCAACGTCGTGATCGGCGCGCAGGGTGCGTTCGACCCGCGCACGGGCCTGCTCTCCTCCGCGCCCCACATTCCCGGCTGGCTGGGGTTCGACGTGCCGGCAAGGCTGAGCGAAGAGCTCGGGATCGCCGTGACCATCGAGAACGACGTGAACCTGGTGGCCGTCGAGGAGATGACGGTCGGGAAAGCCCAGGAAGTCGACGACTTCGTGATGGTGTGGCTCTCCGAAGGCGTCGGGGGCGCCGTGGTCATCGGGCGCCGGCTGCTGCGCGGCGCGACCGGCGGTGGTGGCGAGATCGACTGGATGCGCGTGCCCGATCCGTCTACTGTGGACACCGGTGACCGCTGGCCCGAGGCCGGCGCGCGCTTCGGCAATCTCGTGGACTCGCCCGCCATCGCAAGGCTCGCCCACGCCCACGGCCTCACTGCCGAAACCGGCCCGCAAGCAGTAACCCAAGCGACAACCCAGAGCCACCAACCCTTCCTCGACGATCTGGCCCGCCGCGTCGCCGGCGGTCTCGCGAGCCTCGTGGCCGTGGCCGACCCGCAGCTCATCCTGCTCTCGGGCGACACGAGCCGCGCCGGTGGCGACGAATTCGCCCGGAGAGTCGCACGAAAACTCCACGAACTGGTCCTGCCCCGCACCCCCGTCGCGCTCGCTTCGGTGCAAGGCAATGCCGTACGCGCGGGCGCGTTGCAGTCCGCGCTCGCCACCGCCCGTGAAGACGTCTTCGGCGTCGTCACCCCCACGCTCCGCGGGTCGCGTCGGCCCTTGGAGGACACAGCGGGAGTGCCTCGCACGGCACTCCCGAGCTCTGCCCCGTCCCCGACCGAGTAACCACCATGAGGAGGAGGGTCATGGCCCCCACGACCCGCATCCGGAGGATCGCGCGAAGGCGTGGTTCTCTGCTGCTGTCCGCCGCGGCCGCCGCCACGCTGCTGGCGACCGCCGCGTGCGGCGCGGCCGCGCCGAGCGGCTCGGGCGACGCCGCCGCGCCACCGAACAAGGACGACAAGCTCACCCTCACCGTCTACAGCAAGTTCACCGACCGCGAGTACGGCGTGGTCACGGCCGCGCTGAACAAGCTGAAGGCCAAGTACCCCAACATCACCATCAACCACGAGGGCAACCAGGACGACGACAAGCTCACGCAGTCGATCCGCGGTGGCAACCCGCCCGACGTGGCCATCTCCTTCTACACCGACAACCTCGGCGCGTGGTGCTCCACCGGCAGCTTCACCGACCTCAAGCCGTACCTGGACCGCGACAAGATCGACGTGAACCAGATCCCCCAGGCCGTGCGTGACTACACGTCGTACCAAGGCAAGCGCTGCGCGATGCCGATGCTCGCCGACGTCTACGGCCTGTACTACAACAAGGACATGTTCGCGGCGCACGGCATCTCCTCGCCGCCGAAGACCACGACCGAGCTGCTCGAGGACGCGAAGAAGCTCACCGAGTTCAACCCGGACGGCTCGATCAAGACGATGGGCTTCATCCCGGCGATGCCGTTCTACGCCAACCAGGCGCAGTACTGGGCCCCGAACTTCGGCGCGCAGTTCATCGGCCCGGACGGCAAGTCGTCGATCTCGTCCAGCCCCGGCTGGAAGGCGATGTTCGAATTCCAGAAGAAGCTCATCGACTTCTACGGCGGCCACGACAAGGTCG
The DNA here is from genome assembly GCF_040689465.1 of Amycolatopsis sp. NPDC051373. Lineage (NCBI taxonomy): Bacteria > Bacillati > Actinomycetota > Actinomycetes > Pseudonocardiales > Pseudonocardiaceae > Amycolatopsis > Amycolatopsis sp. NPDC051373. The sequence continues at coordinate 72,806 of NZ_JBFBAE010000024.1, read as the reverse complement.
AGAAGTTCAAGGCCGGCCTCGGCGACGAGTACTCCGCCGACAACGGCTTCCAGAAGGGCAAGCTGGCGATGATGTACGACGGTGAGTTCCGCACCGCGTTCATCAAGGACCAGACCCCGACGCTGAACTACGCCACCGCGCCCGCGCCGGTGCTCGACAGCATGGCCGACCACTACGGCGCCGGCTTCGCCACCGGCACGATCATCGCGATTCCCAAGGGTGCCAAGAACCCCGGCGCCGCGTGGGAGCTGATCAAGCAGGTCACGCTCGACACCGACACGCTCGTGGACATGGCCAACGGCCTCAAGAACGTGCCCAGTACCACGGCTTCGCTGTCCTCGCCGAAACTCGACGCACCGCCGCAGTTCAAGACCTTCCTCGACATCTACGGCAGCGGCAAGCTGGTCGCCAACCCGTCCACTCCGATCGGTGACGCCTTCCTCAAGGCGGTCAACGACTTCGCCGAGAAGTGGCAGGCCGGTTCGGTACCCGACCTCGACGCCGGCCTCAAGCAGGTCGACGCCCAGGTGAACGACGAGCTGGCGCAGAAGGGCGCCGGCGGATGACCTCGGTCCTCCCCACCGAGGCGACGACCCCGCCCGCACCCTCGAAGGTGCGGGCGGGGTCCCGCAAAGCCAAGCGCCGCCGCACGGTGTTCTACTTCATGGCGCCGGCGACGCTGGGGTTCCTGATCTTCTTCGGGTATCCGCTCATCGCCACCGTGTACTACTCCTTCACCCGCTACGACCTGATCAACCCTCCACAGTGGATCGGGTTCGACAACTACGTGCGCATGTTCACCAGTGAGCCGCTGGTGAAAACCGCCGCGTACAACACGTTGTGGCTCGTGATCATCCTGACGATCTGCCGGGTGTTGTTCTCACTCGGCGTCGCTTCGGTGATCTCGAGGCTGAAATCGGGCGTCGGCCTGGTGCGCACGCTGTGCTACCTGCCCACGCTCGCCCCGCCGGCCGCGGCGACGCTCGCGTTCGTCTTCGTGTTCAACCCGCAGTTCGGCCCGGTCAACCGGTTCCTGCACCTCATCGGCATCGACGGCGGCCTCTGGTTCAACAGTCCCGTGATGTCGAAGCCCTCGCTCACGCTGCTGGCGCTGTGGGGTTCGGGCGAGCTGATGATCATCATCCTGGCCGCGTTGCTCGACGTGCCGACCGAGCAGTACGAAGCGGCCGAGCTCGACGGCGCCGGCGCGGTCCGCAAGTTCTGGCACGTCACGCTGCCCACGATCTCGCCGGTGCTGCTGTTCGGTGTGGTCAACTCGATGATCTACGCGCTGCAGTTCTTCACTCAAGCCATCGTGGCGGCGTCCGCCTCGGCGGGCACAGCCGACGTGGCCGGCAACTCGAAGCTCATCGGCGCGCCGGAGAACTCCACGCTGACGTATCCGATCTGGCTTTACGTACAGGGTTTCCGCTACTTCAACATGGGTTACGCGGCGGCGATGGCCGTGCTGCTGTTCATCGTGTCCGCGGCCTTCACATGGGTGCTCGTGAGGCAGCTCAGGAAATCCCAGCACCAGGAGGAGGGGGCATGAACATATGCTCGCGCCGGCCTGTTCATGGCCCCGACCGGGTGCGGGTGCCCCGCAAGAACGGAGTGGGGGCATGACAACGATTTCGGCACCCGCCACGAATCCCGCGCCGGTCCCGCCTCGCGTGCAGTTCAAGCGCCAGTGGGACAAGCGCCTCGGCTTCATCGCGACCCACGCCATCGGCATCGCGCTCGGCGTGATCTTCGTGCTGCCGCTGCTGTTCGTGTTCCTCACCGCGGTGATGAAGAGCGACCAGGCGATGACGTCGAGCCTGTGGCCCACGGAATGGCACTTCGAGAACTTCGTCGAGGTGTTCAAGAAAGCGCCGCTGTTGGAGTACTTCGGCAACAGCCTGCTGTACTCGTCGCTCGCGACGGTCGGCGCGCTCGTGTCGGCCATTCCGGCGGCGTACGGCCTGGCGAAGCTCAAGTGGCGCGGGCAGAACCTGTTCTTCATGCTCACGGTGGCTGCGATGATGCTGCCGCCGCAGGTCACCGTCGTGCCGCTGTACGACCTGTGGGTGCGGATGGGCCTCACCGGCACGCTCGTGCCGCTGATCGTGCCGTACTTCTTCTTCGACGCGTTCTCGATCTTCCTGCTGCGCCAGTTTTTCCTTACCATCCCCAAGGATTACCTGGAAGCGGCGAAGATCGACGGCTGCAACGAGTTCCGGGCCATGACGCGGGTGCTGCTGCCGATGGCCAAGCCCGGAATCGCGGCCACCGCGATGTTCTGTTTCCTGTTCACCTGGAACGACTACTTCGGGCCCCTGCTCTACACCGGTGAGAACCAGGACAACTGGCCGCTTTCGCTGGCCATCGCCTCGTTCCGCGGCATGCACCACGTGGAGTGGAACCTCACGATGGCCGCGACCGCGCTGATCATGGCGCCGGTGATCGTGCTGTTCGTGTTCGCGCAGAAGTCGTTCGTCAAGGGCATCACGTTCACGGGAGTCAAGGGATGAAGCTGGCAGTCGTCGGTGGCGGGTCCACCTACACGCCGGAACTGGTCGACGGCATCGCGGGCCGCAGGTCCACTTTGGATGTCGACGAGATCGTGCTGATCGACCCGGACGCCTACCGCGTGGAGACCGTCGGCGGGTTCAGTCAGCGGCTGCTCGACCACGCCGGGCACCCGGCTCGGGTCCGCACCACCGCGAACCTGGAAGAAGGTGTCGAAGGCGCGTCGGCCGTGCTCATCCAGCTGCGGGTGGGCGGGCAGAAGGCACGGGCGTCGGACGAGACGTTTCCGCACGCGTGCGGCTGCGTCGGCCAGGAGACGACCGGCGCGGGCGGCTTGGCGAAGGCCCTGCGCACGGTGCCGGTGGTGCTCGACATCGCCGAGCGCGTGCGCAAGGTCGCGGGTGACGACACGTGGATCGTGAACTTCACGAACCCCGTCGGCATCGTCACTCGGGCGCTGCTGCAGGAAGGCCACCGCGCGGTGGGGCTGTGCAACGTTGCGATCAACCTACAGCGGAAGTTCGCCAAGCTGCTCGGCGCGTCCACGGGAGACGTGCGGCTCGTCCACACCGGACTCAACCACCTGAGCTGGGAGCGCGGCGTGCTCGTCGACGGCGTCGACCGGCTGCCCGAGCTGCTGGACAAGCACGCGGAGTTCCTGGGCGAGGAGGTGACCGCGCCCGTCGAGTGGATGCGCCGGATGAACGCCGTGCCGTCGTACTACCTGAAGTACTACTACTCGCACGACGCGCAGGTGGCCAAGCAGCTCACGGAACGCCCGCGCGCCGAGGTGGTGAGCGACGTCGAGGAGGAGCTGCTGAAGATCTACCTCGACCCGGAGCAGGTCACCAAGCCTGATTCGCTGGAGAAGCGCGGCGGCGCGTACTACTCGGAGGCGGCCGTGCAACTCGTGCACGCGCTGACGGCGGGCGGGCCGGCCGAGGAGCACGTGGTGAACGTGCGCAACGACGGCACGTTCTCCTTCCTGCCCGACGACGCGGTGATCGAGGTGTCGTCCACTGTGGATCCGAATGGTGCTCGGGCGATTCCGCAGCCGACGGTGGAGCCGCGCTTCGCCGGCCTCATCGCCGCGGTCACGGCCTACGAGCACCTCGCCCTCGACGCCGCCGTGAAGGGCGGGCGTGACCGGGTGGCCGACGCGCTGCTGGCCCACCCGCTCGTCGGCCAGTACACCAAGGCCGACCAGCTGGCCGATTCCCTCGTGTCGATCAACCGCGATTTCCTGCCGTGGGCGCGCGGATGAGCGAAGCCGGGCCCGCGGTCGTGGCGATCGACGGGGGGAACAGCAAGACCGAGGTGCTCGTGGTGTCGCGCGAGGGCGGTGTGCTCGCCGAATCGCGCGGCCCCGGCGCCTCGCCGCAGAACGTCGGCGTCGACGGCTGCGTCGCGGCGCTGGAGACACTGGTTCTTTCGGCCTTGACGTCGGCGGGTCTGCCGGCGACGCGGCCGTTCGGCGTGCACACCTCGGCTTACCTCGCGGGGCTGGACTTTCCGCGTGAGGAAGAGGCGCTGCACGTCGCGTTGTTCGCGCGCGGCTGGAGCTCCACGTTGCATGTGGGCAACGATGTGCTGGCGCTGTTGCGCGCGGGCAGCTCCGACGGCACGGGCGTGGCCGTGGTGTGCGGCGCCGGGATCAACGGCGCCGGCGTCGGCCCGGACGGGCGCGTGCACCGCTTTCCCGCGCTGGGCAAGATCTCCGGCGACTGGGGCGGCGGTTACCGCCTCGGTGAGGAAGCCCTGTGGTGGGCCGTGCGCGCGGAAGACGGCCGCGGGCCTTCTACCGCGTTGCAGGCGGCGGTTTCGGGCTTCTTCGGTGTTTCGAGAGTGTTCGACGTGGTGCAGGGCCTGCACTTCAAGGAGATCGACTCCGCCCGGATCCACGGGCTGTGCCCGCTGCTGTTCGACGTCGCCGCCGGCGGCGACGAGGTCGCGCAGCAGGTCGTGACGCGGTTCGTGGAGGAGGTCAGCGTGTTCGCCGCGGTGATCCTGCGGCAGCTGGACCTGACCCAGTCCGCACCCGAGGTGGTGCTCGGCGGGGGAGTACTCACGGGCGTCGGCCCGTCGGTGATCTCGGAGATCGAGCGGCGCTGCCTGAAGGTGGCACCGCGGGCGGTGGTACGGGTGGTCGACGTGAACCCGGTCGTCGGCGCGGCGTTGTTCGGCCTCGACGAGCTGGGTGCTTCCGCGGCGGCCAAGGCCGCGCTGAAGGCCGCCACTCAACGGATCTGACGCGTTCGGCGGCGGTGTCCCGTGTGGACGCCGCCGCCGTCGTCGTCGGCCGGGGTCAGCCCACGATGTTCTTCCCGGTCTCCAGCACGGACTTGAGGTCGGAAAGCACCCAGGCCCAGCCGCCACCGGCGTTCTCTCCCGGCCCGGCGTCGACGTTCTCCATCGCCCCCGACGCCAGTGCCGCGTGTCCGGGTGCGTCCGTGACGTCGTGGGTCACGGTCAGTCTGGTCCCGGCGGTCTTGGTTTCCTCGATGTCGTACGTGAGCGTGGTGTAGGGCTCCGCGACGAGGCTCGGGTCCATCAGTAGCTTCCACGTGATCACGAGCTTGCGCGGCGGGTCGGACTCGAGCACTTCGCCGTCCAACAGGTCACTCGTGAACCCCGCGTCGATGAACTCCTGCGTCGGCTTGGTGCGGTGCTTGCCGCCCGTCTTGAGGTCGAACTCGGCCAGCCCTGAGTACCCGTACTTCTGCGTCCACTCCGGCTTGGTGATCGCGTCCCAGATCGCCTGCGGCGTCGCCTTGATGTACACGCGGTTGACCTGCACGGTCTTGGTCTCGGTCATTTCGGTGGCTCCCTCTCCAGATCGCTCTTGAGCTCCATCAGCGCCGACAGGTGGCGCTCGGTGTACTTGTCGATCCACCGGTCGTGGATCTCCCGGATCGGTACGGGGTTGAGAAAGTGGAGCTTCTCCCGCCCCTCCTTGCGCGTTACGACGAGGCCGGCCTCCTCGAGCAGCTTGAGGTGCTTCATCACCCCGAACCGCGTCATGTCCACTTCGGACTCCAGCTCGGTGAGCGTGCGGCCGTCACGCTCGAACAGCCGGTCCAGCAGACCCCGGCGGGTCGGATCCGCCAGCGCCTTGAACACCAGGTCGTCGTCAGGCACACGACGAGGATAGGTGACCAAAAGGTCACCTGTCAACCCGCGCTCGAATCAGGGGGTGGTGTTTGTGCTGATCAGCGAGTTCGGCTGCTCGCCGGCGACCGACCCGTCACCCGCTTGAACGCCGCACTGAACGCGCTCTCCGAGCCGTACCCCCAGCGCGCCGCCACGGATGCGACCGTGCGGCCCTCGGCCAGCTCCCGGGTCGCGCCGGAGATCCGCCGGTGCAGCAGGTAGTCCATCGGCGACAACCCCACCAGGGCCTTGAACCGCGTCGCGAACACCGTGCGCGACAGGCGCGCCTCGGCCGCCAGCCGGGCGACCGTCCAGCCGAACGCGGGACGCCGGTGCATCGCGGCCAGTGCGGCGCCGATCGCGGGGTCGCGGAAGCCCGACAGCCACGCGGGTTGCGCGCCCGCGCCGAGGAGCGCGCGCAGCACGTGCAGGGAGAGGATCTGCGTGAGGTGCTCACGCATCGCGCCACCGCCCGGCCGGCCGGTGGTTTCGAACGCGAGCAGCCGCAGTGTCGAGCTCAGCGCCGTGTCCGGATCGGTGATGCGCATCGAGGAACCGAGGTCCTCCAGCAGCACCGCCACCGCGGGGTCGGCGAAGTCCAGGGTGGCGCCGACCAGGGTGACGTCCGAGGCGGCTCCGGTGTGCCCGTCGGTGCCGGTGAACACGCTGCGGGCCTCGACCGGCGCGACGTCCGGCGTGCTGGCCGTGACGTACGCGGCGTCGCGGCCGACCAGGTAGGTGTCGCCGGCGGCCAAGGAGACCGGGGCGCCGCCTTCAGGGAGCAGCCAGCACGAGCCCGCCGTCACGGTGATCACCTTGGGGTGCGAGCCGCCGAACCGCACCGCCCATTCGCCGCCCGCCGTCAGCCGGGCCGGGAGAGCCGGGCGCACGGCCGCCATCGACAGGACGTCCGCAAGTGGGTCCGGACGATCCAGCACGAGCTCCGAACGCTCACTCATGGTCGGCACCCTCCGCTCTGCCTAGCGTTGAAGGCACCGAAGAAAGGAACCTCCGTGCAATACCAACAACTCGGCGCCACCGGAACTTTCGTGTCCAGGATCGCACTCGGCACCATGACGTTCGGCGGCTCGGGCACCGCGCCGTGGAACGTGATCGGCGGACTGGACCTCAAGGCTGCCGACGAACTGGTCGGCATCGCCCTGGACCAGGGCGTGAATCTCATCGACACGGCCGACATGTACGCCCGCGGTGAGACCGAGGAGATCCTCGGCAAGATCCTCAAGGGCCGCCGCCGCGACGTGGTGCTCGCCACCAAGGCGTACTCGCGCATGGGCGCCGGCCCCAACGAGGTGGGGCTCTCCCGGCTGCACCTCAGGAACGCGATCGACGACAGCCTGCGCCGCCTCGGCACCGACCACATCGATCTCTACCAGATCCACGCCCACGACCACCTGACGCCGCTCGACGAGACCCTGGCCGCCCTCGACGACGCCGTCCGCCAGGGCAAGATCAGCTACGTCGGCACGTCCAACACCTACGCCTGGCAGCTCGCCAAGGCCCTCGGCGTCGCCGACCTGCGCGGCTACCCGCGGTTCGTGTCGCTGCAGGCGTACTACTCGCTCGTCGGCCGTGATCTCGAGCGCGAGCTGCTGCCGCTGGTCAACGAGGAGAAGCTCGGCCTGCTCGTCTACAGTCCGCTGGCCGGCGGCTTCCTCTCCGGCAAGTTCACGCGCGACAGCCAAGACGCCTCCGGCCGCCGCGCCCAGGCCGACAACCCGCCGCTCGACCGCGAGCGCGGCTACGACATCGTCGACGCCCTGCGCAAGGTCGCCGAGCGCCACGATGTCGGCGTCGCCCGCGTCGCGCTGGCCTGGGTGCTCGCGCAACGCGGCGTGACCAGCGTGATTGTCGGCGCCAAGCGGCCCGACCAGCTGCACGAGAACCTCGCCGCCGTCGATCTGGAGCTCACCGGGCAGGATCTCGCCGAGCTGGACGCCGTCAGCGCGCTGCCGCTCGAATACCCGGCCTGGGCCCTCAACGGCGCCTACCCGTCGCGCACTCCCTAGAGCAAGGCGCCCAGCGGCAGGATCAACGCGATCGACACCACCGAGATCACCGTCTCCATCACCGACCAGGTTTTCAGCGTCTGCCCCACGGACATCCCGAAGTACTCCTTGACCAGCCAGAACCCGGCGTCGTTCACGTGTGAGAAGAACAGTGAACCGGCGCCGATGGCCAGCACCAGCAGGGCGTTGTGCGTCGGGTCGAGGGTGGCAGCGAGCGGCGCGACGATGCCGGCGGCCGACACGGTGGCGACGGTCGCGGAGCCCGTCGCCAGACGGATCGCCACGGCGACGAGCCAGCCGAGCAGCAGCGGCGACAGGTGGGCGCCGGTGGACAGGTTGGTGATCACGCCGCCGACGCCGGCGTCCACCAGCGTCTGCTTGAAGCCACCGCCCGCGGCCACGATGAGCAGGATGCCGGCGATCGGGGCGAGAGAGTCGCTGATGATCGACGACAGTTTCGCGCGGTGCAGGCCCGCCGGACGGCCCAGCGTGACCAAACCGACGAGGACCGCGAGCAGCAGCGCCACCAGCGGGTCGCCGACGAAGTCGAGCACGCGGCGCACGGCGTTTTCCTTGCCCAGCAGGATGTCCGAGAGCGCCTTCAGCAACATCAGCGCCACGGGCAGCAGGACGGTGGTCAGCGTCGCGCCGAAGCTGGGCCGCTTGTCGACCTCGGTGCTCTCCGACTCGGGCACCAAGCGCTGCGGCGGCGTGGCGTCCGGCACCCACCGCGCGGCGACGCGGCCGAACAGCGGGCCGGCGATGACCACCGTCGGAATGCCGACGAGCAGGCCGAGTGCGAGCGTGATGCCCACGTTGGCGCCGAGCGCGCCCGCCGCGGCCAGCGGGCCGGGGTGCGGCGGGATCAGCCCGTGGAGCACGGACAGGCCCGCGAGCGCCGGGATTCCCAGCAGCAGCACGGGTTTCCCGCTGCGCTTGGCGACCAGCAGCACCACCGGGATCAGCATCACGAGGCCGATCTCGAAGAACATCGGCAGCCCGATCAACGCGGCCACCAGCGCCATTGCCCACGGCAGCCCGGCGCCGTGCACGCGCCCGAGGATCGTGTCCACGATCCGGTCCGCACCACCGGAGTCGGCCAGCAGCTTGCCGAGCATCGCGCCGAACGCGATCAGCAAACCGACCGAAGCGACCGTGCTGCCGACGCCGCTTTCGAAGCTCTTCAACAGCTTGTCCACGGGCATGCCGGCCACGATGCCGAGCACGCCGGAGCCGATCGTCAACGCCAGCAGCGGGTGGAGCTTCAGCTTGCTGATCAGCACCACGATCACGGCGATGGCGAGCACCGTCGCCAGGATCAGGCGGGTGTCGTGGCCGGTCCAGCCGGCGGCGAGGGTGGTCATGCACGCTCCTGGAACGCGTGAAGCGCCGCCTCGACGAGGGCGGCGGGAGGTTCGGTGATCTCGACGACGTAGCCCGGCTCGTCCGGCTGCAGCGGTTCGAGGTCCGCGAGCTGGGAGTCGAGCAGCGAAACGGGCATGAAGTGGCCCTTGCGGGTCTGCATGCGCTCGGCGAGCACATCGCGATCGCCGTGGAGGTGGAGGAACCAGACGCTGCCGCCGGCTCTCAGCTCGTCGCGGTAGCGGCGTTTCAGTGCGGACGACGACACGATTCCACCGGACTCCTGGTGCGCCGCGATCCAGTGCGAGATCGCTTGCAACCAGGGCTCGCGGTCGGCGTCCGTCAGCGCGTGGCCGGCGGTCATCTTCTCGATGTTGGCCTTCGGGTGGAAGGTGTCGGCCTCGGCGTACTCCACGCCCAGGCGCTCGGCCAGCGCCTCGCCGACCGTCGTCTTCCCCGAGCCGGAAACGCCCATCACGACGATGACGGTCATCCGCACCTCCTTGGGTCCGCACGAGTCAAGCCCAAAAGTACTACTTATTCAAGAAGAAGTAGTACTTAATCGAATCAGAGCGGTAAGTTGGCCGGATGGGGAGCGATCGGCACGAGGAAGTCCTCGCCGTGCTGGGCGCGGCGATCGCCAACGGCGAGCTGGCGCCCGGCGCCGTGCTGCGCTCCGACGAGCTGCAGGAACGCTTCGGCGCCTCGCGCACGGTGGCGCGCGAGGTCGTGCGCGTGCTGGAAACGATGGGGCTCACCACGAGCCGCCGCCGCGTCGGCGTGATCGTGAGCGATCCGGCCGGGTGGAACCACTACGACCCGCGCCTGATCCGCTGGCAGCTCGATGGCTCCGGGCGCGCGGCGGCGCTGCGGACGTTGACTGAGCTGCGTTCGGGCGTCGAGCCGTCGGCCGCGCGGTTCGCGGCGCTGCGCGCGACGCCGGAGGACCGCGGCCGGCTGCGCGCGCTGGGCCACCGCCTGGAGGAGGCAGCGCGGGCGCGCGACCTGACGACGTTCCTCGGCCACGACATCGCGTACCACGACCTGCTGCTCACCGCCTCGGGAAACGCGATGTTCGCGCAGCTGTCCTCGGTGGTCGCCGAGGTGCTCGCGGGCCGCACCTCCCACGGCCTGATGCCCGAGGAACCGCAGCCCGAAGCCGTCGCGCTGCACGTGGAGGTGGCCGTGGCCGTGGATGCCGGCGACGCCGATCGAGCCGAGCGCGCGATGCGCGACATCGTGGACCAGGCACGGGACGAAATCGCCGCCGCGGTGTCGAGTAATCTCGGCGAGCAGTAATCACAGGCACTGAAATCACCGGCGTTTCGCCGGCCGGGCGCCGACCCGGCGGCGGCACCGGAAACCACGTTCCCGGGGGGCTACTGGTGAGCGCGGCACGCGCGATCGGCTTGATGCTCGGCCTGGCGGCCGACGGCGTCATCGGCAACCCCCGCCGCCGCCCGCCCGTCACGGCGTTCCGCCGCTTGGCGACGCTGGGCTCCGGCGCTGGGCGGGGCGGGGATTCCGCCGCTGCGCTGCGCGCGGGGGGCGGTGTTGCAGTTGGGATGCCTGGGGAATCTGCGGTCGTGCACACGGCCGGCGCCGAAGCTGTCGGTGCGCCCGCCGGAGAGTTCGCCGCCTCGATGTCCGCCCGCGTTGCCGTCGCCGGCCTCGGCCTGGCGGGTGGCGCCGTTGCGGTCGGCCTGGTCGCCGAACGCGCCGTGCGCGACCGTCCCGTGGTGCAGGCCGTGGTCACGGCCGTCACGACCTGGGCGGTCGTCGGCGCCGCCGGCCTCGCGACGCAGGGCACTGAGCTCGCGCGCGACCTCGAAGAAGGCCGCCTCGAACCCGCGCGCGGGACACTGTCCGAACTGGACCCGCGCGTCGCCGACGGCCTCGGCATGATCGCGCTTTCCCGTGCCTCCGTGGAAACTCTGGCCGAGAACACGTCCGAAGTGGTCGTCGCGCCGTTGCTGTGGGGCGCGCTTGCCGGAGTGCCGGGGTTGCTCGCGTCGCGGACCATCAGCGTCCTCGCGCGCGGCTCGGGGGGTCACTGGCTGGTCGCCCGGCTCGACGAGCTCGTCCACCTCGTGCCGACACGTATCGCGGCCGCCCTCACCGTGCTGGCCGCTCCCGTCGTCGGCGGCTCCGCCGGCGGCGCGTGGCGGGCTTGGCGGCGGGACACGATCGCCCACCCGAGCCCCAACGCGGGCCGCGTGGAGGCCGCGTTCGCCGGTGCGCTGGAGATCCGCGTCGGCGGGCGCACGGTGTACCCGCACGGGGTGGTGGAGCTGCCCGTGCTGGGTGTCGGGCGTAACCCGGACGCCGGTCACGTCACGCGCGCGGTGGAGCTGTCGCGGGTCGTCGGCTGGCTGGCGGGCGCGACTTCGGTGACGGTGGCCGTCCTCGTCGGCGCGCGCCGACGTCGTCGCAAGTGAATCAGTCGCAAGTGAGTCAGCTGCGCCGCTGAAGGTGCTCCAGTGCGGCCGCGTCCAACGGCCCGCCCCGCGCCGCCAGCTTCCCCGAGATCCGCTCCCGGTCGGCCGGCGTCTTGTTGCCGCCGTACTTGAACTTCGCCTGCACCGACGTCACGGTCAGCTCGATCCCGCGGATCCCCGGCAGCAGCCGCCGGTCGGGGGCGTCGACCGAGGACACCGGCGTGCGGCCGCTGCCCGGCTCGAAGTGCCCGAGCTGCCGGTTGAGCACCTCCGCCTTCTCGGCCGGATCGTCGACGATCCGCACGTCGCAGGCGAGCTGCGCGGTCGCGTAATACGACGTCGGCACGCCCACTGCCGGATCGTCCGCGGTGTTCCAGTCCGACCGGATGTAGGTGTACTCGCCGATCACCGTCAGCAAGGCTCGCGGGTGCTCCTCCAGCAGCGGCCACACCGGGTTGGGCCGCGCGAGGTGAAGCCACACCGTGGCCTCTCCGTCGAAGGTGAAGTGCGTCGGGACGACCACCGGGAGGTCTCGGCCGCGGCCGCCGGCCACGAGCTGGCCGAAGTCGTGGCTCTTGAGCCACTGCCGCCATTCCGCGTCGTCTCCGGCGTCCCAGGGGTGGATCAGCATGACACCGAGTATCGCCCGACGAAGTGGCCCCGAAACAGGGCCAGTTCCAGGCTGGAGCAGGAGACCACTTGGCTGCCGCTTTGGCTACGCCGAGGGGGTGAACTCGTCTTCGTCCTCGGCCAGCATCTCCGCCACGGACTTGCGGCGCGTGCGCTCCGGCTTCTCCGTGGTCAGGGCGCCACCGGGCTTGAGCTCCCGGATCGTGAAGTACAGCCAGCCCAGGAGCGCCATGCTGCCGAACGCCAGCCACTGCAACGCGTAGGAGAAAAACGGCCCCGAGTCCAGCTGCGGCAGTGGCAGCGCGCCGAGCACACCGGGCTGGTTCTGGTCGAGCTGGAAGTAGCCGGGCCGGATCTTCAGGCCGGACGAGCGCGCCACCACCTGCGAGTCGACGGTGTAGCTCTGCAGCTTCCCCTTCGTCGACGCGTCGGAGAACGCGTCGCGGTGCTTCGGGTCCACCTCGTCGCTGCGCACGCGCGCGACCACGGTGACCTGGCCGCCGGGCGCGGCGGCGTAGGGGAGCACGCCCGACTGGTCGTCGAGCCGCACGTAACCGCGGTCGATGAGATAGACGGTCCCGTCGGGCGCGCGCAACGGCGTGAGCACCTCGAACGCGGCCTCACCCTGCACGGTCCGCAACCGCGCGACGACCTCCGCCGACGGCAGGTACGTGCCCGTGATCGACACGAGGTGCCATTCCGTCTGCTGGTCGGGCGTCGCGTCGGCCGGCATCAGCTGGGCGGCGGGCGCCGGCTGGGCCGTGAACGACGCGGTGAGCGCGTTGTTCTGGGCCTCCTGCTCGGCGTCGCGCCGGAACTGCCAGGGCGCGAGAAGGGTGTAGCAGCAGACGGCGAAGGTGAACACCACCACCGTCAGTGCCAGCCAGCCGGGCCGGAGCAGAAACCGCAACCGCACCCCTCCACGGTAGGCCGTCGCCCCCACCGGGCGCGCGGCGACCTCTCCCACCTGTGATTTCCCCGGGACAAACCGGCCCTAACCGTGCGCGCGCACCCAGTCGAGAACGGCAGGCATCGCGCGCTCGATCATCGCCAGCACCTCCTCGAAGCCCTCGTCGCCGCCGTAATACGGGTCCGGCACCTCCGCGCCGACCTTCGCCGACGGATCGAACTCACGCAGCAGCCGCACCTTCGCCGGATCCTCGACGCGCCCGCGCAGGAAGTCGAGGTGCCCCTCATCCGCAGCCAGCAGCAGATCGGCCTCCAAGTCTTCGTCATTCACCTCCGACGCGACGTGCTGCGTCGGGTAACCGTGTGCGCGGAGTGTTGCCTGCGCCCGCCGGTCCGCGGGCTCCCCGGCATGCCACGGCCCGGTGCCGGCACTCGACACCTTCACGACGTCCGCCAGCCCCTCCTCGGCGAGCTTCGCCTGGAACACCAGCTCCGCCATCGGCGAGCGGCAGATGTTGCCTGAACACACGAACACGACAGTCAGCACGGGTTTCCTTCACTCCTCGGGTGGGTGGCTCGGGTGGGTGGTTCGGACACGAGAAAGCCCTCCAGGGTTCTCGGATCGCTGGAGGGCTTTCTCCGGGGTTTTCCGTTACGGGTCAGCGTCCGAGCTGTGCCAGGAACGCCGACCAGCCGTCACGCGTGGCCGTCAGGTGCCCGGCCGGCCGGTCCTTCGTGTCGCGGATCCCGACGAGGTCGGTCGCCACGGCGACCTCCACGCAATCCGAGGTGTTCTGCGACCGGCTCGACTTCCGCCAGCCGGTGAAATGCTGCTGTTTCATGCCGCTGTCTCCAAGTTGCCGAGGACCTCAGCGATGAGCGTTCGTGTCTCTTCAGGACTCATCGCAACGTCCTGAACTCTATCGATCGCCAGCTGGTAGGCCTCGACGTCGGCGGGCTGGTGGAAGAACAGAGCGGATCGCCGGTTCTCGATCTGCACCACGGGTGTCCGGTCGGCGAACTCCAGCAGCACGAACGGCCCTTCCAGTGCGGGGTGCCAGCCCGCGGACTCCGGGATAGCGCGCACCGTGACGTTGCCCCAGCGGCTCGCTTCATCGAGCGCGCGCAGCTGCTCCGCCATGACCGCCGGGCCGCCGATGTTCCTGCCCAGGGCGGTTTCGTCGAACAGGGCGAGCAGTTTCGCCGGGCGCTCGCGCCGTGTGATCGCGTCGCGGCGTCCGATCCGAACCGCGACCCGGGTCTCGACGTCACTCGCCGGCACCCCACCGGCACCGATGATGGCGCGCGCGTACGCCGAGGTCTGGAGCAGGCCGGGAACGATCAGCGGCGAGACGTTCACGATTCGCGCCGCATCGCGCTCCAGCTCCAGCAACGCGGCGAGCTGGCGTTGCTGCTCGGGCAGGCCTGAGGCGACCCAGTGCCTGCCGTCACTGTCGCGGGCGAGCTCCACCAGTTCTTCGCGCAGGTCGGGATCTGTGCCGAGCGCCCCGAGCACCGTCGCCACGTCGATCGGCCGAGGGTTCCGCTCGCCGGACTCCCAGCGGCCGATGGTGGTGTGCGCTACTCCGATTCGCGCGGCCAGCGTGCGCGCACTGAGCCCGGCGTCTTCGCGAGCTCTGCGGAGTTCGGCGCCGACGGCGCGCGCTCTCGGAGTGGTCCCAGCCATGCGCCACAGAAAACCACACACAGCGTGGCGAACGGTTACCCCGATCGGTGCATTGTGCCGAACGGTGCCATCGATCATAGTCTCCCGGCTTCACGCGGCACCGCTGGCACCAGGGCGGCACCAGCTGGAGCGCACGGATGTCTGAGGTATGGCGAGGGGGTCGGATGGGCACCAGGATCTCGGGCGAACTGTCGCCGGCGATGGTCGAGCGTGGGCTGTACGCGGTGCACTTCTGGGCAGTCGACACCCGCAACCACCGATACCTGCGATCGCAATTCGAAGACCCCGATCGCGGCACCTTCCAGCCCGGCTGTGTGCTGAACAGCTTCATGATCCCGGCGCGCTGGGCGTTCCGGTCCGAACTGTCATCGGACGAACTCGGCGACGACCGCGACAAGTCCCGCGACTGCCGCCTGTGCTTCCGGACGAGGCGATGACCGTGGGCTGGTGGATCACTGACGACGGCCTCGAAGTCGACACCGACCGCGACACCGGCCAGGTCATCGACGAGACCGGGCGGCGCACCGTGGCCGAGTTCGCCGCGTGGGCCCTGGCCGGCGTCGAACAAGGGCGCACCATCGACGACCTCGCCAAGGCCGCCCAATGCGGCGACGCCTTGATCCGCCTCGCGATCCTCGTGGCCCGCCGCCACCGCGCCGCCGGCCACCACACCGCCGAGGCCCGGCCCGCCGAGGCAAAGCCTGCTGAGGAACGGCCCGCCGAGGCAAGGCCTGCCGAGGATCGAGCCGCCGAGGATCGAGCCGCCGAGGATCGAGCTGCGGAGGACCGCCCCGCCGAGAACTCCACCCACACCTGACCAACCCTCACCCAGCTCCCGGCCGCCGCCCTGGTGCCCCGACCCGGTGCGGCGGCCGGGTTCCGACCTTCACCGCCCGGCGGTGGATCGACGGTGGAGGGCGAACGCCCCCGGTGACTTCTCGGACGCCGGGGGCGTCGCGCCGCCTCGGGGTCCCGGGTCCGCCGCCGCCGTCGTGGGAAGATCCCGTGGTGCCTGCCCTAGCCGAGATCCTCGACGTCCTCGAACGCCACTACCCGCCGCGCCTCGCGGAGAAGTGGGATGCCGTCGGGCTCGTGTGCGGGGACCCGGCGGAGGAAGTCACGCGGGTGCTGTTCTGCGTCGACCCCGTCGAGGAGACGGTGGCCGAGGCCGAGGACCTGGGCGCGCAGCTGATCGTCGCGCACCACCCCTTGCTACTGCGCGGGGTGCACGGCGTGCCCGCCGACACGGTCAAGGGCGGGCTCGTGCACCGCCTCATCCGCGGCGGCCGCGCGCTCTACTGCGCGCACACCAACGCCGACTCGGCCGACCCCGGCGTGTCAGACGCGCTCGCGAAAACCATCGGCCTCACCGTCGACCGGCCGCTCGACCCGCAGGAACCCGGTGGCCGCACGGGCATCGGGCGGATCGGGCACCTGGCCGAAGCCGAGCCGTTCGCGGTGTTCGTGCAGCGCGTCGCCGAGGCCTTGCCGGCCACCGTGCCGGGCGTGCTGGGCGCGGGGGATCCGGATCGGCCGATCCGCACCGTCGCGGTGTCCGGCGGCGCGGGCGACTCCTACCTCGCGCGCGCCACCGCCGAGGGCGTCGACGCCTACGTGACGGCGGACCTGCGCCACCACCCGGCCGGTGAGCACCTCGCCGCCGCGGGGCCCGCGCTGGTCGGGCTCACGCACTGGGCCAGCGAATGGCCCTGGTGCGAGCAGGCCTCGGCCCTTGTCGACGCGGCCTTTGCGGGTAACGTCGACAGTCACGTCTCCACGAGGTGCACCGACCCGTGGACCGTCCGAGCGACCCCCGCCAGCTGACACCGCAAGTCCCCCCCGAATTCCACAAGGAGCACCGTGAAGGCCGACCCCGCCGTCCAGCGCCAGCTGCTCGAACTCGCGAAGGTGGACGCCGAGCTTTCGCGCACTGCGCACCGCCGGCGCACACTTCCCGAGCTCGCCGAGATCGACGCGGGCGAGAAGACCGTGCGCGAGAAGCGCGACGCGCTGGTGTCCGTGCAGACCGCCGCGTCGGACCTCGACCGCGAGATCGCCCGGCAGGAGAAGGAGGTCGAGTCGGTGCGGGCCCGCGAGGACCGCGACCGCAAGCTGCTGGAGTCGGGCTCCGTCAACGCCAAGCAGATGACCGACATCGAGCACGAGCTGCAGACGCTCGGCCGCCGCCAGAGCGCGCTCGAAGACGACCTGCTGGAGCTCATGGAGCAGCGCGAGGCCCTGGAGCTCGACGCGCAGCGCACCGGCGCCGAGGTCGACAAGGCCGAGGCAGGCGTCGCGGCCGCGATGGAGCGTCGCGACGAGGAGTTCAAGGACCTCGACACCACCCGTGCCCGCCGCGACGAAGACCGCGCGAAGCTGCTGCCGCGCTTCCCGGAGCCGGTGCTCAAGCTGTACACACGCGTGCTGGACCACAAGGGCATCGGCGCGGCTCTGCTGCGCGCCCGCCGCTGCGGCGCCTGCCAGCTGGAGCTGGACCGCAACACCATCGCCGAGATCAAGGCGACGCCAGAGGACACCGTCGTCCAGTGCGAGAACTGCGGGGCGATCCTGGTCCGTACGTTGGAGTCGGGCCTGTGACCGACCGGGTCGTCGTCGAGGCCGACGGGGGATCCCGGGGCAACCCGGGTCCGGCCGGCTACGGCGCGGTCGTGAAGGACGCCGCCACCGGCGAGGTGCTGGCCGAGCGCCACGAGTTCCTCGGTGTGGTGACCAACAACGTCGCGGAGTACTCCGGGCTCATCGCGGCGCTGACCGCGGCGGCGGAGACCGGCGCGTCCATTGTGGACGTGCGGATGGACTCCAAGCTGGTCGTGGAGCAGATGTCCGGCCGCTGGAAGATCAAGCACGCCGCGCTGCAGCCGCTCGCCGCGCGGGCGCGTGAACTCGCGGACGGGTTCGATCGTGTCACCTACATGTGGATCCCGCGCGCAGAGAACTCCGACGCCGACCACCTCGCCAACGTCGCGATGGACAGTGGCACCGGCAAGGCCACCCCCCAGGCCCCCGCGCAGACCAAGCCGCAGGTCAAGACCACCTCCGGCACCGGCGAAGCCGACCGCGTCGCCAAGGCCGGCTGGACCGGCGCGCGCGGCACGCCCACCCGACTGCTGCTCCTGCGCCACGGCCAGACCGAGATGTCGGTCGACCGCCGCTACTCCGGCCGCGGCGACGTGCCGCTCACCGAGCGTGGGCGCGGCCAGGCGGCCGCGGCGGCGAAACGGCTCGGCGCGTGGCCGGGCCTCGTCTCCGAAGACGGCGAGGCCGCCCCCATCGTCTCCTCGCCTCTGACCAGGACGAAGCAGACCGCGCAGGCCGTGGCCGACGCGCTCGGTACCCGCTTCGTCACGCACCCGGGCCTCATCGAGACCGACTTCGGCGAGTGGGAGGGCCTCACCTTCGCCGAGGCCGCCGAACGCGACCCCGAGCTGCACCGCTGCTGGCTGCGCGACTCGTCGTGCGCGCCGCCCGGGGGCGAGAGCTTCGACGCGGTCCACGAGCGCGTCGGCCAGGCCCGCCGCGACCTGATCGAGCAGTACGAGGGGAAGACGATCATCGTCGTCAGCCACGTCACGCCCATCAAGACGCTGCTGCGGATGGGGCTCGACGCGGGCCCGAGCCTGCTGTTCCGCCTGCACCTGGACCTGGCGTCGCTCTCGATCGTGGAGTTCTACCCGGACGGCAACTCCTCCGTGCATCTCGCCAACGACATTTCACACCTGTCCTGACGGTTTCCCACCCCTGAAAATGTGGGACGGATCACGCTGGAGGACGACGCGTGAGCGGGCGCCGATCCGGTATTGGCTAGAGTGCTGTGTCGACCGCGGCGCCGCGGCGCGGGTTCCACCCGGGATCCTCATCAGGGGGGCGCAGGCTCGTGCGTTTCTCGGCAAGCTCTGCGAGTAGAAACAGTGACGAGGTAATGACCGCTAGCGCACTCACCGAAGCATCCGAACGCGACCTCCCCGGCGAGGACGCGCCCGTGACCGCCGTCGGCCTGCGCCACGGCTGGATCGCCTCCGTGCTGGCGGTGCTGGCCGGTGTCGCCGCGGTCGCGTGGCACGCCACGCGCTACGGCCACTGGATCGTGGACGACGCGGCCATCACGTTCTCCTACTCGCGCAGCCTGGCCGACGGCCTCGGCCCCGTCCTGCAGCCGGGCGCGCCGCCCGTCGAGGGCTTCTCCGACCCGACGTGGATGGTCCTGCTCGCCGGCGGGAAGCTCGTCGGCCTGTTCGACCACGGCCTGCTGTTCGGCATCCCCGACTACGTGCTGTTCCCGAAGCTGCTCGGCCTGCTGTTCACCGCCGGCATCCTCACGCTGTGCCACGTCACCGCGCGCCAGATCTTCCCGCGCCACGCGTGGGCGGTCACGCTGGCCGTAGGCCTCACGCTGGCGACCATCCCGTCGTTCGTGATCTGGGTGGTTTCGGGCCTCGAGAACTCGCTGTTCGCGTTCGCGGTGCTCGGCCTCGCGGTGCTGCTGTTCACCGCGGTGCGCAAGGAACGCACGCTCACGTGGAAGGTCGCGGTGGGTGCGGGCGTGATCGTGGCGTTCGCCGCGCTGACGCGTCCGGAAGGCCTGATCTACGCCGGCGCGTACCCGATCGTCCTGCTCTACGGCGTGCGGCGCGAGGGTTTCTGGGTCAGCTTCCGCTACGCAGTGCTGTCCATTGTGGCTTTCGCGGTCCCGTTCGGCGCTTATGTGGCGTGGCGCCACAGCGAGTTCGGCGGCCGGTTCCTCGCCAATCCGTCGGTGGCGAAGAAGCAGGGTCTGCCCGACCTGATGTCGTTGGTCCGGCCCGGCACCCTGATCCTCTACGCCGGTGTCGCCGCCGTGGTCGTGCTCGCGGTGGTCGTGATCTGGGCGCTGTGCAAGGCGCCGTGGCGGCGCCCGCTGGCCGCGCTGATCACGCCCTTCGCGCTCGGCGTGATCGCCTTCGGCGTGATGGTGCCCGACTGGATGGCGCAGTTCCGCTTCGCTACGCCGGTGTGGGTGCTGGGCGTGCTCGCGGGCACGCTCTCGTTCGGCGAGCTGCTGCGCACGGTGAAGGTGCGCTGGCGCGCGGTCGCGTCCGTGGTCGTGGTGGCCGCGGCGATCCCGTCGCTGGTCGGTTTCGTGCAGCAGTCCGACGAGTTCATCAAGAGCCCCACCGTGCCGGCGTGCCTGATCGCCGACCGCTTCGGCCGCGGCTTCAACACCTACGCCGACATGCTGGGCCTGCAGCAGGCGTCGCTGCTGCTGCCGGACCTCGGCGGCTCGTCGATGACCAGCCGGCTGCAGCTCGTGGACATGGCGGGCCTGGTCAACGCGCCCATCGCCGACCTCACGCACGACGAGAACATGGCGGGCCTGCGCGACTACGTGTTCGACACGGTCAAGCCCACCTTCATCCACTCGTGGGGCCCGTGGGCCGGCGGCAACGGCATCTCCCTCGACCCGCGCATCGACCGCGACTACTACCCGATCTTCATCTACCCCGGCCCGGGCCTGCGCAACGGCGACTGGGTCCGCAAGGACGCGGTGAAGGATCCGGCGAAGCTCCAGGCCGTCCAGCGCTACGCGGCGACCACCATGATGGACGTCGAGGCCTACCGCTTCGGCAACGGCCTCGACGACTGCGGTCCCACGCTGGAGCCGGGGCAGACGATCCCGCCGCGGCCGTAGCTTCCGTCACCGGCCCGTAAGGCTCTTCCGGCACCCGCTGCTGGACGCTCCGGGCGCACTTGGCCGCGCCGCAATCCCTCAGGGCAGCACCAGCCACAACGCGGTGGTCGCCGCGGCGAGGGAGACGGGTGTGGTCAACGCGCCCAGCGCCGTGAACTCCCTCACCCTCGGCGTGTGCCCGTGGCGGGCCAGCACGCGGCGCCACAGCAGCGTCGCCAGGGAGCCGAGATAGGTCGCGTTCGGTCCGACGTTCACGCCGATCAGCACGGCCAGCAGCACGCCCGTGTTCGGGTGGTCGCCCAGCACCGACAGCAGGATCAGCGTCGCGGGCAGGTTGTTGACGAGGTTCGCCAGCACGGCCGCGATCGCGGTGGTGAGCAGCAGCTCGGGCAGCCCCGCCGTCGTGGGCAGGAACGCTTTGAGGGCGCCGCCGAGCACGTGTTCGTCGACGGCCTCCACCGTGATGGCCAGGCCGAGCACGAACAGCACCAGCATCGGTGACGCCTCTGTGATCACCTGCCACGGCTTGATCTTGCGTTCGCCCAGCGCCCGCGCGCTGAGCACGACCGCCGCCAGCGCCGCGATCCAGACGGGCTCGACGTGCACGAGCTGGCCCACGCCGAAGCCGACGAGCATCACGCCGAGCACGACGAGCGCGAACACCGGCGCCTCGCGGTGCTGCGGCTTTTCGGCGCTGCGGGGGCCTTCGAGGTCGCGTTTGAAGAACCTCGCGAACACGGCCAGCTCGAACAGGATCGTGACCAGCCACGGCAGCGCCATCAGCGCGGTGAAGCCGGCGAACGTGAGCCCGGACGCGGCGAAGGCCAGCAGGTTGGTCAGGTTGGAGACGGGCAGCAGCGTCGAGGCCGAGTTGGCGAGGTGCGCGCAGGCGTAGACGTGGGGCTTCGACTCGAGCGTGAGCCCCTCGGCCGTGGCCAGCACGACGGGCGTGAGGAGCACAACGGTCGCGTCGAGGCTGAGCACCGCCGTCACGCCTGCCGCGGCGACGAAGGTGAGCACGAGCAGCCGCTTGGGCTCACCCCGGCAGACTTCGGCCAGCCGGCTGCCCAGCCAGGTGAACACGCCGTCGATGGCGGCGAGGTGGCTGACGAGCAGGATGGCGGCCAGGAACCCCATCGTCGGCAGGATCTCGACGACCCGTTGCCACGCGGCCGCGGGCGTGGTGAGCCCGATGGCGAGCACCACCGCCGCGACCGGAACCGCGACGACCGCCTCGGGCAGCCCGCGCGGGCGCACCATCGCGAACCCCAGCGTCACGGCCAGGAGCACAAGGGAGACGACCGCGGCGAGGGGTTCGGGCACGCGAGAACGCTAATCGAGCCCACCCGGCGACCGGTGAGCGGCTGTTGAACGTGCTGCCGCAGCCCTGCCCGCACGCCTAGGCGGAGCCTAGGCAGACAACTCAGCGAGTTCGCGTTCCTTCTCACGGATCACCGGCAGCACGTTCTTCCCGAAGTGCTCCACGTCTTCCAGGTAGTGCAGGAAACCGAGCAGCAGCGTTCGCCTTCTCGATGATCTCGCGCAGCACGGCTTCGGCCTCGCCGGCGGATTCGCGCGCGATGACGAACCCATTGAGTCCGAATCGGACAGTGCGGCCATTCGCGATGGCGCGGACGTCTTCGACCTGTTCGGTGAAGCCGTCGTAGTCCTTGCCGTTGCCGCAGTACCAGTCGGACACGCGGCCTCGCCGCCGAACTCGGCGTGGTCGTTCGTCCAGAGCTCGCGCACGGCGGTGATGAACTCCTCCGTGCGGCGGTAGCGCTCGTCGTGTTCGAGCCACGGTTCGCCCAGTTTGGTGAATTCGTCCTTGAACCAGCCGCGCTCGCGACGAACTTCGCGAGCACACCGGGGTGCCACAGCCCGAGATGGATCGCGGCGATCACCTTGAGACGCTGCGTCGCCAGCAGCAGCGCGAGGCTGAAGCCCGTGGACTCGTCTGCAGGTCCGGTGCGGACATGCCGCGAGTGAAACAGCGGCCCTGAACAGCGTCAACGCACGTCCACGGCGTGAGATCATCCACAAAGGACCTTGCGCTGATCGACTTGAACCGGTTTTGGGCGGGGTCCGTACTCCCCTTTGCGAAGGGAGCTGGTGGCCGTGGACCTGATCAACGTCGTGGAGCTCGTGGCGCTGGCGGTGATCGTGACGCTCGGCGTCGTCGAACTGCTCGCCCCGCCGCGCGCCCGTCCGGCGGTGCGCGGGTACGATTCCGGGGCGGACGAGTTGGCTGGACGGTCGCGAATCGGGGTGACCCGGTCCGAGGAAAGTCCGGACTCCGCAGGGCAGGGTGGTTGCTAACAGCAACCCGGGGCGACCCGCGGGACAGTGCCACAGAAAACAGACCGCCCCCGTTTCCGGACGGGGGTAAGGGTGAAACGGTGGTGTAAGAGACCACCAGCACCCCGGGTGACCGGGGTGGCTCGGTAAACCCCACCCGGAGCAAGGCCAAGAGGGAGCTGCCGCTCCTGCGCAGGCGCTTGAGGACGGCCCGTCCGATGCCTGCGGGTAGGCCGCTGGAGCCTGCCGGCAACGGCAGGCCGAGATGGATGACCGTCGCCCGACCGGCCGCGAGGTCGCGCCGGGCACAGGATCCGGCTTACACGCCAACTCGTCCGCCCTGCTTTGGGGCTTCTGCCGCCCCGGGCCAAAACCCACCCCAACCCCAAGACACCACCATCTACCGCCCGGTAGCATCCCGCCCATGGGCGAAGCAGCCGAAGCGGCGAAGAAGTTCAAGGGCACCTTCGACACCCTCCACTCCCTGATCTACTTCGTCCCCGAAGCCGAAGAGCACCTCACCGCCGCGGGGCTCCGGCCCGGGCGCATGACGTACTTCGCCAGCCGCTCGGCACCCATGGGAGCGGTAGACGCCGGCGTGGTGGCCGCGACGTTCTACAACTTCAACCCCGAGATCGTCGAACGCCACATCCCGCGCGCCTGGACCCTCGCCACACCCGAACAAATCACCGAAGCCCGCTTCACCGCCGTGGACGCCGCCCTCAGCAGGCTCCTCGGCGACGAGATCCACGCCGAAACCACCGCCGAAGCCGCCGAGCTCGCGCGTGAAGCCGCGGACGGCTGCAGCCCGGAAGGCCGAGCCCTCTACGCCGGCCACGCGAGCCTCGCCTGGCCCGAAAAGCCGCACCTCGTCCTCTGGCACGCCCTCACGCTCCTGCGCGAGCACCGCGGCGACGCCCACGTCGCCGCCCTCATGCTCCACGGCCTCGACGGCCTGGCCGCCCTCGTCACGCACGTCGCGAGCGGAGCCGGCTTCACGCCCCACATGGCCAAGAGCACGCGCGGCTGGAGCGACGAGCAGTGGGACGCCGAGGTCGCCCGCCTGGCGAGCCAGGGCGTCATCGGCCCCGACGGCGACCTCACGGACAAGGGTGCCGACCTCCGTGAGCGCGTCGAGGCCGCCACGAACGCCGCCTCCGAAGGCCCCTGGCGGCACCTGGGTGGGGAAAAATCCGCCCGCCTCGCCGAGCTGTGCCGGCCGCTGAGCCGCGCCGTCGTCAAGGCCGGTGCGTTTCCGCGAGCGGTGACCTCTTCCCGATAAGGCACCTCTCGTGCCCGATGTCCGGAATCACGCTATGTAGTGAAAATCCCGGTCCGACTTGCGCGTATCGTGACGAGCGCCTCACTGCTCCCGGCGACCCTGGGGCAGCGTGGCGGTGACACTGCGGGCTCACTCGGAGAGGCCGAATGGGGCATGCCACACTGGCTCCGGCCGGATATCGACCACTTGGGAAGTACCGAGAGTGAGCAAAACACTTCCAGCAGGGTGAGTTCGTGGGTCCACTGCGAAATCCGGGTGGCCGGGGTTAATCCCAAGCACCCTTGCCCCCATGATGGAGGGCGAGGAATTCTGACCCAGACGACCCCAGCCCCATCCGTGTCCACAAGTCGACATTTACACAGCGCGCTTTGACCACTACCCCTTGTGACGCCATGATGTTGTTCGAGGCTTCGCCGAAGCCAGAAGCGCGCGGGACCGTCCGCGCACCGGGAGTATCGCGATGACCACCATGACCACGCTCGAGACGCTGGCTGCCGGCGAACTCGGCACCGGAAACGTCCGAAACTGGTTGCTCGACAACATCGTCCCCCTGGTGTTGCTGGCCGTCGCGCTCCTGTTGCTCTGGCTCGGTGGCGGCAAGGGTGACAACGCCGGTGTCATGCGCAGGCTCGCGGGTGTCGTCATCGCGCTCGCCATCATCGGACTCGCGGTCAGTGGCGCCGGCGTCAACGTGGGCCAGTGGATCGCCGG
This sequence comes from Amycolatopsis sp. NPDC051373, assembly GCF_040689465.1. NCBI lineage: Bacteria > Bacillati > Actinomycetota > Actinomycetes > Pseudonocardiales > Pseudonocardiaceae > Amycolatopsis > Amycolatopsis sp. NPDC051373. The sequence continues at coordinate 48,115 of NZ_JBFBAE010000024.1, read as the reverse complement.
CCTGTTCACGGGCTGAGGCGGAGCAGGCGTGCGCATCAGGACGGATGACGAGGTCTACCGGGTCGACGCCGTCTGGCTCGGCCCGCCGAAGGCGACTTTTCCCTGGAGGGCCCGCTACGTAGCGTGGCTCATCGGCATACCCATCTTCCTGGTCGTGCTCACCATCGAACGGTGGGCCGGCTGGAGCTTCGGATTCTTCTCCACGGCGTGGGCGTTCGTGGCCACGATCCTGATCACTCGGCTGATCACCGCCAAGATCAGCCACGAGCGCCCGTTGGGCGCGGTGATCGGGATGGCCGGCCGCGAGCTCAACACACCGCGTGAGAAGCCCGCGGGCACGGGCGGCGCCGTCAGCGCCAGCCGCATCCGCGTGCGGGCCGAGCGCCCGTTGCCGAAGCACAAGAGGAGGCGGCAGTACCGGCACCACGGCTACGGCCAGGGCACCGGGGTTTCGGCCGGAGCACAGGGAGCACCACGAGCGCGCCGGAGCCGCCCCGCGGCTCGGGCCGGGAGGTAGTCGTTGTTCGGTCGCGGCGGAAGCCGAGGAAAGCGGGATCGAAGCGTGCCCACGGGCGCCTGGGAAACCCCGCAGCAGGTCCGGCAACCCTCGCCGAGGAACAACTCCTCGGCGGGCAAGAGGCTGCCCGGTGAGCAGGCCATACCCGCGTACACGCCGTCGATCGCGGCGCGCAGCATCGACGGGCACCTGCTGCGCACCGGGCACGAGGTGTACGCCTGGTACCGGCTCGCGCCCCAGCGGTGGTCGTTCCGCTCCGACTCCCAGCGCCGCGACCTGATCGCGGCCATCGCGGGCCAGTACGCGGAGCTGCAGGGCCGCTGGCTGCACCTGCGCGTGACCAACCGGCCGTACCCGATCCGCATGTGGGCCGAGGCCCACGTGCACAACGCCGTCGGCCGTCCCCAGGACGTGCCGGGCGCCCTTTCCTTCGACGACTACCTGATCGGCGAGCAGCAGCAGCTGATGGGCCGGTCGATGGCCGAAAAAGAGGTCTACCTCGGCGTCCAGGTGCAGACCCGGCGCATGGTCGACCGCGCCGTCGAACGCGCCGCCCCGGTGCTGCGCAAGATCCTGCCCGAGGCCGTCGACGCCGAACTGGTGGCGCTCGACTCCGAGGTCGAGCACCTCGACCAGGTGATCGGCACGGCCGGCCTCGAGGGCCGGCCGGTGCACGCCGAGGAGATGTCCTGGCTGATGCACCGCTCGTGCTCGCTGGGCCTGCCCGCACCGCGCAACATGCCGGCCGTGCCGGGCGCCGCGTGGGAGCCCGAGGACCTCGCCAGCTTCACCGACGCAGCCGACTTCCACGCCGACCCGTACGCGCCCACGGTCACCGTCCGTGGCCGCACAGGGTCCAACGCCGGCGTGTCGCGGCACCTTGCCGTGCTCACCGTCGGCCAGATGCACGGCCTGCAGATCCCCGAGGTCGACGACCCGTGGATCCAGCACGCCGACCGCCTGCCCGCCGCCGTCGAGGTGTCCGCGCGCATCTACGTGCGCCGGCCCGAAGAGGTCGCGGGTGAGCTGCAGCGCCAGATGAACAAGGTCCGCTCGCAGGTCAAGCACTACACCGACGAGCACGAGCTGGAGCCGCCGCAATCGCTTGCGCGCCAGGCCGGGCGCGTGCTGGAGATCGACGACGAGATGACGTCGGGCTTCACCGCGCTGGCCACCCGCGTGCGCTCGTGGTGGCGCCTGGCCGTGTCCGGTCCGACGGAGCGCGACGCGCTGCGCCTCGCCCAGCAACTGCTCGACCTGTACAAGCCGAAGGTCGCGATCGAGCACCCCGAGGCCCAGTACGCGATGGCGCGGGAGTTCATCCCGGGCGAGCCGCTGGCGTCGGCGGCGTACATGCGCCGCGGCTCGGTGGTGTGGACGGCGTCGTCCGTGCCCACGGCCACCGCGGAGGTCGGCGACCGGCGCGGCATCCTGCTCGGCGAGACGGTGACCGCGACCCGCCGGCCGGTGGCGTGGGACCCGTGGATGGCGCAGGAGATCCGCGACGGCTCGGGCCTCACCGCGATGGTGGCCGGCCTGGGTGGCGGCAAGTCGTTCCTCGGCGGCGGCATCGTCTACAAGACGCTGCGCGCCGGGGCGCACTGGACGATCCTCGACCCGTCGGGCCCGCTGGCGCGGCTGTGCGACCTGCCGGAGCTGCGGCCGTACGCGCGGCCGATCAACCTGCTCAACGCGCAGCCCGGCATCCTCAACCCGTACCGCGTGGTCGCCGATCCACTGCTTGAGCACTTCATGGACGAGGACGACCCGGAACGCTCGTGGCGGCGCGAAAAGGCGCTCGCCGGCGCGACCCGGCGCCGCCTGGTGCTCGACGTGCTCACGGGCGTGCTGCCGTACGAGGTGTCGCGCATGGCGCAGACGCGGATCGTGCTGCTGCGCGCCGTCCGCGCCGTCGGCGGTCGCTTCGACGCCGACCCGGGCCAGGTCATCGACGCGCTGCGCCGCGACTCGAGCGAGCACCACGAGCACGCCGTCGTGGTCGCCGACTTCCTCGACGAGATGCGCGAACGCATGGCGCTGCTCATCCCGGAACGCGACGCCGACCCGTACTCCGAGACGCGCGACGATCGCATGACCGTGCTGACCATGGCGGGCCTGACCCTGCCCAAGGACGGCGTGCCGCGCGAGTACTGGACGGACGCGGAGTCGCTCGGCGTCGAGATGCTGAACCTCGCGGCGTGGCTCACGCAGCGGTCGGTGTACGAGAAGCCGAAGGAACAACGCAAGGGCGTCTGGATCGACGAGGCGTTCTTCCTCTCCGAGGTCCCGACCGGCCGCGTGCTGATGAACCGCTTCGCGCGTGACTCGCGAAAGTGGAACGTCCGCGTGCTGCTGTCCTCGCAGATCCCGGCCGACTTCCTGAAGATCCAGGGCTTCGTCGCCCTGCTCGACTCGGTCTTCGTCGGCCGCCTCGACGACGACGACGCCCAGGCCGACGCCCTGCGCCTGCTCAAGGTGCCCGTCGGCGTCGGCTACGAACAGGTCGTCGCCGCGCTCGGCCGCCGGCCCGGCGCGCAACGCGGCACGGAACGCGACGTGGAACCCCGCCAGTTCATCTTCGGCGACGGCGCCGGCGGCGTGGAACGCATCCGCGTCGACTTCTCCGGCCCCCACCTCGACCAGCTGCGCTCGGTCATGGACACCACCCCGGGTTCCCCCGACGCGCACACCAAGCCCGGCGCGGCCCTCGTGCGACCCCACGAGGAAGCGCCCGCCCCCTACGTCCCCACCCCACCGGAGGACGACGAGCTGGAACACGACTTCGAACTCCAAGCCGAGCTCGAAGTCGGCCTTACCGACGAGCAGCTCCTCGGCTCGCCGGACCCGCTCGCGTCCGAGACCGGCGAGGTGGAGGGTGCAGTGCACAACGGAAACGGACAACCTGCCAACGGACACTCCCCGGACCGGCACGCCCGGGCCGGCCGCAAGGGTGGTACCGGCAGGGATGCCGCGTGAACACAGTCTGGACGCTGGCGTTCGTCCTGTCGTTCGCCGCTGGCTGGCACGCGCTGAAGCGGCGTATCAAAGAAGGCCCCAAGCCTGGCGGGCGAAGGCAGCCGAGCCGGCGGGCCGCGATGCTCGCCGTCATCACGATCCTCGGCCTGCAGACGGTGCTCATGGCGCCGTCGGCCAACGCCGCGGCCTGCGGTGAGTCGCCGAACCCCGAGCGTCCCGGCTCCGGCATGGTCGGCGCGATCGACCCTCCGGAAGGCCACGGCGAGCCGGGCAGCGCGTACATCGACTACAGCTACGCGGGCATGGTCTGGAACACCTACCAGACCAACTGCACGGCGCTGTCCGCCATCGCCTCGCCCAGCTCCACGATCGACACGTGGGCGGGCAACCAGCTGTTCAACGTCGGCAAGAACATCGTCGGCGCCACGAACTCGCTGCACTACACCGTGCTCGAGGGCGGGCTGCTGAACCCGATCTACAGCGCGGTGAAATCGGGCGCGGAGAAGGTCTACAACAACATCTACGCGCAGCTGTTCGGGCTCGTCGCGCTGATCCTGTCGATCATGCTGTTCCGCCAGATCTGGCGAGGTGACCTCGCGGCGGTGAGCAAACGGGCGCTGTACGCGCTCGCGGGGGTGTGGCTCGCGGCGTCGTCGCTGGCGATGTTGCGGTACTTCGATCCGATCGACAAAGCGATCGTCCAGACCACCACGAACATCCAGGCGGGCTTCGTCGACGAGAGCTCCGACCGGATCGTGCGCGACATCCTGCCGACGAACCTGCACACCCAGATCGTCTACGACAACTGGCTGCGCGGGGAGTTCGGTTCGCCGACGGCGCCCCAGGCCGACCAGTTCGGCAAACCGCTGCTCGACGCGCAGGCGTTCACCCGCGACCAGCTCGTGAACGGCGACGACGGCAAACAAAACGTCGTCGACGCCAAAAAGGCCGCCTTCAAAGACATCTCCGGCAAGCTCGGCCCCGCCACCGGCTACTTCACCGGCGAGTCCGGCGGCCGCACCGGCGCTGGCTTCCTGGCGCTGGGCCAGAGCATCGTCTACTCACTGTTCCAGTTGCTGGCCAAGGCTTCCGTGCTCCTCGCGCAGGTCTTGATCCGCCTGTTCACGCTCACCGCGCCGCTCATCGGCCTCGTCGCGCTGCTGCACCCGGACATCCTGCGCCGCGTGCTGAAGGTGGCCGGTGGGATCGCGTTCAACCTGGTCGTGCTGTCGGTGCTCGCGGGTGTGCACGCGTTGCTGCTGCAGGCGATCTTCGACGCCGGAAGCTCGCTCAACCTGCTCACGCAGATGGTGCTCGCCGGCCTGATCACGGTGCTGCTGTTCCTCGTCGGACGGCCCGTGCGGCGGCTGTGGCAGATGGTCGAGATGTCCGTCAACGTGGTGGGTGCCGCGGTGCCTTCGCCCAACGGCGGCATTTTCTCCCGCTTCCGAAAGAAGGCCGGGCCGTCGCCGCAGGACGAGTTCTGGCAGAACGTGCGCGAGACCGACGACGTGGTCGACGGCGAAGCGCGCGGTCCGATGGGTGCGACCGTCGGCGGCGGGCGCTACCGGCCGGAGGCCGCGGTCTTCGCCAGCGCCCAGCGGCTCGACAACGGTTCCCGCTCCGCGCGTCCGGCCGCCGCTTGGTCGGGTGCGCCTTGGCCCGGCGCCGTCGGGTCGGCCGGCGAGCGCGCCGCGCTGAGCTCGGGCGGCGGCGGGGCGCCGGTGTTCTCGCAGTACAACCCGGTCACGGGCGAGCCGGGCGACTACGCCGTCGGCGGCCGCCGCGTGCCGACGCGGGAGAGCCGGCGCGTCGACACGTCGCCGGTGGCCGACCGGCGCTGGAGCGACGAGCAGGAACCCGTCGTCGTCCCGTCGCGGATGAGCTCGTCGGACCGCGGCTACGCCTCGCCGGAGTCGATTCCGGAGCAGGCAGGCGTCTACACGCCGCCGGGCATCCGCGCGCAGCCGCGCCGGGTCGACCCGGAAGTGGTCGCGGGCAAGCCCGTTTTCGTGCTGTACCGACCTTCCCGTGGCATCGAGGTCCGCGACACCGACCAGCTCATGGGGCGGTGACGCGTGCCGATCCGGACCAACCGCGGCCGGGCCGCGGTCTACCGCCGCCTGTGGGGCTACCCGCTCCGCTCGCCGCGCCATCTCATGGGCACGATCGTGTTCCTGGCGATCGTGGTCACCGCGCTGGGCATCGTGCTGCCGAAGGTGATGGGCAAACCGGCCACCGCGACGCCGGGCGCGCCGGGCAGCACTTCGGTCACCACGACCACGTCGCAGCCGCCGGGCATCGCGGCACCCGTGCCGACCACCGCGACGCTGCCGACGCGGCTGTCGAGCCCGCTGCTCACCCCGACGTCCGCGGCACCGAACCCCGAGGCCGTCAACGTCGCCAAGCAGTGGGCCACGGCCTGGGTCAACCACCCGGCGGGCATCACCAACGCCGACTGGCTCAACGGCATGCGCGCACTGACCACCGACGAGTTCCTGCCCCAGATGTCCACTGTGGACCCCGCGAACATCACGGCCACGCGCGTGACCGGCGACGCGACGGTCCAGTCCTCCTACACCAGTTCCGTCGTAGTCCTCGTCCCCACTGACGGTCCGAAGCTGTCCATCACCGTGGTCAACACGGGCGCGGGGTGGCGGGTTTCGGACTACGACCAGGCGAGCTGACTCGGTGAAGATCGCTATCCTCGTCGCGGTGCTGGTCGCTGCTGTCTTCGCGACGGTGCTCACCGCGAGCACCGTGACGAAAGTCGTGGTGGACCAGCAGGAAGCCGCCGCCGGCGGGATCCTCAACACCTCGTGCGACGCGGCGATCGGTCCCACGCAGCCCGGCCAGCCGGAGACCGGTGCGGGGCAGGCGCAGAACCTCGACGACGAGCAGCGCGGCATCGTCTCGCTCATCATCTCCATCGGCAAACAGCGCAGCCTCGCCCCGCGCGCCTGGCAGGTGGCGATCCAGGCCGGCATGACCGAGTCGGGCTTGCGCAACCTCAACCACGGCGACCGCGACTCGCTCGGCATCTTCCAGATGCGCCCGTCGATGAACTGGGGCAGCGTCGCCCAGGTCACCGACCCGAACTACGCGATCAACAAGTTCTACGACGTGCTCCTCGCCGTGCCGGACTGGCAGAACGAACGCCCGGGCGACGCCGCGCAAGCCGTGGAACGCTCCGGTTTCCCCGACCGCTACCACAAGTGGGAAGCCATGGCTTCCGTCCTGATCGAGAACCTGGGCCAGGTCGTCGACGCGTCCGGCTGCGGCCAGGGCCTCGGCGCCGCGCTCCCGCCCAGCCAGGCGGCGGCGCAGGCCATCAAGTTCGCGCTGGGGGAGCAGGGCAAGCCCTACGTATGGGGCGCGACCGGTCCCAACGCGTATGACTGTTCCGGTCTCATGCTGCGCGCCTACGAGTCGGCCGGCGTGATCCTGCCGCGCGTCTCCCAGGACCAGTACAAGGCCGGCGCGATGCTCCCGGTGCGCGATGCGCAGCCCGGTGACCTGATCTTCCTCGCGACGGACCCCGCCGACCCGTCCACCATCCACCACGTGGCGATGTACCTGGGCGACGGCAAGATCGTCGAGGCCCAGCAGACGGGCGTGCCCGTGCACGTGCGCCCCTTCTCCTTCGACGAGGCCGAAGTGGTGCCGCAGGCGGTGCGCCCCGGCGTCTAGCATGGAGTTCGGGAGTCACCGGCTCTTGACACGGACCGGGGTGACCGCTAAGGCGATTGACCGGCGCCGCGGATTCACCCGAAGTCGCGGCCTGTCCACGAGCACGCGGCCGCGCGCTGGCAGAGGATGACACACGTGGCACGGAAATTCGGCAAACGAGGCAAGCCCGGCCAGGGCGAGCCCCAGGACCCGGCGACGTTGTTCGGTGCGCCCCAGCCCCCGCGGCAGGCCGCGCACCCCGCGTCGAGCACCCCGCTGGCCGACCACCTGGCCCACGGCTGGCCTGGCGTCGACCCCGGGTACGTCGTGCTGCCCCGCTCCCTGGCCGAGGGCATGTCCCTGCCCTGGCAACAACAAATGGCCGCGTTGCTGGCCCAGTTCCACGCCGAACACGCCGCCTTGGCGTGGCCGATCTACCGCGTTGTGCCCTCGCGCTACGAAAAGCTCGTCGACCTGGACGAAGAACAACTCGCGGAGGCCGGCTACCTCGTCGAGATCGACACCGAAGGCGAGATGATCTACCGCGAACGGAGCGGGCGGAAGGTCGACGACCCGCTGAACACGACCGTTCTGGTGTCCTGTCTGGATCCGATTCCGAAGCCCAAGCCGCGGCCTGCCGCTCCCGCCCCTTCTCAGCCGCTGCGAGCGCCAGCGCCGATGAACATCGGCCCGGCGCCGGTGTGGCGGACGGTGCCGCACCCTGGTGAGGGTGAAGTTCCTGGCGGTCTCGGCAATCCTGGGGCTCCTGGCTCTGCTGGTCCTGGTGGTTCGGTTTCTGGCACTGTTGGCCCTGCTGGTCCTGGTGGTCCGGTTTCTGGCGCTCCTGGCCCTGCTGGTCCGAGCCCTGTCGCTCCGGGTCCTGCTGTCTCGAATGCCGGCCCTGGCCCGGGCGGTCCTGGCTTTCAGGCCCCGCCCGCCGCGCCACCACACCCTGGTTTCGACCCGACATCACACCCTGCGCCACCCAACGGCCCTTCGCCCGACGCAACCGGCTGGCAACACTCCGCCGCAGGTCACCCTGGTGGTTCAACCTTCGCCACTGGTGCCCCGGACCTGAACACAGCCACCTTCGGCACCGGCTCTGCCAACACCGGCGGCCCCGGCGCTCCGGGCTTCACCGCGGCACCTGGAGCCCCAGCCACAGCACCCGAGACCGCTCAGACCATTTCGGCGTCGGTGCCTGTTGTTCCCGCTCAGATCCCGGTCTCCACCCAACCGCAGTGGACCTCGGCTCCGCAGCCACCACCGGTTCCTCCGGCGGGCCGGCCGCCGATGGCCCAGACGCCTGACCCCAGCCTGATCTCGCCCGAGACCCCGCATGCCGCGGAACCGGTCACGCAGCCCGCACCCCTTCAGCCGCCGGCTCCGCCCACGGAACCAGAGCCTGTCCAGACTCCTGCTCCCACACAGGTCGATCCACCGGCCGGCACCATTTCTCCAGCCCCCTCAGCCCCCTCAGCCCCCTCAGCTCCCTCAGCTCCCTCAGCTCCCTCAGCTCCCTCAGCTCCCTCAGCTCCCTCAGCTCCCTCAGCTCCCTCAGCTCCCTCAGCTCCCTCAGCCCCCTCAGCTCCCTCAGCTCCCTCAGCTCCCTCAGCCCCCTCAGCACCCTCAGCACCCTCAGCCCCCTTGGCCCCTTCGGCCCCCTTGGCCCCTTCGGCAACCGTCTCCTCCGGCGAGCCCGCGACCGCGCAGGAAACGGCCCCTGTCCTTACTGCGGGCGTAACAACGCCACCCGCTGCCGACACGCCACCGATCCCGGCCGAGCCCACGGCAACTACCGCCGATCCGGAAGATGCCCCAGTGGCCGACCCTGCCGGCGACCCCAACACCAGCGCACCGGATCCCCTCGAATCTCCATCACAGACTTCAGAGGCACCGCAGGAACCGGCAGCCCCTTCGCCACCGCACGGCGCCGCCCAGCAACCGCCGCGGCCGGATAACCAGCCGCAGCCCGCACCTCTGACCGGCGTGCCGGTGGACCTCCCGGCCGAGCAGTCGGAATCGCCCGGCCACTTGCCCTCGGATGACCAGCCGCAGCCTGCACCTCTGACCGGTGTGCCGGCGGATCTCCCGGCCGAGCAGTCGCAATCGCCCGACCACTCGGTCTCGGATGACCAGGCGCAGACATCTCCGGCGACCGAGACCTCTGCACAGTCGTCGATTGCGCAGACAGAGCCACAGTCGCCGGACCAGCCATCGCACCATGATGTGCACCCGCAGAAGCCGTCGGCGTCCGAGTTTTCGGCGCAGCCGACGAGTGCACGGGCGGAGCCACTGGACCGTTCGCCGCTGGTGGAAGAGCAGCCGCAGGCGTCTGTGGCCAGTGATTCCTCGCCGCAGTCGCCTGGTCAAGGGGCCGCCGAGGCCGCCGCGAGCGAGCCGCAGCCTCCGATCGAGCAGGTTCCACCGCAGGTTGAGGTGCAGCGGCCGGATGAGGTGGCCTTCGCCGTTGCGGCGAGTCAGGCCGAGAGCGCCGAACCGCCCGCGCACGAGCCGAGTCCGCATGTCGAATCGTCCGAGCAACCGGCGGATGCGCAGGCCGAGTCTTCCGGGTATCAGCGAGCCCAACCGGTGACTACCGCGCCGGAGCAGCCGGGCCAGGAAGCGCCGCAGGCGCCCGGACAGCCGAGTCAAGCTCAGCCGCAGCCTGGTTGGGCCCAGCCGCAGATGGGGAGCGACCAACAGCCGGCTGGTGCACAGGCAACACAAATCCAGAAGGGCGGCCAGTGGAACCAGCCGCAGTCGGACGGCCTTGTACCGGGCGGTACGCAGCCGGAGTCTGCGGGCACGGCAACTGGGGCGCCTCAGCCGGGCGCGCAGCAGCCAGCTGCCCCACAACCAGATGCGGCAACGCGCGGTTTGCCCCACCACGGCCCGCCGCAACCGGCTGGCGCGCGACCGGAGGCAGCACCGAGTGGCTTGCCCCAGCCGAGCGGAGTGCAAGGCCCGGACGGGCAGCAGAAGGCTGCTCCGGCAAGCGGCTTGCCCCAACCGGGCACGCAGCCAGCGGTTCCGGAGCGTGGCGTGCCGCAACCGGGCGTGCACCAGGCGATTCCGGCGAGCGGCTTGCCGCAGCCCGATGCACAGCCGGAGGGGCAGCAGCCGACTGCTCCGGCAAGCGGTTTGCCCCAACCGGGCACGCAGCCTGGCTGGAACCAACAGCAAGTGCGCGCCCCATGGCCTGAGCTGCCCCAACCTCAACCGCGGCCCGCGCTAGGACCCGATGGCCGGCCCCTGCCTGTGTTCCCCGGCCAGGAGACCGGACCGGTGGCACCGCCGCCTGCCGCGGCGCGGGTGTATCGCGCTGCGCCGCCGGTGTTTCCCGGGAAGGAGCCGGTGGTGCCGGTGGTGCCCGAGATGACCCAGCCCGCTCGGGAGAAGCCGGGGTTACCGCAGCCGTCGTCGATGGAGAGGAAGCTGGCGGGGCAGCGGGGGCAGGCGGAGGGGGCGCAGGTGAGGGATGTGCCGTTGGGGTTCTCGGAGCAGACGGCCCACGGACAGCGGCCCAACGCACCCCAAAGCCACCCCGCCGACGAAACCCCCACCCCGCCACGCGGCATCCCCCAGGTGCGCGGTTGGTTCGACCAGCACCCCGACAACCCCAACACCCCACCGCAAACCGCCACACCCCCCAACGGCGACGACCCCGACGGCGGCGAGTTCGGCCCCACCGGCGACCCGACCGAGATCCCGTTCCGCTGGCGCAAGTGACCTGCCGGGTGTCAGGCTGGACGCATGGCTGACGACCCCAACCCGGACCCCGGCTGGTACTACAACACCCGCACCCACGAGGTGGAACACCTGCAACGCAGCCGGAGCATCGACCTCCTCGGGCCCTACCCCGACGAGGCCACTGCCCGCCGCGCCCTCGACATCGCCCGCGAGCGCAACCGGCAGGCCGACGTCGCCGACCGCGAATGGGACGGCGACTGACCGCGCGCCACGTCGGGCCGGGTCCATCCGGCCCGGCCCGCCGAGGTCTGCCCGCGGTATCCGGCGCGCCTGATCTCGGCCCGGGGCAGGCCCGCGACGGTTTGCGTCGCCAGACTCGGTCGGCACTTCGCCGCCCAGGGCAGGTCAGCCCACAGCACCGGAATCGCCGCCGAAACCGGGGCTGATACCGCAGTTGTAAGATCGACCCGGCCGGCACGTCACTGCCCGGGCCGGCTCAGTGTTCCGGAATTGCCGCCGAACTGAGGCACGGGCTGGCCACGATCATCGGCCGGCACGTCGCGGTCGGGCTCGGCGTGCTGAGGCTCGGCTGGTGGGCTGGTTTGAGCGGTTGTCTGCGGAGCGCACGTCGTCGCCCAGTCGGTTCGGCGTGCTGGGGCTCGGCTGGTGCGCTGGTTTGAGCGGTTGCCCGCGGAGCACATGTCGTCGCCAGGCCGGGTTCGGCGTGTTGAGGCTCGGCTGGTGGGCTGGTTTGAGCGGTTGTCTGCGGGGTGCACGTCCTCGCCTGGTCGTGTTCGGCGTGTCGAGGCTCGGCCGGTGCGCCGGCCTGAACCGTCGCCCGCGGAGCGCATGTCGTCGCCCAGTCGTGTTCGGCGTGTTGAGGTTCGGCCGGTGGGCTGGGTTTGAGCGGTTGCCCGCGGAGCACATGTCGCCGCCAGGCCGGGTTCGGCGTGTTGAGGCTCGGCTGGTGGGCTGGTTTGAGCGGTTGTCTGCGGGGTGCACGTCCTCGCCTGGTCGGGTTCGGCGTGTCGAGGCTCGGCCGGTGCGCCGGCCTGAACCGTCGCCCGCGGAGCGCACGTCGTCGCCCAGTCGGGTTCGGCGTGTTGAGTCTCGGCTGGTGCGCCGGTTTGAACCGTCGCCCGCGGAGCACATGTCGTCGCCAGGCCGGGTTCGGCGTACCGAGGCCCGGCCGGTGCGCCGGCCTGAACCGTCGCCCGCGGAGCGCACGTCGCCGCCCGGCCCGGCTCCGCGCGCCGAGCCCGACCGATGCGCCGGCACTCGAGCCGCGGAGCCCACAGACCACAACCTCACAAAGACGTCGAAACCCCCGGCCCCAACACGAACTCCGGGTCCACCTGCGCCTCGAGGTCCTCGCCCGTCCGGCCGTTGCCCCAGGCCCGCGCGTTGCGCAGGTGGAAGTCCACGGCTTGGCGTTGGTAGCGAGCCCAGTCGCGGGTCACGCCGTCCACCGTCGACAGCATCGACGCGAGCGTCCCCAGGTTGTGCGGTTCCAGTTCCCCGATCGGACGCGAAGCGCCGCGCTCGCCGGCCCGGACGTGTCCCGAAGACTCCAGCCAGCCCAGCAAAGCCGGGCCCAGCGAGGACTGCAGAAAAGCCACATCCTCCGCATCCGTCACCTTGTTCCCCACCGCCACCAGGTGCACGCCGAAGTCGCGCGCGTGGTCGGCGTACTGGCGGTACACGCCGACGCTGCGCAGCGTCGGCTCGCAGACCAGGAACGTCACGTCGAAGCGCGTGAACAGGCCGGACGCGAAGGCGTCGGCGCCAGCGGTCATGTCCATCACCACGTACTCGCTCGGGCCGTCGACCAGGTGGTTGAGCAGCAGCTCCGCGGCGCCGACCTTCGAGTGGTAGCACGCCACGCCGAGGTCGTCCTCGTCGAACTGGCCCGTGACACCCAAGCGCACGTCGCCCAAAAACCGGAAGCACGCGTCGGTGACGGGGTTGTCCTCGAACGGCGTGACCAGGCGCGATCCGCGGCCCGGTGGCGTGGTTTTAATCATCGCCGACGCGGAGGGGATACGCGGGTTGTCGCCGCGCAGGTAGTCCTTGATCAGCGCCATGTTGTCGCCCAGTGTGGGCCACGCGAGCGTTTCCTCCTCGGTCGCGCCGAGGGCGACGGCGAGGTGCTGGTTGATGTCGGCGTCGATGGCCAGCACCGGTTTGCCGGCGTCGGCCAGGTAGGAGACGAACAGCGACGAGAGCGTGGTCTTCCCGCTGCCGCCCTTGCCGACGAACGCGATCTTCACGGCGAAACCCTTTCACAAAATGAAGATGGTTTTCATTACAGCAAGGATCAACGTACACCCGCGCGGCTCGCGCCCGAACGGGCGATCGGCGGCCGTCGGGCGGGATACTGTTGTGTGGTGCCACTCGTGATCAGGACACCCGCGTCGGGAGGGGACTTCGGTCGGCTCCGGACGGAGTTCTCGTTGCCGGAATCGTTCGGTCCCGAGGTGCTGGCCGAGGCGGAGGCCGCCGTGCTCTCCGCGCGCGCCGAGGGCCGCGAGGACGCCACGGACCTGCCGTTCGTGACGATCGACCCGCCCGGCGCCAAGGATCTCGACCAGGCGATGGTCGTCGAACGCACCGGGGGCGGCTTCCGCGTGCACTACGCCATCGCCGACCTCGCCGCCTTCGTGCCGCCCGGTGGCGCGCTCGACCACGAGGCCCGCCGCCGCGGCCAGACGCTCTACCTGCCCGACGGCAACGTCCCGCTCCACCCCACCGTCCTGTCCGAAGGCGCCGCGAGCCTGCTGCCCGGCGAGGTGCGCGCGGCCGTGCTCTGGACCGTCGACGTCGACGCCGCGGGCGAGCCCGTCGCCACCCGCGTGCGCCGCGCGCTGGTGCGCTCGACCGAACAACTCGACTACGAGAGCGTGCAGGCCTCGCTCGACGCGGGCACTCCGCACCCGTCCGTCGCTGCGCTGCCGGAGCTCGGCCGGCTGCGGCGCGAGCTGGCCGTGCAGCGCGGGGCCGTGGAATTACAGCTGCCGGAGCAGGAGATCAGCGGCGACCCCGACGGCGGCTGGGCGCTGGCCCGTCGTCCGCGCACCGCCGTCGACGCGTGGAACGCCGAGATCTCGCTGCTCACCGGCATGGCCGCGGCACAGATCATGCTCGAAGCCCGCGTCGGCGTGCTGCGGACGCTGCCGCCACCCGAGCCGGACGCCGTGGAGTGGCTGCGCCGCTCGGCGTCGGTCGTGGGCGTCGCCTGGCCGGCGGGGCTCGGCGTTTCGGAGTTCCTGTCCTCTTTGGACCCCGGACAGCCCTCGTCGATGGCCATCTTCGCTGACACCACGCGGCTTCTGCGCGGCGCGGGATACACGTCCTTCGACGGGTCCCTGCCCGCTTTGACCACTCACGCGGGCATCGGCGGCGCGTACGCCCACGTCACCGCACCCATTCGTCGCCTGGTCGACCGCTTCGGCACGGAGGTCTGCCTCGCCGTCACGGCCGGGCGCGAGGTGCCGTCGTGGGTTCGTGAGGCGCTCGCGGAGGTGCCGTTGCAGATGTCCGCTTCGGACAGTCTCGCCGCCCGCGTCGAACGCGCCTGCATCGACCAGGTGGAGGCGTGGGTCCTGGCAGAACGCGTCGGGCGCGAGTTCACCGCGGTGGTGCTGCGCGCGGAGGAGACGCGCGCGGAGATCCTCGTGGAGGACCCGCCGGTGATGGCCAAGTGCACCGGCGAGAAGTTCCCTGAAGGCGAACGGATCGGCGTTCGCCTGACCGCCGTGGACGTCGATAAGCGGAAGGTGTCGTTCGAACGCGTATGAGGAGCACCGAACTCGTCGACGACCTGGGCGAACCGGTCCCGCTGTCCGGCCCGCCGGTGCGAGTGGTGTCCCTGGTGCCCTCGCTGACGGAAGCCGTGGAGATCAGCGCGCCCGCCCGGCTCGTCGGTGCCACGGACTACTGCACGCATCCGTCCGATTTGGACGTTCCGCGCGTGGGCGGCTCGAAGTACCCGAAGATCGACGACGTCCTGGCGCTTGATCCCGATCTCGTGCTGGCGAACTCGGAGGAGAACCGCCCCGAAGACGTACAACGGTTGCGCGCCAACGGGATCCCCGTGTTCGTCATGGCGGCGGCCGCTTCCGTGCCCGCCGCTCTGGGCTCGCTGCGCCGGCTCCTCACCCAGGTCTACGAGCTGGACGAACCGGAATGGCTCGTCCACGCCGAAGAACTCTGGCGCACCACCGTCCCGATCCGCCACCACGCCGTGATCCCGGTCTGGCGCAAACCCTGGATCGTCCTCGGCCGCGACACCTTCGCCGGCGACGTCCTCCGCCGCGTCGGCGTGGCCAACGCGTATGCCGACGCCGAAGACCGATACCCGCGCCCGCCGTTGGCCGAGTTGCAGGCGGCCTCCGCCGACCTCGTGGTACTGCCGGACGAACCCTACGAGTTCACGGCGGACGACGGCCCGGGCTTCTTCCCGGACTTCCGCCCACTGCTGGTCTCTGGCCGCTACCTGACCTGGTACGGCCCGTCCCTCGTCGAAGCGCACAGCGCGCTGACTCGCGCTTTGGCCGACCTGTGACGGCCCTCGGCGTCCGCGCCGCGGGCCTGCTCGCGGCGCTGGACTGCTGCCGCATACCGGGTCTCACCGACGCCGAGTTCGACCGCATCGAGGCCCAGTACGACATCGAATTCGCCGACGACCACCGGGACTTCCTCGCCACCGGACTCCCCGTCGAGTCCCCGCGCGAAGAAGGCCAAACCTGGAAACAGCCCTGGCCCGACTGGCGCAACGGCGATCCGGCCACCCTCCGGGCCCACCTCGACTGGGAGACGGACTTCGTCGTCGACCTCGTCCGCGACGGCCATTGGGAGTCGCGTTGGGGCAACCGCCCGGCCACCCCGCACGACGCCGTGGGCGCGTTCCGCCGTCGTCTCCGCGCGGCGGCCCCGATGGTGCCGATCTACGCCCACCGCTACGTCCCCGGTGGACGCGGCACCACTGGCAGCCCGGTGCTTTCGATGTACGGCTTCGACATCATCTGCTACGGCACCGATCTGCTGAACTACGTCGTCCGCGAGTTCGCCGAGCCCCTGTCCGCGGAGTGGCGGCCGCCGAAGATCGCGTTCTGGGGTCGGTACCTGAAAGGCGACTGATGGGCCGCCCCGAAAAATGAGCGGCCCATCAGCGAAATGCCTCTACAGCGTCAACCCGGTCAACACCGTCACGCGTTCCTCCGTGAAATCCGCCATCGCGGCCGCCGGGCCCTCGCGGCCGACGCCGGAGTCCTTGACACCGCCGTATGGCATCTGGTCGGCACGGAAGCTGGGGACGTCGCCGATCAGCACGCCGCCCACCTTCAGTCGGGCGGAGACGTCGAACGCCGTCGGCAGGTCGCGCGTGAAGACGCCGGCCTGGAGGCCGAAGCGCGAAGCGTTGATCCGCGAGACGCCATCGTCCACAGAGGACACACGGATCAACGAAACCACCGGCCCGAACACCTCCTCGGCCATCACCGCCGCGTCTTCCGGCACCCCGGACAGCACCGTCGGCTCCACTGTCGCCCCGGAACGGCCGCCGCCGGTGAGCAGAGAAGCGCCGGCGGAGACAGCGTCCGAAACCCACGAAGCAACCCGCGAAGCAGCGGACTCGTTGATCAGCGGGCCGACATCCACCCCGTCAGCAGCCGGGTCGCCCGTGCGCAAAGCAGCGACCTGCGCCAAAACCCGAGACTCCAGCTCGTCGTACACCTCCGTGTGCACGTAAACCCGCTGCACCGAGATGCACGACTGCCCCGCCTGGTACATCGAGAACGTCGCGATCCGCTGCGCCGCGAAGTCCAGGTCCGTCCAATCCGGACAGACCAGCACGGCGCCGTTGCCGCCCAGCTCCAGGGCGACGTGCTTGCGTGGCACGCTGTCCCGGATCGACCAGCCGACCGGCACCGACCCCGTGAACGAAACCACGGGCAGCCGCGGATCGCGAACCAGAGCGGCCGTCTCCTCGTTGCCCAGCGGCAGAATCGACCAGCTCCCCGCCGGCAACCCCGTCTCCGCCAGGATCTCACCCAGCAGCAACGCCGTCAGTGGCGTCGCGGGCGCCGGCTTCAGCACGATCGGCGCGCCGACCGCGATGGCCGGCGCAACCTTGTGCGCCACCAGGTTCAGTGGGAAGTTGAACGGCGTGATCCCCAGCACCGGTCCGCGAGGCACCCGGCGCACCAAGGCCATCCGGCCGGTGCCGCCCGGGTCCGTGTCCAGGCGCTGCAGCTCGCCCGAGAACCGGCGGGCCTCTTCGGCGGCCCAGCGGAACGTCGACACCGCGCGCCCCACCTCGCCCCGCGACCACTTCAACGGCTTGCCCGACTCGGCTGTGATGAGGCGCGCGATCTCGTCGGCCCGCTGACTCAACGAACGGGACACGTGGTCCAACGCCCCCGCTCGCACGTGCGCGGGCGTAACAGCGAACTCGTCGGCCACCGAAGCCGCCGCGGCCACCGCTGCCTCGACGTCCGAGGCGGTCGGCACGAAGTGCGAGCCGGCTTCACTGCCGTCGTAGGAATGGCGGACGACCGCGGTCGAAGAACTGGTCACCGGCTTGCCGGCGATCCAAAAGGGAACAGTCACTTGCGCACCTCCGTGCGGACCGCGTGCTCGAGGACGGACAGGCCCTCGTCGAGCAGTTCGTCGGACAGGGAAAGCGGCGGCAGCAGCCGGATGACGTTGCCGTAGGTCCCGCAGGTCAGCACCACCACGCCGAGCGCGTGACACGCCGCCGCGACGCGCTTGGTGAGGTCGGCGTCCGGCTCGGAGGTGCCGGCGCGAACGAATTCCGCGGCCACCATCGCGCCCCGACCGCGCACGTCGCCGATCACGCCCGTCTCGGCGGCCAGCGTCCGCAGCCGCGGCAGCACGACCTCCTCGACGCGCCGAGCCGACGACGCCAGATCCGAAGACCGCATCGTCTCGATCGAACCCAGGGCCGCGGCGCACGCGATCGGGTTGCCGCCATAGGTCCCGCCAAGACCACCGGGACCGACCGCGTCGAGCAGCTCCGCACGCCCGGTCACGGCCGACAGCGGCAGGCCCGCCGCGATGCCCTTGGCTGTCGCGATCAAGTCCGGCACCACGCCTTCGCGCGACGACGCGAACCAGTCGCCGGTGCGGCAGAAGCCCGTCTGCACCTCGTCGGCCACGAACACCACGCCGTTCTCGCTGCACCACGAGGAAAGCGCCGGCAGGAACCCCGGCGCCGGCTCGATGAACCCACCCTCACCCTGGATCGGCTCGATCACCACGGCCGCCACCTGGTCGCCGCCGATCTGCTTCTCGATCCGGTCGATCGCGATCCGCGCGGCCTCCGGACCCGCAAGCCCGTCGCGGTACGGGTACGACCCCGGCACGCGGTACACCTCGGGCGCGAACGGGCCGAAGCCGTGCTTGTAGGGCACCGATTTCGCGGTCAACGCCATCGTCAGGTTCGTCCGCCCGTGGTAGGCGTGGTCGAACACCACCACGGCCTGCCGCCCGGTCGCGACGCGCGCGATCTTCACCGCGTTCTCCACGGCCTCCGCACCGGAGTTGAACAGCACCGACTTCTTCGCGTGGTCACCCGGCGTCAGCTCCGCCAGCGCCTCGCACACCTCGACGTAACCCTCGTACGGCGTGACCATGAAACACGTGTGCGTGAACAGGCCCGCCTGCTCACGCACCCGGTCGACCACGGCCGGCGCGGAGTGGCCCACGTTCGTCACGGCGATGCCGGAGCCGAAGTCGATGAGCACGTTGCCGTCGGCATCGGTCAGCAGACCGCCGCCGGCCGACGTGATGTACGCGGGCAGCGTCGAGCTCACCCCCGCTGCCACCGCGGCCGTGCGCCGCTCCTGCAACGCGCGAGAAGCCGGGCCGGGGATTTCGGTGCGCAGCCGACGCGCGACGGGCGCCGGGGCCACCAGGGGCTCGGTGGTCGTGGTCATGGGCTCAACTCCTGGGAGGCGGGCTGGGTCACCTCCCAGGATGCGGCGGCCAGGCGACGGCGTCTGCTGGCCAAGATGTCCAAAACTGCGCGTAAACTTGGCCACTATGGCACTCACCCTCCGCGCGCTCACCGAACAGCGGTCGCTCGCCCTCCGCGTGGTCGCGGGGGAGGCCGGCCTCGATCGCCCGATCGGCTGGGTGCACCCGACCGAGCTCACCGACCCGCACGCCTTCCTCGAAGGCGGCGAGCTCCTGCTCACCACGGGCCTGGCCCTCGACGACACGACCTCCGAGGCCTACGTCCGCCGCCTCGTCGAAGCGGGCACCGCCGGGCTCGGCTTCGGCGTCGGGCTCAGCCACGAGCACGTGCCGCGCACCCTGGTCGAAACCGCCGACGAGATCGGCCTCCCGGTGCTCGAAGTGCCCCGCAAGACGCCCTTCATCGCCATCACCCGCGCCGTCTCCCGCGCGGTCGCGGCCGAAGAGTACGCCGCGACCGTCCGCATCGGCCGCGCCCAGCAGGAACTCACCCGCACCGCCGTCGGAAAGACGGGCGCGGCGGGTGTCGTGCGCCGGCTCGCCCGGCTCATCGAGGGCTGGGTCGTGCTCTTCGACGCCGCCGGCCACCTCCGCGAAGTCTCCTCCGCAGCCGCTCGCACACACGGGGAACAGCTCGACGTCAAGGACCTGCGCGCCGGCACACGGGTTGTCACGCTGGGGGAGCAGGAGGTCGTGCTCCAGACCTTGCACACGCGCGGCGCGCTCGCGGTCGGCACGACCGAACCACTCGACCCGACCGGTCGCCACATCGTGAACACGGCGGTCTCGCTGCTTTCCCTTGCCCTGGAACAGGATCGTGCCCAACGCGGTGCGATCTCCCGGCTGCGCACCGGCCTCCTCGACCTGTTCACCGACGGCCGGGAAGCCCTCGCGCTCGACGTGCTGCGCACCGTGCAGGGCGCGCCGCCGCAACCGTGGGCCGTGCTCGCCGTCGCGGGCCGGCCCACCGCGCGGACCGCGCTCTACGACCGCCTGGAACCCGTTGCCGGGCAAGTGTTCTTCGCCCACTCCGAGTCGCTCCTCGTCGCCGCGACCGACGACGCCGACCGCGTGCTCACCGTGGCCGCCGAAGTCGGCGGTTGCCATGTCGGCGTCGGCGACGCCACCGAGTTCCCGGCAGCGCTGCGCCAGGCCCGGCAGGCGGCCGAAACCGCACGCAGCCAGGACATTCCGCTCCTGCGCTACGCCGATCACGCCGGCAGGGGCCTGCTCAACCTCCTGGATCCCCTTGCCGCCCAGGCCTTTGCTCACGAGCTGCTGAACCCGCTGCGCACCCACGACGAGTCCGGCCGCGGCGAGCTGGAGGAGTCCCTGCGCTGCTGGCTCGAAAACCACGGCCACTGGGACCGCGCCGCCACGCAGCTGCACATTCACCGCCACACCCTGCGCAACCGCATCACCAAGGCCGCCGAACTCCTCGGTCAGGATCTCGACTCCCCGGGCACCAGGGCCGAACTCTGGCTCGCGCTCCAGGTCACGCGCTGAGAGATCACCCGCTGAGAATCACACGCTGACGAGCAACGCGATCGGCGAATCCCCGCACCGGCGCAAAGTCGCGCCACCCGACATCGTCTGCGGTTCCGCGCCCGACGTCCACCACGCCGGCACATCGACCTCTCGCACCAGAGAGCCCGTCGCCTGCCGGACGCTGTTCGACACGATCACGCGCCCCTGTGCGTTGAGCAGAGCAGCGCGCCGGCCCAGCGAACGCAGCCGCCGGCTCACCGTGCGCTCGAACTCGCGCACGTAGACGTCCGCGCCCACCACGCCGGCAAACGAACCGTCGCGGTACACGGGCAGTGTGAACGTGAGCGTGTACTCATCGGTGCAGAGATAGTCGACGTACGGGCCGTTGATGTGGCGCCGGCCGCTGTCGCGCGGCACGGTGAACCACGACTGGCGCGTGTAGTCGAGGAAGTTCGGGCTTTCCGGGTCGAGGCTGATGAACAGCTGCTCCGGCACGGCGTCGTCGGAACCACTGTCGTCCGAACCGGTGGTGGTCCACCACTCGAAGCCGAACTCCTGGTCCGACAACACGTGGGGCGCGCTCACGAACCCGGCGCCGATCACGAGGCCGCCGAGGGCCTCCAGCACCTGCGGCCGGATGCCGTGGAGCGTGCCGGAACCGGCGCCGCCGGGCTCGGCCAGCAGCGTCTCGGCCGCGGCCAGCACTGGCTTGAGCCGCTCGAAGATCTCCTCGACCAGCGCGGATACCTGTGCGACGACTTCGTCGCCAGTCAACGTGCGGGTGTCGGTCACGATGCTCACCTCGATCGCGGGGTCATCGAAGCTTACGGCGTTTCGAGGCTTAAGTGCAGATCCACGAGCCGGTCGAGCGCGCTCAGGATGTGCTCCTCGGTCAGCTTGCGGGCCAGATCGCCGTCGGCCGCCGCGATCGCGGTGACGATCGCGTGGTGCTCAGCGTAGGACTGGCGGCAGGTGTCCTCGCCGTCGAGGGGCACCCAGAGCAACCCGCCGTGTTCGCCCTGCAGTTGGACCTCCTGGTTGGTGAGCCGCGGCGACTGCGCGGCCGCCGCGATCTCGAGGTGGAAGTGCCGTTCGGCGCGCGTCGCCTCGGGGCCGGTCGCGCCGAGAAGGTCTTCGCTGGTCAGGCGCAGTCGGTCCAGGTCTTCGGGCGAGCTGCGTTCCGACGCGAGCTTGGCCGCGGACCCGGCCACGGCGAGGTAGTGGTCGCCGAAGTCGCGCAGATCCGCGAGCGAGACGAGCCGCAGGCGCTGCGCCCACGAGCTCGGCGCCGGCCATGCGGGCGTGCGCACGAAGCTGCCGCCGCCGCGCCCGCGCCTGGTCTCGACCAGCCCCTGCTGCCGCAGCACGGCGAGCGCTTCACGGACCGTCACGGTGGACACGCGGAACTGCGCGGCCAGCTCGACTTCGCTCGGCAGCTGCTCGGCGTCGTCGAGGAGACCCAGGGTGATGGCGTCGAGCAGCCGGGCCGCGACCGCCTCGGCGCGGCCGAGGTGGTCGAGCGGAGCGAACATCGCCAGTCGTGCGCTGTTCGACATCTCCTTGCGCATCGTGGGCCCACCCGTCTCGGAGTGCGATTGGGGCCAATAGTGCCCCAGGACCTTGTCATGTGAAATATGGAGTTATATGTTTCACCCTGCCACGGAGAGTCAGGAGGCGCACGCGTGCAGGAATTGAAGCACTACGTCGGCGGGAAGTTCGTCGACTCGCAGTCCGGGAAGGTCCTCGAAATCGTGGACCCGGTCACCGGCCGCGCGTACTGCACCGCGCCGGTGGCGAGCGCCGAAGACATCGACCACGCGCTCAAGGTCGCGGCGGAGGCGTTCGAGAGCTGGAAGGAGACCACGCCGGCCCAGCGCCAGCTCGCGCTCCTGAAGATCGCCGACGCCGTCGAGGCCCGCGGCGAGGAGCTCGTGCGCGTCGAGTCGCAGAACACCGGCAAGCCGGTGGCGCTCACCATGTCCGAAGAGCTGCCGATGATCGTCGACCAGCTGCGCTTCTTCGCCGGCGCAGCGCGCGTGCTCGAAGGCCGCGCGGCCGGCGAGTACATGGAAGGCCACACGTCCTTCATCCGCCGCGAGCCCGTGGGCGTCTGCGCGCAGGTGACGCCGTGGAACTACCCGCTGCTCATGGCGATCTGGAAGATCGCGCCGGCGCTCGCGGCGGGCAACACCGTGGTGCTCAAGCCGTCGGACACCACGCCGGCGTCCACGCTGCTGCTGGCCGAGATCTGCGGTGAGTTCCTGCCGCCGGGCGTGTTCAACGTAGTGACCGGCGACCGCGACTCCGGCCGCGCGCTGGTAGCGCACCCGATCCCCGCGATGGTGTCGATCACCGGCTCGGTGCGCGCCGGCATCGAGGTCGCGGGTGCTGCGGCCCGCGATGTCAAGCGCGTGCACCTCGAGCTGGGCGGCAAGGCGCCCGTGATCGTGTTCGAAGACGCCGACCTCGAAGCCGCCGCCGAGACCATCGCGATGGCGGGCTACTTCAACGCCGGGCAGGACTGCACCGCCGCCACGCGCGTGCTGGTGTCCGACGACGTGCACGACACGTTCGTCGCCGCCCTGTCGCGCCAGGCCGAGGCCAACAAGACCGGCAAGCCCGACGACGACACCGCCGCGTTCGGCCCGCTCAACAACGCCGCGCAGCTGGAGAAGGTGTCCGGCTTCATCGACCGCCTGCCCGGGCACGCCACCGTCCACTGTGGAGGGCGACGCGCCGGCGACGAGGGCTTCTTCTACGAAGCCACCGTGGTCTCCGGCGTCACGCAGGACGACGAGATCACCCAGAACGAGGTCTTCGGCCCCGTGATCACCGTGCAGCGCTTCTCGGACGAGGCCGACGCGGTGAAGGCGGCCAACGGCGTGCCCTACGGCCTCGCTTCCTCGATCTGGACCAAGGACCACCAGCGTGCCATGCGCGTGTCCGCCAAGCTCGACTTCGGGTGCGTGTGGATCAACACCCACATCCCGCTCGTCGCCGAGATGCCCCACGGTGGGTTCAAGAAGTCGGGCTACGGCAAGGATCTCTCGCTGTACGGCCTCGAGGACTACACCCGCGTCAAGCACGTCATGAGCGCGCTGTAGGTACTGGTGACGAGATCCACGGGAAGGCCCGCCATGCCCCACCAAGCGCCCGCTGCCGCCCGCCGGCCCGACCGGCCGCGCGGCGGCGGTGAGCCGGCCATCCGGCTCACCGGGCTGCAGAAGCACTTCGACAAGGTCCGCGCCGTCGACGGCGTCGACCTCGACATCCCGCCCGGTGAGTTCTTCTCCATGCTCGGCCCGTCGGGCTCGGGGAAGACCACGGTGCTGCGCATGATCGCCGGCTTCGAGCTGCCCACCGCGGGCACCATCGAGCTGGCCGGCCGGGACGTCAGCCAGCTCGCGCCGTTCGCGCGCGACGTGAACACCGTGTTCCAGGATTACGCGCTCTTCCCGCACATGTCCGTGCGACAGAACGTGGAGTACGGCCTCAAGGTCAAGCGGGTCGCCAAGGCCGAGCGCAAGCGACGCGCCGCGGAAGCCCTGGCGACCGTGCGGCTGGGGGAGTACGGCGACCGCAAGCCTTCGCAGCTCTCGGGTGGTCAGCGCCAGCGCGTCGCTCTCGCGCGGGCCCTGGTGAACCGCCCGAAGGTACTGCTGCTCGACGAACCGCTGGGAGCGCTCGACCTCAAGCTGCGACAAGCGATGCAGATCGAGCTCAAGCAGATCCAGCGCGAGGTCGGGATCACCTTCGTGTTCGTGACGCACGACCAGGACGAGGCGCTGACCATGAGCGACCGCATCGCGGTGTTCAACGCCGGGCGGATCGAACAGGTCGGCACCCCGGTGGAGGTGTACGAGAGACCGGCCAGCGCGTTCGTCGCCGGCTTCGTCGGCACGTCCAACCTGCTCAGCGGGCGTGGGGCCGAAGCGGTGATCGGCAAGCCCGGCGTGTACAGCATCCGGCCGGAGAAAATTCGCATCGATGCTGATCTTGCGTCACCGGCCGGTCCAGGCGAGACTTCGGCGACCGGAATCGTCACGGATGTCGTATACGCCGGATCTACAGTGCGCTACGCTGTCGCGCTCGATGCGGGGGGTCAGTTGTCCGTGGTCCGCCAGAACACCAGTGACCCGACCGAGTTCGCCGACGGCCGGGTCCGTCTGCGGTGGCGCCACGAACACAGTTTCCGGGTCCCCGAAGCCGGCTAGTTCTCACGGGAAGGTTTCTCTCGACATGAAGAACAGGAAGACGCTGCTCGCGGGTCTGTGCGGCGTGAGCCTGCTGCTCGCGGCCTGCGGGACGTCGGGCTCCGACTCAAACGCGGGGTCCGCACCGGGCGCTCAGGGGTTCACCCCGCCCAAGCTGGCCGCACTCACCCAGCTGGGCCAGCCGGAAGGCCAGCTGAACGTGCTCGCGTGGCCCGGCTACGCCGAAAACGGCTCCAACGACTCGAAGATCAACTGGGTCAAGCCGTTCGAGGACCAGACCGGCTGCAAGGTCACCGTCAAGCCCTTCGGCACGTCCGACGAGGCCGTGACGCTGATGAAGACGGGCCAGTACGACGTGGTGTCCGCCTCGGGCGACGCCTCGCTGCGCCTGGTCGCCTCGGGCGACGTCGAGCCGGTCAACACCGCGCTCGTGCCGAACTACAACGACGTCTACCCGTTCCTGAAGAACAAGTCGTGGAACAGCGTCAACAACGTCGCCTACGGCATCCCGCACGGCTGGGGCGCCAACGTGCTGACCTGGCGCACCGACAAGGTGAGCCCGGAGCCGGCGTCGTGGTCGCCGATGTTCGAAGTGAACTCGCCCTACAAGGGCAAGATCATCGCCTACGACTCCCCGATCTACATCGCCGACGCCGCCCTGTACCTCATGGCGCACCAGCCCGACCTCGGCATCAAGAACCCGTACGCCTTGGACGACAAGCAGTTCAACGCCGCGGTGGACCTGCTGAAGAAGCAGCGCCCGAACGTCAGCGAGTACTGGGCGGACTACCTCAAGGAAACGCAGTCGCTCAAGAACGCGGACGCCGTGATCGGTACCGCGTGGCAGGTCACGGTGAACCTGGCCAAGAGCGAGGGCGCTCCGCTGGGTGCGACCGTGCCGAGCGAGGGTGCCACCGGCTGGTCGGACACCTGGATGGTGGCCACGAAGTCGCAGCACAAGACGTGCGCGTACAAGTGGATGGACTACATCATCAGCCCGAAGGTCAACGCCCAGGTCGCCGAGTACTTCGGTGAGGCCCCGGCCAACTCCAAGGCCTGCGCCGAGATGACCGACAAGTCCCTGTGCGACACCTACCACGCCAACGACGCGGCCTACGCCGCCAAGATCCAGTACTGGACCACGCCGATCCCGCAGTGCCTCGACGGCCGCACGGACGTCAAGTGCAAGGACTACGGCGACTGGACCCGTGCCTGGACCGAGATCAAGGGTTGACGTGCTCACGGGTGCCGCTCGTTCGGCGGCACCCGTGAGATTCCCCTGTTACCGATCCGGCCAAAAGTAGGCCGGCCCCCATGCGGAACGTAACCGTTGCTACCGAAGCCATTCGGCCGTGACCGTGGTCGGATTGGTAACGATCCGCACAGTAGCTCCGGGGGCGGCGGGCACCTCCCCCCTCGTCCGCCGCCCCCGGACCCCCCTCTTCCCGACCGTGCCCCGAAGGTGCCTCGCATGTCCGCCGTGAGCCCGCCGAGCCGCCGCGCTTCGGCTTTCTTCTTCCGCAAACCCAAGCTGCGCCTGGGCATTCTCCTTTCGGCTCCGCTGCTGTGGCTCGGCCTGGCCTACCTCGGCGCGCTCGCCGCCCTGTTCATCACGGCCTTCTGGTCCACCGACGTGTTCACCGGCAAGGTGGTCACGGACTGGTCGTTCGACAACTTCGTCACCCTGTTCACCGATTCGGTCTACCGCACGATCACGCTGCGGACCGTCGGCATCGCGCTGCTGGTGACGGTGATCGACGCGGTCATCGCGTTCCCCATGGCCTTCGCGATGGCCAAGCTCGCTTCCCCGAAGGCGCAACGGATCCTCGTGATCGCCGTGATGACGCCGCTGTGGGCGAGCTACCTGGTGAAGGCCTACGCGTGGCGCACCCTGCTTTCCGGCAACGGCGCGATCAGCTGGCTGCTGAGCCCGTTCGGCCTCTCCGGCCCCGGCTACGGCGTCGCGGCCACGGTGATCACGCTGTCGTACCTGTGGCTGCCCTACATGATCCTGCCTATCTACGCGGGTCTAGAGCGGCTGCCCGATTCCCTTGTGGACGCTTCCGGTGACCTCGGCGCGAAGTCGTTCCGCACGTTCCGCTCGGTGATCCTGCCGCTCGCCTTCCCGGCGATCGTGGCGGGCTCGATCTTCACGTTCTCCTTGTCGCTGGGCGACTACATCGCCGTGAAGATCGTGGGCGGCACGTCGCAGATGCTCGGCAACGTCGTCTACGACAACATCGGCGCGGCCAACAACCTGCCGTTCGCGGCGACCGTGGCCATCGTGCCGGTCGTGATCATGCTCGTGTACTTGGCCGTCGTGCGTCGCACCGGCGCGCTGAACAACCTTTAGGAGACCGCCGTGCGCATGTCGAAGACCGGCCGGGTGGTGCTGTGGACGGCACTCGGGGTCGGGTTCGCGGTGATCTACTTCCCGCTTCTGGTGGTGCTGCTCAACTCCGTGAACTCGGACACCACGTTCGGCTGGCCGCCGAAGAGCTTCACCCTCGAGTGGTGGGGCCGCGCGGTCACCAACGCCGGCGCACTGCACGCGTTGTGGACCAGCATCGAGGCCGGGGTGGCCGCCACGGCGATCGCGCTCGTGCTCGGCACGATGGCCGCGTTCGCTTTGCAGCGCTACCGGTTCTTCGGCCGGGACTCGATCTCGCTGCTGATCATCCTGCCGATCGCGTTGCCAGGCATCGTCACCGGTATCGCGCTGAACAACGCGTTCCGCACGATCCTCGGCATCGACCTCGGCCTGCTCACGGCGATCATCGCCCACGCGACCTTCTGCATCGTCGTGGTGTTCAACAACGTCGTGGCCCGCCTTCGGCGCATGGGTGGCAACCTCGAGGAAGCGTCGATGGACCTCGGCGCAGACGGCATCACCACGTTCCGGCTGGTGACGTTCCCGATGCTGCGCTCGGCGCTGCTGGCGGGCGGGCTGCTGGCGTTCGCGCTGTCGTTCGACGAGATCATCGTGACGACCTTCACGCTGGGCACCGGCATGGAGACGTTGCCGATCTGGATCTACGACAACCTGTTCCGCCCCAACCAGGCCCCGGTGGTCAACGTGGTGGCGGCGGTGCTGATCATCGTCTCGACGGTGCCGGTGTACTTCGCGCAGAAGCTCTCCGGCGGCGACAGCTCTTCGGGCGGCCGGATCTAGGGTTCCTAGATCACGGAGCGGATGGTGCCACCGTCCACACGGAGGGTGGCCCCGCTGACGTAGTCGCCGTACGGGCTCGCCAGGTACGCCACGGCGCCGGCGATCTCCTCGGGCCGTCCGAAGCGGCCGACGTCGTTGGGCACGAAGTCCTGAGCGGCGTGGGGTTCGATGGTCTCCCAGGTCTCGCCCCAGCCGCGTTCCGGCGCGAGGTCCGTGAGCAGCTTCCGCACGGAGTCCACGAGGATCGCGCCGGGAGCGACCACATTGGACGTCACGCCGGTGTCCTTCAGTTCCCGCGCAAGGGAAACCGCGAGGTTGTGGCGCGCGGCGAGCGTCGCGTTGTAGTGGGGGAGCAGCGCCATCGGCTGGCCGGACAGGCCGCCGCCGATCTGGATCACGCGGCCCCAGCCGCGGTCGCGCATGCCGGGCACGAGGTGGCGGATCATGCGGACCGACGAGATCACGTTCACCTCGTACGTCCGCGCCCACTCGTCGGGTGTGGCCTCGGCCCAGGTCAGGTGCCGGTAGGCGCCGGCGTTGTTCACGAGGATGTCGACTTCGCCGGCTTGCCGCGCGACTTTCGCCGCGCCTTCGTCGGTGGCGAGGTCGCCGATCGCGACGGCCTTCGCACCGATTTTCTCCGCCACCGCACGGGTTCGGGCTTCGTCGCGGCCGTGGACCACGACGTCGGCGCCCTCTTCCGCGAGCAGCCGCGCGATCGCTTCGCCGAGGCCGGAGCTCGAGCCCGTGACGAGTGCGCGGCGACCGGTCAGGTTGAGTTCCATGGTTCTCCGTTCAGGTCTACGGGTGTAGATTTAGTTTTAGTCTACACTCGTATACATGACTGCACCACGCCGTCGCGATGCCGCGGCGACCCGGGAAGCGATCCTGCGCGCGGGCGTCGAGGCGTTCACGCGCTTCGGCTATGACGGCGTCGGCGTGCGGGAGATCGCTCAGGCCGCCGGTGTCACGGCGATGCTCGTGAACCGCTACTTCGGCTCGAAGGAAGGGCTCTTCGCCGAGGTGGTGGAGGTGTCGATGACCGAGCGGACCGTGCTGACGGGCGACCCGGCCACGCTCGCGCGCGACGTCGCGGCTTCGCTGGTGTCGCGGACTTCACCGGACGCCGACAGTCTCGACCCGTTCCTGCTGATGCTTCGCTCGGCGCCCAACCCGCGCGCCGCCGAGATCCTGCGCGCGGGCATCGAAAAGCACGTCGAGGCGCACATCCTCGACGTCGTCCCCGGTGTGCGCGGAACCGATCGCGCGGCCGTGGCGCTGTCGCTGATCTCGGGGTTCTGGTTGATGCGCAAGGTGATCGGCAGCACAGCTTTGAACGAGACCGACGAGGCCGCGTTGGCTTCGACGTTGGAAGGGCTCTTCCGGCTGCTGCTGGACGTCTAGCGGAAGTCGTCGGTCGCCTGACGCAGCGCGGCCAGCGTGCCCGGGTCGTTCACGGCGTGCCCCGCGCCTTCCGTGATGCGCAGGATCGACCCGGGCCACGCGCGGTGCAGCTCATACGCGGTGATCGGCGGGCAGACTGCGTCGTAGCGGCCCTGCACGAGCACGCCTGGCACGCCGGCGAGCTTGCCGGCGTCGCGGATCAGCTGCTCGTCCTCGAGCCAGGCGTGGTGGCTGAAGTAGTGCACCGCCAGCCGCGCGAACGTCAGCGCGAACGACGGATCGGCGTACCGGTTCAGGAACGCTTGCTGCGGCAGCAACGCCACCGTCGCGCCTTCCCAGACGCTCCACGCGATCGCGGCTCGTTCCCGCACGCCGCGGTCGGGGTCGTCGAGCAGCTCGGCGTACCCGGCGAGCGGATCCTTGTGGTGCGCTTCCGGCAGCGGCGCCAGGAAGTCCTCCCACTCGGCGGGGAAGAGGTTCGCCGCGCCGCCGCGGTAGATCCAGTCGAGCTCGCGCTGCCGCGCCGTGAAGATCCCGCGCAGCACCAGCTCCGTCACCTGATCGGGGTAAGTCTGCGCGTATGCCAGCGCGAGCGTCGACCCCCACGACCCTCCGAACACCTGCCAGCGCCGGATGTTCAGCCGCTCCCGCAGCAGCTCCATGTCCGCGACGAGGTGCCACAACGTGTTCGTGCTCAGGTCCGCGTCCGGGTCCCCGACGTTCGGCGTGCTCCGCCCCGCCCCGCGCTGGTCGAACAGGATGATCCGGTACGCGGCGGGGTCGAAGTGCCTGCGCGCCATCGGCGCGATCCCGCTGCCCGGCCCGCCGTGCACCACGACCACCGGCTTGCCCTGCGGGTTTCCCGCCTCCTGGCAGTAGATCCGGTGCCCGTCACCCACGTCGAGCATCCCATCGGCCAGCGGCTGCAGCGGCGGGTAGAGGTCGTCCATGCCGATCACTCTGCCGGACCGGCGGCCTTCGCACGGGAGTCGCGGCGCCGTTCAGCCGAAAGGCCGCGAGCCGTCCGGGTGTCGACCGGCTCGGTCCACGCGGCCGCGGCGTGCACTGCCGCGCGTGGCCTTCGTCTCCGCAGAGAGACCCTCAGTGCCATCCGCAGAGAAGGTGGAGGCCCGCCCCCGCCGCCGGGCTGAGCGGGCCCCCGTCCGTGTCGCGTCGGTGGCGCACCTGGGAGGTGGCCGCGTCCGCGATTTCCTTCACCGTGGCGCGGATCTCGGGCGACGGGTCGCGCGTGAAGCTCCGGCTGCTTCCGGCATCCCGTCCTCCTCGTCGAGGTTCACGCCTTCGTGTTGGTGACCACGCTAAGCCACCGCCCGAACACCAGTCAAGGACATGATTCGTGTTCATGGATGTGAACAAGCACAAGGTCGCCGAGGAGGTTCTTTCGCCCCCTTGCCCCGCGTTTACCCGGTAGTGGGTAGCTTGCGCGAGGAAAGGCCGACCGACGCGAGAAAGGCTCGAGAATGTCCGCGGTCACGTATGTCGAGTCGATCGTCGTCGGCGCGCTGCAAGGCGTGTCGGAATTGTTTCCCGTGTCCAGCCTGGGACACAGCATCCTGTTGCCCGCGGTGATCGGTGGATCGTGGCAGCGTGATCTGAGCATCGGCGAGGATTCGCCTTATCTCGCGGTGCTCGTGGCGATGCACGTGGCCACGGCGCTCGCCCTCGTGCTGTTCTTCTGGCGCGACTGGGTGCGGATCATCGGCGGCCTGATCACCTCGATCCGCCACCGCGAGGTCCGCACGGCCGACCAGCGCCTCGCGTGGCTGCTGATCCTCGCGACGATCCCCGTCGGCATCGCCGGGCTGCTGCTCGAAAGCCTGCTGCGCGACTTCCTCGGCAAGCCCGTGCCGTCGGCCATCTTCCTCATCCTCAACGGCGGCGTGCTCTACGCGGCCGAACGCTTCTCCCGCGCTGCGCCGAAGACCGGGATCTCAGGCAGGACAACGGAAGACACCGTCGACTTCAGCGCCGAAGACACCCTTGTCATGCGCGCGATCACGGTTGAGGAAGCCACCGACGCCCGCCTCTCCAGGCTCAGCGTGAAGGAGGCCGTGCTCATCGGCTCGGCCCAGATCCTCGCGCTCCTGCCGGGCATCAGCCGCTCCGGCATCACGATGGTCGCGGGCCTGCGCCGCGGCCTAGGCCACCAGGATTCGGCCCGGTTCGCGTGGCTGCTGGCCACGCCGGTGATCCTCGCCGCGGGCGTGCTGAAACTTCCCTCGCTGTTCACCCCGGAGAACGGCCCGTCGCTCGGCCCGGCGCTCGCCGGAAGTCTGGTGGCCGGTATTGCGTCCTACATTTCTGTCCGTTTTCTCACGAAATACTTCGAAACGCGCACCTTGACGCCGTTCGCCATCTACTGCGTCATCGCCGGAATCGTCAGCCTGCTCGTCTTCAGTTTCTGAGGGCGGTGTCCCGGTCCGATTTCCGGAAGGGGACACTGGTGGTATCGAAACCCCGCTCACCGGCACCACGCTCTTCACGGCCTGGACACCCGACGTCCCGGCCCTGGTCGTCGTGCTCGCCCTCGGCGCGGCCTACGTCGTCGCCGCGCGGAAGCAAGACAGCTGGGCACCCGGCCGGACGACAGCGTTCCTCGCCGGGCTCGCCACGATCGTGCTCGTCACGTGCTCGTTCCTCGGCGTCTACGACACCACGCTGTTCTGGATCCGGGCCACGCAGAACACCGTGCTGCTCATGGTCACGCCGCTGCTGCTCGCCCTCGGCGCGCCGATCACGCTGCTCATGCGCACGGCGCCGCCCGGGCTCGCGCAGTGGTTGAGACACCACGGCCGCAGCTCGCTCGCGAAGTTCCTCACGTTCCCGCTCACCGTCACGGTCGTGCTGATCGCGCCGTTCGTGATCATCTACCTCACGCCGGTCTACGGGCTCTCGCTCGATTACCCCGTGGTCGGCGGCCTGGTGCGGGTGTTCCTCATCGCCGCCGGGTTCCTCTACTTCTACAGCCGCGTGGCGCTCGACCCGACCCCGCGCGGCGGCTCGCACCTCGTGTCGGTCTGGATCTCGTTCACGGAAGTCGTCTTCGACGGCGCGCTCGGCCTCGTGCTCTGGCTCGGCCCGCTGCTCGCGCCCGCGCACTACGCCACGGCGCATCCCGGCTGGGGCCCGGACCCACGCACTGACCAGATCATCGGCGCCGGCGTGCTGTGGATCGGCGGCGACGTGGCGGGCCTGCCGTTCGTCGGCGCGCTGTTCGTGCGCTGGGTCCGCGACGACCAGAAGCGCGCGAAGCAGATCGACGAGCGCCTCGACGAGGAAGCCGAATCCGGTGAGGCCCCCACGGGCGGCCTCTGGTGGCAGAACGACCCGGAGCTCGCCCAGCGGTTTCGCCGCCGGTGAGCCCCGGGCCCGGGAAATCTCAGTGGAACGCGTGCTCCGGCGCCGGGAACTCCCCGCGCCGCACGTCTTCGGCGAACGCCGAAGCCGCACCCTGGAGCACGTCGGCGAGCTCGGCGTAGCGCTTCACGAACCGCGGCGCCTTGCCCCGGCGCAGCCCGGCCATGTCCTGCCACACCAGCACCTGCGCGTCGCAGTCGGGCCCGGCGCCGATGCCGACCGTGGGGATCTTCAGCTCGTGCGTCACGCGCTTCGCGGCTTCGGCGGGCACCATCTCCATCACCACCGCGAACGCGCCGGCCTCCTGCAGCGCCAGCGCGTCGGCGAGCAGCACGTCCGCCGCTTCACCGCGCCCCTGCACCCGGTAGCCGCCGAGGTTGTGTTCACTCTGCGGGGTGAATCCGATGTGCCCCATCACGGGGATGCCGGCCGACGTCAGCGCCTCGACGTGCGCGGCGAATCGGCGCCCGCCTTCCAGCTTCACGGCGTGCGCGCGGCCCTCCTTCATGAACCGCACGGACGTGGCCAGCGCCTGCTCGGGCGAGAGCTGATAGGAGCCGAACGGCAGGTCGGCCACCACGAGCGCCCGCTTCACCGAACGCGTCACGCCGCGGACCAGCGGCAGCAGCTCGTCGACCGTCACCGGCAGCGAGGTGTCGTAGCCGAACACGTTGTTGGCCGCGGAGTCGCCGACGAGCAGCACGGGGATGCCGGCCTCGTCGAAGATCTGCGCGGTGTACATGTCGTAGGCGGTGAGCATCGGCCACGGCTCGCCGCGTTCCTTCAGCTCACGCAGGTGGTGCACGCGGACCTTGCGCCCGGTCGCCGCGGGTTGCGCGGGCGCAGCGCCGGTTCCGTACGGGGCGGCCACCTCGTCGGATCCGTTCGGATTGGCAGACATCGTCGTCGACCGTCCTTCCCTCGAGGCCTCGGTGAGGTCCCCGGGTCGTGGAGCCAGAACACGTCAAAGCCTGACATGCCCGCCGGTCGGTCCCAAGGTCGTGCGATGAGCTTCACACGCGCGTGGTGTGCTCCGTCAGGAGGATCCCGGCTCAGCCTGCCGGGTGATGACTGGAGACAACCATTCGCTGTTCACTGACGTCTTTGCACCAGTCGTGAGGATCACGTGAGAAGGGCACCGATGGGAACCCCAGCGAGCGCGCGCAGGCGCATCCCCGCCTGGAAGGCCAGGGCGGGCGGCCTCGTCGCCACTGTCGTGCAGCTCGCCGCCGTCTTCTCGGTGGTGCTCCTGCTCGCCGGTGGGACCCACGGGCACCTGCTCAACGGCATCGACATGGCCTTCTCGGCCCTCAGCGTGCCGACGAGCGCGAGCCTCGTGATCGTGCTGCTGCTCGTCGTCCTCGGCGCGGCCCTGCGGCGGCGCAAGAAGGCCGCGCTCTACACGTTGCTGCTCTTCCAGGTCGGCGGGCTGCTCATCACGCTCGCGTTCCAGGCGGTGTTGCTGTGGGCACCCGACCTGCTCGCGCTCGGCCCGCGTCAGATCCGCCACATCCCGATGCAGGTCGGCTTCCTCGCGATCGCCGACGTGCTGTCCGTGCTGCTGATCTGGTTCCTGCTCGTGCTGCGCCCGGCGTTTCCCGCGCGGCTCGCGCCCGGCGCCTGGCGCGACGGGCTGGCGGTGCTCTTCGGCGGCCTGCTCGTGGTGGTCGCGCTCGGCTGGGCGCTCACCGAGGCGTTCCCCGGCACGCTCGGCGACTCGTGGGAACGGCTGGTCTGGGTGGTCAACCACGCCACCGGTGAGAACCTGCAGCTGCGCAAGATCGGCGTCGGCGAAGGCCCGGCGTGGATCGACGTGGTGCTCGACCTCGGCGCGACCTTCGTGGCCACCGGCGCGCTGTACACGCTCTTCCGCGGCGTGCGGCACCGTCGTCAGCGCACCGACGACGAAGAGTTGGCGCTGCGCCGCCTGCTCGCGGAGTTCGGCGACGACGACTCCCTCGGATACTTCGCGACGCGCCGGGACAAGAGCGTGGTCTTCTCGCCCCACGGCCGCGCGGCCGTGACCTACCGCGTGCTCGGCGGCACCAGCGTCGCCAGTGCCGACCCGATCGGCGACCCGGACGCGTGGCCCGACGCCGTGCGCGCGTGGCTCGACGAAACCCGTTCGTACGGCTGGATTCCCGGCGTCCTCGGCGCCAGCGAGCGCGGCGCGAAGGTCTACGCGGCCGCGGGCCTGCGCGCGCTGGAGATCGGCGACGAAGCCGTGCTCGACGTCCGCGAGTTCTCCCTGACCGGGCCCGAGCGCAAGTCCGTGCGCCAGGCCGTGAAGCGGATCGAACGCGCGGGTTACACCTCGCGCGTGCGCCGCCACGGCGAAATCCCCGACGACGAGATGCAGGGCCTGCTCGCGAGGGCGCAGCAGTGGCGTGGCGCGGAGTCCGAGCGCGGCTTCTCGATGGCGCTGGGCCGCCTCGGCGACGCCAGCGACGCCCGCAGCGTGATGGTCGAGGCCTACGACGGCGAAGGCGAGCTGCGCGGCCTGCTGTCCTTCGTGCCGTGGGGCCGGCGGGGCCTCTCGCTCGACCTCATGCGCCGCGACCGCGGGGCGGAAAACGGCCTCAACGAGTTCATGGTCGCCGAGGTCGTCGCGGCCGCGCAGCACCTCGGCGCGCAGCGGATCTCCCTCAACTTCGCCATGTTCCGCGCGGTCTTCGCCGAGGGCGAGCGGATCGGCGCCGGTCCCGTGCTGCGCCTGTGGCGTTCGGTGCTGGGCCTGGCGTCGCGGTTCTTCCAGCTGGAGTCGCTGTACCGCTCCAACGCGAAGTACGGCCCGGACTGGGAACCGCGCTTCCTCTGCTACTCCTCGGCCCGCCGCCTGCCGCGCGTCGGCATCGTCGCCGGTGCGCTCGAAGGGTTCGTGCCCACGGGCCGCTCGCGCGTGCTGCGGCTCGAGACGGTGAGCGACGAGTTCGTGACCGAGGTCCGGCGCATCGAGGACGGGGCCGCCCGCGTCGTCCCGAAGGCCGCGCGCCGTCCGGAGCAGGTGCGCGTGCGCGTCGCGAAGCTGGACAAACTGCGCGATCTCGGCGTGGATCCGTACCCCGTCGGCTTCAGCCGCGAAGACCTGCTGGGCGACGTCGTGAGCAAGTTCGCCGATCTGCCGGCGGATTCGCGCACCGGGCATCGCGTGCGCGTGGCCGGCCGGGTGCTCGCGCTGCGGACGCTCGGCGGGCTGTGTTTCGCGCGCATCAAGGACTTTTCGGGCGAAGTGCAGCTGATGCTCGACGCCGCGGTGCTCGACCTCTCGGGCTGGCGCACGGGCGTGGACCTCGGTGACCACGTCGGCGTGAGCGGCGAGGTTGTCACCTCGCGCCGAGGCGAGCTGTCCGTGCTCGTCGACGAGTGGACGGTCACCGCGAAGTGCCTGCACCCGTTGCCGGACAAGCGAAAGGGCCTCACCGACCCCGAGACGCGCGTGCGCCGGCGCTACCTCGACCTGGCTGTGAACCCGGAGTCGGCGCACATGCTGCGCCTGCGGTCCACGGTGGTCCGCGCGGTGCGTGAGCGGCTGCACCAGGGTGACTACCTAGAGGTCGAGACGCCGATGCTGCAGACCGTCCACGGTGGAGCCAACGCGCGGCCGTTCGTCACCCACATCAACGCCTACGACATGCGGATGTACCTGCGCATCGCGCCGGAGCTCTACCTCAAGCGCCTGTGCGTCGCCGGCGTCGAGCGCGTCTTCGAGCTCAACCGCAACTTCCGCAACGAGGGCGTCGACGCCACGCACAACCCCGAGTTCACGATGCTCGAGGCGTACCAGGCCTACGCCGACTACAACTCGATGCGCGACCTCACCCGCGAGCTGGTGCAGCACGCGGCCGAAGCGGCCTTCGGCGCGCAGATCGTGCGCCGCCACGACGCCGACGGCCACGTGACCGAGTACGACATTTCCGGCGACTGGCCGGTGATCCCCGTGCACGAGGCCGTTTCGGCGGCGCTCGGCGAGGAGATCGACTCGGGTACGTCGGTGGCCACGCTCCGGCGGCTCTGCACCGCGGCCGGTGTGCCGGTGGGGGAGGACGCCGGGCACGGTGACCTGGTGCTGAAGGCCCACGAGCACCTCGTCGAGGGCTCGACAGTGCTGCCGACCTTCTACACCGACTACCCCACAGACGTTTCGCCGCTGACCCGCCAGCACCGCCGCGACCCGCTGCTGGCCGAGCGCTGGGACCTCATCGCGTTCGGCTCGGAGGTCGGCACCGCGTACACCGAACTCACGGACCCGATCGAACAGCGCCGCCGACTGGAAGCCCAGTCACTGCGCGCCGCGAGCGGCGACGTCGAGGCGATGGAGCTCGACGAAGACTTCCTGCTCGCGCTCGAACACGGCATGCCGCCGACGGGCGGGCTCGGCCTCGGCGTCGACCGGCTGCTGATGATGCTCAGCGGCGCGTCGATCCGGCAGACGGTGCTGTTCCCGTTCGTGCGCCCGCACGCCTGAGGAACGTTGCGACCAGGGGAAAAGTGACACCTCCGCGCGCAACGTCGCACAGCTTCGCTTAGGGTGTGGGCGTGCGTGCTGCGCGACTCGCCGCGGTCGCCCTGGTCGGGCTCGGGGTGGTGGTCTATTCCGCCTGGCTGCTCGAATTCTTCCTGCCCACCGGCGTATCGCCGGCCCAGCAGACCGTCGACGCGTTGCTGCGGGCGGTTCCGCTGTTCCGGATCACCACCGGGGTCGCGGGCTTCGCCTTCGTGCTCGCCTGCCCACCGCTGTTGCGCCTGGTGCCGGTGCACTGGACGGGTCGGGTCGCCGCGATCACGCTCGCGCTCTTCGGCCTCGTCCTGCTCGTCGACGCGCTGGTGCCGGGCACGATCGCCGCGCAGCTGCTGGAGAACCTCGCGTTTGTGGGGGGCTCGTTCAGCCTCGTGTTCTGGTGGCCGCCGCCGTGGCGCGAGTGGGCGATGGCGGGGTTCGCGCTGGTGCTCGTCACCTGGGCGCTGGTCCTCGTCGCGTCGCTGCTCGGGCCGGGCCACCTGGCCGGCGTGTTCAGCCGCGTGCAGCTCGGGGTGCGGGCCGTGCTGATGGGCTCGGGCGTCGCGTACATCGTCATCAGGCCCCTGCCGCGCTTCGCTGCGCGTCCCGTTCGCTGAGTTTTGTCGGGGGTCGCTCGTACCCTGGGCCGATGACGTCCGGATACACCGTTTTCGACACGCCGCTGGGCGCGTGTGGGCTGGCCTGGCGAGAAGGGGCCATCATCGGCACCGCGCTCCCGGGCAGCTCGCCCGCGAGCACCCGGACCTTCCTCGCCCGGCGGTTCCCCGACGCCACGGAAGCGGTGCCGCCGCCGGAAATCCAGATCGCGGTCGAGCAGATCACCGCGCTGTTGTCGGGCGGCCACCCCGACCTGTCCGGCCTTCCGCTGGCGTTGGACGACGTCCCGGAGTTCAACCGCCGTGCCTACGTTGCGGCGCTGCGGATCCCACCCGGCAAAACCAAGACCTACGGCGACCTGGCCCACGAGCTCGGCCTCCCGGGCGCCGCCCAAGCCGTAGGGCAGGCCATGGGCAACAACCCGTTCCCGATCATCGTGCCGTGCCACCGCGTCCTCGCGGCCGACGGCAAACACGGCGGCTTCTCGGCCCCGGGAGGCGTCGAGACCAAGCGGCGGATGCTCGTGATCGAAGGCGCGCTGCCCGACGAACCGACGCTTTTCTAGGCGCTGTGCTCAGGCTTCCCGCTCGCGCCACGCGTTCGTGATCGGCAGCCGCCGGTCGCGGCCGAAGGCTTTGAACGTGATCTTCGTGCCCGGCGGGTACTGCCGGCGCTTGTACTCCGCGCGGTCGACCATCCGCACGACCCGGTCGATGGTCTCCGGCTCGAACCCGGCGGCCACGAGGTCGGCGTAGCCGCGGTCGCCCTCCACGTAGTCGTCGAGGATGTCGTCGAGCAACGCGTAGTCCGGCAGCGAGTCGGTGTCCACCTGACCGGGCGCGAGCTCGGCCGACGGCGGTTTGGTGATCGAGTTCTCCGGAATCGGCGGGGTTTCGCCGCGCTTGGCCGCTTCGTCGTTGCGCCAGCGCGCGAGCTGCCAGACGTGCGTTTTGAACACGTCCTTGATCGGCGCGAACCCGCCCACCGCGTCGCCGTAGATCGTGGAGTAGCCCACGGCCAGTTCGGTCTTGTTGCCGGTGGCGAGCACGAGGTGTCCGTCCAGGTTGGACAGTGCCATGAGGAGCATGCCGCGTGTCCGGGCCTGGATGTTCTCCTCCGCGAGCCCCAACAGCGCCAGCTGGTCCACGTAGACCTTCACCATGTCCTCGACCGGCTCCACGCGGTAGTGCGCGCCGATGCGCCGCGCGAGGTCGGCGGCGTCGTCCTTCGAGTGCGAGGACGAGTACTTCGACGGCATCGAGACGCCGTACACGTTGTCGCCGCCGAGCGCGTCGGCAGCCAGGGCCGCGCAGATCGCGGAGTCGATGCCGCCGGAGAAGCCGAAGGTCACCGACGAGAAGCCGTTCTTGTGCACGTAGTCGCGCAGCCCGGTCACGAGCGCAGACCACACCTCGGCCTCGTCCGAAAGCGGCTCGCTGATCACGGGATCCGTCAGCGGCGGGTACGCGGGCAGCGGCTCGGCGCTCAGCACGCGCCGGTGGACGTGCAGGCCCGCGAGGGCGCCGTCGCCCGCGTGGCCGCCCGAGGTCAAGTCCATGTCGACCACCAGCAGGTGCTCCACGAACTGCGGCGCCCGCGCGAGCAGTGTGCCGTCGGCGCCGACCACGAGCGAGTCGCCGTCGAACACGAGGTCGTCCTGGCCGCCGACCTGGTTCGTGTAGACCAGCGGCGCGCCGGCCTCGGCCGCGCGCCGGGCCACGAGCGGCAGCCGCTGCTCGTCCTTCGACCGCTCGTAGGGCGACGCGTTGGGCGCCACGACCAGGTCGACACCGGCCTTGCCGAGCGCGGAGATCGGGCCGCCGTCCTGCCAGATGTCCTCGCAGATCACCATGCCGATGTCGATGCCGTGCAGCCGCAGGACCTCCAGCTCCGTGCCCGGCTTGAAGTAGCGGTGCTCGTCGAACACGCCGTAGTTGGGCAGGTGGTGCTTGTACTGCTTCGCCACGATCTCGCCGCGGAACAGCGCGGCGGCCGCGTCGCGCGGGCCGGCCTCGTCGTGGTCGAGGTATCCGACGTAGGTGAGCACTTCGCCGCAGCCCGCGTCGGCCAGCCGGCGGGCCAGCTCGTCCAGCGAATTGCGAGACGCGTGCGCGAAAGTGGCCCGGAACGCCAGGTCCTCCACGGGATAACCCGTCTGGGACATCTCCGGGAACACGACGACGTGGGCACCGGCCTCGGCGGCGCGGCGGGTCCATTCGACCGTGCGCGCGGTGTTGCCGTCGAGGTCGCCGACGGTGGGGTTGACCTGGGCCAAGGCGATGCGCAGCTGCGGCATGCGGTCATTCTGACCCGGGCCCGCGCCGGGGACCGAGCGAATGTGGGCAAATCTGCACAGTCTGGCCGTGTGCCGGGGACCGAGCGAAGTTGGGCAAATCTGCACAGTCCGGCCGCGCACCTGGGGCCGAGCGAATGTGGGCAAAAAGAAACCCGGCCACCGACGTGGGTGACCGGGCTCTTCACGACTCCGGGATCAGGACTTCTTCATCCGCATCATGCTGCGCACCTTCTTCACCGTCTGCTCGAAGTCCGAGTCGAACGGGTTGTCGTGCACCAGGTAGGTCCACGTCGTGTTCGCCCGCCGCACGCCGGCGTCGGCGAGATCGATGCCGTCGTCGGTGATCTCGGCTTCCTCCAGCGTCTTCGACGCGCGCGCGGCCGACTCGGGGATGATCTTGTGGAACTCCGGGATCGCCGCACGGTGGAACTCGTCGAGCGGCGTCTCGCGGGCCAGCGCCCGCAGGTGGATGCTCTCGCGCACGTCGGTCAGGTATGCGAGGTGGTCGGACCAGAGCTGGTCGAGGTGGAACAGCACGACCTCGCGGGAGAGCTGCTCGAGCCGCTCGGTGTCGTCGAGCTTCTCCTTCACCTCGGCGAACTTCTCCGGCTGAGCCTTCTCCAGCGCCTCGGCCGCGAACGCCGTGTGCAGCACCTTGTCGCGGTGTTCCAGCAGCTCGGTGCGCTGCCGCTCGATCAGCCGCGTGTAGCGCCAGGTGTTGCGGTGGATCTCCAGGTCGACGCCCTCGGCCACGCGCTGGGCGTGATTGATCTGCCGCAGCGCCGCCGGGTCGGTGATCTCCCCGGTCTCGGTGTCGGCGTCGATGCCCTCGGGGATGTCGGGTGCGTTGGAGAGCACCAGGTCGTCGTTGAGGCTCGCGAAGAAGATCGCGCTGCCCGGGTCGCCCTGACGGCCGGACCGGCCGCGCAGCTGGCCGTCGAGGCGGCTCGACGGGTACCGCGCGGTGCCGATCACGTGCAGGCCGCCCAGCTCGGCGACCTCCTCGCGGCTCGCGCCGTCGGTGCCGCCGAGGCGGATGTCGGTACCGCGGCCGGCCATCTGCGTTGACACGGTGACCGCGCCCTTCTTGCCGGCCTCGGCGATGATCGCGGCCTCTTCGGCGTCGTTGCGCGCGTTGAGCACCACGCACGGCAGGTCGACCTTCGCGAGCTTGTCGGCCAGCTCCTCGGACTCGGCCACGTCCTGGGTGCCCACGAGGATGGGCCGCCCGGTCTCGTGCACCTTCCGGATCTCCTCCTCGATCGCGCGCAGCTTCTGCGACGGCGATCCGAAGATCCGGTCCGGAAGGTCCTCGCGGACGTTCGGGGTGTTCGGCGGGATCACCGCGACCTCGAGGCTGTAGAACTCGCGCAGCTGCTCGGCCACGGCCACGGCCGTACCGGTCATGCCCGCCACCGACGGGTAGCGCGCGAGCAGCGCCTGCACCGTGATCGAGTCGAGGATCTCGCCGCGGTCGGTGGCCGCCACCTGCTCCTTCGCCTCGACGGCGGCCTGCAGGCCGTCCGGCCAGCGCTGCAGCTCGGCGACGCGGCCGCGGGCGGCGTTGATGAGCTGCACCTTGCCGTCGCGCACGAGGTAGTCGACGTCGCGGGTGAGCAGCGCGTGGGCGTGCAGCGCGACGTTCACGGCGGCCAGGCGGTCGGAGCCCGTGTCGCCGTAGAGGTCGATGCCGCCGAGCGACTTCTCGACCACGGACGCGCCGGCGGTGGTGAGCCACGCGTTGCGGCCGTCGGTGTCGGTCTCGTAGTGGAGGCCGAGACGCAGCCGGCGCACGACCGTGGCGACCTCTTCGTCGGCGTCGTTGTGGTCGATCGAGCCGGCCATCACGAGCGGCACGCGGGCCTCGTCGACCAGCACGGAGTCG
Organism: Amycolatopsis sp. NPDC051373; assembly: GCF_040689465.1. Classification (NCBI taxonomy): domain Bacteria; kingdom Bacillati; phylum Actinomycetota; class Actinomycetes; order Pseudonocardiales; family Pseudonocardiaceae; genus Amycolatopsis; species Amycolatopsis sp. NPDC051373. Next base: position 6,309 of record NZ_JBFBAE010000024.1, on the reverse strand, counting down.
GCCTCGTCGACGATCGCCACCTCGGGCGCGGGCTGCACCAGGTCGTCGACGTCCGTCACGAGCCGGTCGCGCAGCACGTCGAAGCCGATCTCGGCCACGGCGCCGTAGGTGACCTGCTTGCCGTAGGCGTCCTTGCGCTCGTCGCGGCTGTGCGCGGGCTCGACCCAGCCGACGGTGACCGAGAGCAGGTCGTAGACGGGTTTCATCCACTCGGCGTCGCGTCGGGCGAGGTAGTCGTTGACGGTGACGACGTGCACGCGGTTGCCGCGCAGGGCGTACCCCGCGGCCGCCAGCGCTCCGGCGAGCGTCTTGCCCTCACCGGTCTCCATCTGCACCACGTGCCCGGTCAGCAGACCCATCGTGCCGAGGACCTGCACGTCGAACGCGCGCTCGCCGAGCGCACGCCGCGCGGCTTCACGGCCGAGGGCGCAGGTCTCCACCAGCTGATCGTCGTTGAACACCTTCGCGCCGCCGAGGTCCTCACGCAGCTTTTCGGCGCGTTCGGTGAGCTCGGCGTCCGAGAGCTTCTCGAGCTCGGGTTCGAGCTTCGCGACTGCGGGCAGCAGCGCTTCGTAGCGGGTCAGCTCGACGCTGCCCGGCCGCTGGATGATCCGGCGGAGCCGCTTGCCCACCCGGCTGATCAGTGCCACCCCTGGTCTCCCGTCCTGTTGCTCGTGTCTCCGACCGCCGCTGGTCCACCCGACGCTGACCTACCCAACGCGTCGGTGGTGCGTCGGAGTTCCGCCGCCGGATGGCACGATCAAACCGTGCCTCCCCTTGCCAGCGCCAGCTCTCGCGCCCACCGGATCGCCGCTCTCGCGGCGGCCGTACTGCTCGGCGGCACGCTAGCCGCGTGCGCGTCGAACGACGGTCAGGTCGCGCCCTCGCCGACCACGGAATCGCACCCGCCCGTGGGACCGGTGCCCGCGGGATTGGCGCGCTTCTACGGCCAGAGCATGACCTGGGCCGACTGCGCACCCTACGCGACCTCGGACGACGCGCAGTCCGCCTTCCGCGCGTCCGGGATCCAGTGCGCTCGGCTGACCGTCCCGCTGGACTATGACAAACCGGACGGACAGACCATCACGCTCGGCGTCCTGCGGCACAAAGCGAGCGAACCGGACGACCGCATCGGCTCGCTGGTGGTCAACCCGGGCGGTCCCGGCGCGTCCGGCATGGTCGCCGCGGCCGGCTTGATCGACCAGGTCAAGGACAACGACCTCGGCAAACGCTTCGACCTCGTCGGCTTCGACCCGCGCGGCATCGGCGCGAGCGAACCGCAGATCCGCTGCCTCACCGACACCGAGCGCGACGCGGACCGCGCCGACGACAGCGAAACCGACGGCACGCCCGCCGGCGTCGCGAAGCAGGAGACACAGGAAAAGGACTTCGCCGCCAAGTGCGCCCAGCGCACGAAACTCGGCGACGACATGCTCGAACACGTCGGCACCCGCGACGGCGCGAAGGATCTCGACGTCCTTCGGTCGGTGCTCGGCGACGAGAAGCTGACCTACCTCGGCTACTCCTACGGCACCCTCCTTGGCTCGACCTACGCCGAGGACTTCCCGCGCAACGTCCGCGCGCTCGTGCTCGACGGCGCCGTCGACCCGACGCAGGACCCGGAAGACTCCCTCGTCGCGCAGGGCCAGGGCTTCGGCGTCGCGTTCGGTGAGTTCGCGAAATGGTGTGCCGCTCGGCAGGACTGCGCGCTCGGCAACAACGCGGCTGCGGCGACGAAGGCGTTCCAGGACCTGACCCGGCCGCTGATCGACTTCCCGGTGCCGGTGGGCGACGGGCGCAAGCTGTCGTACGAGGACGCCACCACCGGCGCCATCCAGGCGCTCTACCAGAAGAACCTCTGGGAGTACCTCAACACGGGCCTCAACGAGCTTCGCAACCAGCGCGGCGCCACGCTCGAACAGCTCGCCGACATCTACAACGAGCGCGGCCCCGACGGGCGCTACGGCACCACGCAGGACGCCTTCACCGCGATCCGCTGCGTCGACGACCCGCGCGTCACGGACCCCAAGACGATCCTCGACGCGCAGCAGAAGTACGAGCAGGTGGCGCCGTTCCTCGACGACGGCCGCCCAGCCAGCTCCGCGCGCGACGCGTGCGCCTTCTGGCCCGTGCCGAACACCATGACGCCACACGAGCCGCAGGTCGAAGGGCTGCCCAAGACGCTCACGATCTCGACGACCAACGACCCGGCCACGCCGTACCAGGCGGGTGTGAACCTCGCGAAGGCGCTGAAGGGCGCGTTGCTCACCTTCGAGGGCACGCAGCACACGGCGTTCCTGCAGGGCAACGCGTGCGTGGACAAGGCCGGAATCGCCTACCTCGTCGACGGCACGGTGCCGGCCGACGGGACGCGTTGCGCGGGTAGCTAGGCGGCTGTGATCAGGTCAGGGGAGCCGGGATGGGCTGGTTCTCGTTCGAGAGCGTGACCTCGAACATCACCGGGCTGTCCTTCTCCGTCGCGGGCGGGACCTGCAGCCAGAACCGGGCGAACCGCCGCGGCTGGGCGGCGGTGACCCACACCTTCACGTTCACGTCCGAGTGAATCTGGGGGAGCAGCCGCGTGGCCACCTTCTCGGGCAGGACCCCGCCGACGCGGTAGGTGTCGAGGCCGTGCACGGGCTCGCGGGTCTCGGTCTGCGGGTTGCCGAGTGAGCTGAGCAGGTGCGCGAGCCCGCTGTCGGGGCCGAGGAAATCTCCGACGGTGAACGTCGCCGGGCCCGACCAGGTCGCGCCGGTGCTGTCGTGCGTCGTGGCGTGGGTGCCGTCGAGGACGAACGAGAGCTTCCGGTCGCTCGTGGCGTTCTCCAGCTCGGCGGTGCCGGCCGCGTGGCCGCCGTCGTCGAGCGTCGCGTCGCCGTCGACGGTGCTCAGCGGCAGGCCGGGCAGCACGCCGTTCACGACCACGGAGAAGTGCAGGCTGCGCACGCCGGCGAAGTTCGCTCCGGCCGCGCCGAGCAGGTCACCGGCCGGAGGCAGCGAGGGCGCTGTGCACCCACCGACGAGTCCGAGGAGCAGCAGCGCCGGCAGGAAGCGTCGGCAGCGCATGGCGGTGAGACTACCCGTGGCCCGATCCTTTCGGACGGTGTCCTTCAAGCCACTGTCCAGGACGCCGAAGGCGAATCAGACTCATCTCCCGTGACCGTCGAGACTCGTACCGCGCCCCGCGTCCACCGAGCCTGGTTCGTGGCCGCGGCCGCGTTCATCGCGCTGCTGGCCGCGGCCGGGTTCCGCGCCGCGCCGAGCGTGCTGATCGACCCGCTGCACGAGGAGTTCGGCTGGTCCCGCGCGACCATCGGGCTGGCGGTCTCCGTCAACCTCGTGCTCTACGGCGTCTTCGCGCCCTTCGCGGCCGCGTTGATGGAGCGCTTCGGCATCCGCCGCGTCGCCGCGACCGCGTTGTTCGTGGTCGCGCTCGGGGCCGGCGGCACGGTGTTCATGAGCACGAGCTGGGAGCTAATCCTGTGCTGGGGCGTGCTCGTCGGCGCCGGCACGGGTTCGATGGCCATGAGCTTCGCCGCGACCGTCACCACGCGCTGGTTCGTGCGCCACCGCGGCGCCGTGACCGGCATCCTCACCGCGGCCGGCTCGACGGGTCAGCTCGTGTTCCTCCCCGTGGTCGCCACACTGGCCGTGAACGACGGCTGGCGCACGGCGTCGCTGGTCATCGCCATCGCGGCGCTCGCGGTGGTCCCCGTCGTGCTGCTCGTGGTGCGCGACCACCCGGCCGACCTGGACACCGTCGCCTACGGCGCGCCGGAGGGCACCGAGGTGGCCCACCCGGAGGTCAAGCGCGGTTCGGCGGGCCGGGCGATCAGCGTGCTGTTCCAGGCGATGCGGTCACGCTCGTTCTGGCTGCTGGCCGTCGGCTTCGCGATCTGCGGAGCGACCACCAACGGCCTGGTCGGCACCCACTTCGTGCCGGCCGCGCACGACCACGGCATGCCGCAGACCACCGCGGCGAGCCTGCTCGCGCTCGTCGGCGTGTTCGACGTGGTGGGGACGGTCGTGTCGGGCTGGCTCACCGACCGCGTCGACCCGCGCATCCTGCTCGCCGTGTACTACGCGCTGCGCGGTCTCTCGCTCGCGTTGCTGCCGCAGCTGCTCACCGACTCCGTGCAGCCCAGCATGTGGGCGTTCATCCTTTTCTACGGTCTCGACTGGGTCGCCACGGTCCCGCCGACGGTTGCGCTCTGCATCCGCTCCTTCGGCGAGGCCGGCCCGATCGTGTTCGGCTGGGTCTTCGCGTGCCACCAGCTGGGCGCCGCGTTCGCGGCTTCCGCAGCCGGCGCCGTGCGCGATCAGCTGGGCGACTACGCCCTGGCCTGGTACGTGGCGGCGGGCCTCGCGGTGGTCGCCTCGATCGCGTCGGTGTCGATCACCCGATCCGGGAAACGCGAGCTCACGTTCGTGGCCTGAGGAGAGTTCGCGCATTGTGGACACTTCCGGCGCGTCGTGAAACATGTCGTTAACACGCCGTCGTTAGGGTGCGGCCATGGATCGCCAGCAGGAATTCGTGCTCCGGACCTTGGAAGAGCGCGACATCCGTTTCGTCCGGCTCTGGTTCACCGATGTGCTGGGGTTCCTCAAGTCCGTCGCGGTCGCGCCGGCCGAGCTCGAGGGCGCGTTCAGCGAGGGGATCGGCTTCGACGGCTCCGCCATCGAGGGCTTCGCGCGCGTCTACGAGTCAGACATGGTCGCGAAGCCGGACCCGTCGACGTTCCAGGTGCTCCCGTGGGAGACGCCGGACGGCGGCCCGTACTCCGCGCGCATGTTCTGCGACATCGCGATGCCCGACGGCTCGCCGTCGTGGGCCGACCCGCGCCACGTGCTGCGTCGCCAGCTCTCGAAGGCCGGTGAAGCGGGCTTCACGTGCTACGTGCACCCGGAGATCGAGTTCTTCCTCCTGGCCAACCTGCCCGACGACGGCAGCGAACCCGAGCCCGCGGACAACGGTGGGTACTTCGACCAGGCCAGCCACGCCACGGCCACGCACTTCCGCCGCCACGCCATCGAGACGCTCGAGGCGATGGGCATCTCCGTCGAGTTCAGCCACCACGAGGGTGCGCCCGGCCAGCAGGAGATCGACCTGCGGTACGCCGACGCCCTCACCATGGCCGACAACGTGATGACGTTCCGGTACGTCGTGAAGGAGGTCGCGCTGACGCAGGGCGTGCGCGCGACGTTCATGCCGAAGCCGTTCACGGACCAGCCGGGCTCGGGCATGCACACGCACGTGAGCCTGTTCGAAGGCGACCGCAACGCGTTCTACGACGCGGAGGACCCGTACGAGCTCTCCGCCACGGGGAAGGCCTTCGTCGCCGGGCTGCTGCACCACGCGAAGGAGATCTCCGCGGTCACCAACCAGTGGGTGAACTCGTACAAACGCCTGATCAGCGGTAGTGAAGCGCCGACGACGGTGTCGTGGGGCCGTGCCAATCGCTCCGCGTTGGTGCGGGTGCCGATGTACTCACCCGGCAAGGCATCCTCCCGGCGGGTGGAGATCCGCACCCTGGATTCGGCGTGCAACCCGTACCTGGCGTACTCGGTGATCCTCGCCGCCGGCCTCAAGGGCATCGAAAAGGGTTACGAGCTTCCGCCGCCCGCGGAGGACAACATCTGGCAGCTGTCGGAGTCCGAGCGCCGTGCCGCGGGGTACGCGCAGCTGCCGCAGAACCTCGGGGAGGCGCTCGCGGAGATGGAGCGCTCCGAGCTGCTGCCTGACGCGCTGGGGGAGCACGTCTACGACTTCTTCCTCCGGAACAAGCATGCCGAGTGGGACAACTACCGAAGTGCCGTGACGCCGTACGAGCTGCGGACGTTGCTGCCGGTCCTCTGACCCCGGCGCTGTTCGAATCCGGCTCCCTTGCCCTGCCTTCGTGGCGGGCGGGGGAGCCGGTTCTCGTTTCCGGCCGGCCGCCCGTTGCCGTCGGTAGCCGTGCGCACGGGGTCGAATCGGCCTCTGACCTGCGGATATGTCGTTAAGTGACCCCCCTGTTTTCGGGCCGTTGCGGGGCATGTAATCTTCTCTTCGTCGCCAGGAACACCGGGCCGGCGGGGCCGAAAGCCCCAAGGGAACGGGGCGCCAGGGCCGAGCGGGTTGACACCGCGAAACGGACCAGGTAATGTTCAGCGTCGGCCCACGAGCGGCCGCCGAGCTTCTGCAAGCTACTTGCAGGTGTCGGCATGCTCGACCAAATAGCTTGAAACAACGCGGTGATCTGGTTTGCCTGCTGGGTGGGCTGGGTTGCGGTGTGTTGCTTGAGAACTCAACAGTGTGCTAGTGAACTA
>NZ_JBFBAE010000023.1:45869-181069 GCF_040689465.1 Amycolatopsis sp. NPDC051373 | reverse complement strand
GCCCGCTCACGCAGCTCGTCGCTGTACTTCTTCGGTGCCGGCATGCTCTGCATCCTCCCTGAGATCAGAGCCTGCACAGAACCCGGGGCGCATCAAGGACTCGCTCACCGCGGTTCAGCACATAGCCGACGATCCGGTCGCTGGCCGGTGGGTCGCCCACAAGGACCGGCAGGTCGATCGCGACCTCCTCAACCGGCACGCCTTTGGTCTCGCCGCCTGCCTCGTCGAAGTGCACTCGCCGCTCAGCAAGCAGCGCTGTGCGGGCGTGCTGCCGAAGCGCTGATCCGAGCTGCTCCCGGTTGACGTTCGTGGACAGCGTCGACAGGTCCGCCAGGACGTCCCCCGCCGTGAGAAACCCCTCGAACGCCCGGCGAACTCCATCGTGGGCGTCCAGCAGCCCGATGATCTGATAGCCATCCCAGAGACGCCAGCCGCGTAGATTCACCATCCTGTCGCGACGTCCATGACGTTCTGCGCGAGCCGATGGTCGACGTGAACGCTCAAGATCGTTCTCGGCAGACTCGTCTTTCAAGCGATCGAGGTACTGCCTAATGTTGCCGTTAATCGCGTCGAACCCGCCGCCCTCCGATACTGGAGTGAGCGGGATGTTGGTGGCGAATACCAGGTAGTGGGGCACCTCGCCGCGTTTCGCCTCAGGGTCGGACCACTCGTCCAGCTCTTTCTTGATGCTTTGCCATAAGGTTCTGGCATCCTTGTGGGTGCCCTCTAGCGTCTGCTTGTGCTTGACCTGGAAGACCGTCGTGCCATCCCAGGTCTCAGTCTTGCCGCCGTGCTCGTTCGCAGACCACACCAGGACGCCGTCGCTGACCAGCATGTCTCGGCCGCCGTCTTTGCCACGGCCCATAGGCCGAACATGTGCGCCGAACACCTTGATCGCCAGCGCCGATACGACGTCCTGGAAGCCGATGCCGCCGAGGCGCTGCAGGTCGTAGTTCCCCATCGGTCTCCCGGTTCCAGACGAACACTTGCCGCCATTGTTACCACGGGCCACGTGGAAGGCCCGCACGCGTTGGCTTCATGGGTTGTGATACCGCGGGTAGCTGTCAGCTTCGATCCGTCATATGCGCAGAACCGTCGGCTGCCGTTCCGTTGCCATATGTTGCTGGCCCGGCACGTCTGCCGATCTCCTAATGCACCATGGAACAGCGACTCTCCGTCGGACGGACGGCGATGCTGCCCCATCTCTACGGCGACCTCGAAGCAGCTGTCCGCGGAAGGCCGGACGAGATCAGGCACGCGGCAGCCGCGAGCCGTTCGATACTCGTCGCAGTGCCGGCAGGCGAGAAGCTCGCGCGCTCAGCGAACCCGAGGACGAGCTGCTCAAACATCTCAAGCACTTGCAGGCGCGCTGCCGGCCCGCCAGGTCCCCAAGAGCGAATATCAAACTGGGCTCGTCGCCGAGTTGTTCGCCGAAGCGTGCGGCGACGACCCGAACCGCTGGGCTGCTCTCTCGGGGGCTTCGAGCCGCCACCACGTAAGAAGGTCAAGTTCGACACCTGGTCGAGTCAACTCGCGGGTAACGGTTAGGTTTCGGCAGGCTTCGGGTCATGGGCAATCCAAGTCGATCTGCAGTAAAGACAGCATTGACCGGAAGGGACGGGTTTGCGCCGGCCCCAGGTAGCAGTCGGACACCTGCTGGGCGTGGCTGGAGGCACGGGCTAGCTGCCCGGAGGCTCGATGTTGAGAACATGCTCCGATCGACAGCTGGCCGACAAGAAGCCGCTGGTCGGCCCTGTTCCCCTGCTTGCACTGCCCCGTCGGGGGCGCCCGAAGCATGGGAACGGTTGGCGTGGCGTTTCGGCGCGGTCCGCGTCCGTGCTGACATCTTCCCGCAGGTCAGCTCCTCGCGGCTGCTTCGTCGGTGTCGTTCCTGCGTCGATGGCGGCCCGTCGCGCGGCTTCGATGGTGGGGTTGACATGGTGACGCGGCACGTCGGCCGCTTGGCGTTCCGGGGAACTACAGATTCAGACCACTGACTGCGTGTCGCGTGTAGTGCAAGAAGTATCTAGTGCCCCGGACGAGCTGCGCCGGCGGTCGAGAGTCTGCATCTGAAGGGAGCAGCAATCGAGTCTGACCGCAGATGCGACGAAGGCTGCCCGGCCGAGTGTGCGGCGCCGCGGTTATGGTTCTAGAACACCTTTCAAGATTCACCCATCAGGGGGCACTGCTGCGGCAACCCGGGCGGCCCCGTTTCGTGGTCCCGTACCTGTCTGCTCCAGGTTTGCTCCACATCTCGCGTCACTGTGGAATTTGGGATATCAAAAACTCGATGTTCGACAACACGAAAAAACCGCCCTACCTGGACCTTTGGATCCGGAGGGCGGTGTTTCGTCACAGTGGAGCTAAGGGGACTCGAACCCCTGACCCCCTCACTGCCAGTGAGGTGCGCTACCAGCTGCGCCATAGCCCCGAAGCGAAGGTGAACTCCGCATCTCGTGTGAATAAAGAGTACACCCCGCCACCGGCCGTCTTCGTCGGGGGGTGCGCCAAGGGTTCGGCGCGGCAAAGCTGCAGGTCAGGTCGCATAAACGAGGTCCAGCAGAGATCCACTCCTTCCGAAACCCGGTCCTGGCCAGCTCCGGCCCGGCTCCTGGGCGTGAGCCTGCCGGGTGAGCCCCGAGAACTTCCAGCTCAAGAACCTCTTCATGACTTATTTTTAGCTCTGTATTGACTCCCCGTGTGGCCGCCGTTACATTTTCACCCGGTTGTGACGCCGAGGTCCCCGCCCGCTACGCCGCGTCTTCAAGTCTGGGCATGAGCCTTGCCGTTTCCTGCTCGTCGAACGCCGCGGTGCGGTGGAGGAGGTTCCGATGAGATTGCGGAGAGTGGGCACGGTGGCGCTGTCCGCGTTCGCGCTGGTGAGTGGGTATGCGGGGGTGTCGCAGGCGGAGCCGGCAGCCCAAACCCAAGCGCAGGCCCAACATCAAACCCAAAGCTGGGCCCAAAGCCAGGCCCAAGCCCAAGCCATCGCGCCCGATCAGTGGTTCACGGTGCAGTCCGTCAACAGCGGGAAGTGCGTGGACGCGAAGTCCGCCGCCAGTGCCAACGGCACCGTGGTGCAGCAGTACAGCTGCAACCAAACCGCCTCCCAGGCCTGGCAGTTCCAGCCCACCAGCGACGGCTACGTCCGCGTGAACTCGCAGCTCAACGCGGCCCAGTCCTGGGACATCACGAACGTCTCGAAGGCCGACGGTGGCCTCGTGCAGCTCTGGTCGTACTCGAACGGACTGAACCAGCAGTGGCAGCCGGTGCAGGAAGCGAGTGGTACGTACCACTTCGTGAACCGCAACAGCGGCAAGTGCCTCGACGTGCCGAGCGCCTCTATCGCAGACAGGGTTCAGCTTCAGCAGTACACCTGTAATAACACCAGTGCGCAATCGTTCACAATGGCTCCCGTGGGTGGCACTACGACTCCTCCGAACGAGGACCCGAACCTCGGCCCGAACGTCGTGATCTTCGATCCGTCGATGTCCGCTGCGAGCATCCAGAGCAGGCTGAACAGCATCTTCAGCCAGCAAGAGCGCAACCAATTCGGCAGCCAGCGCTACGCCGTGATGTTCAAGCCGGGCACGTACTCCAACGACGTGAACGTCGGCTTCTACACGCAGGTCCTCGGCCTCGGGCTCAGCCCCGACGCCGTGACCATCAACGGTGCCGTGCACGTGGAAGCCGACTGGTTCCCGCCGCAGAACGCGACGCAGAACTTCTGGCGCGGGGCCGAGAACCTGTCGGTGAACCCGACCGGCGGGGCGGATCGGTGGGCGGTAAGCCAGGCGGCGCCCTATCGGCGCATGCACGTGCGCGGCGACCTGCAGCTCGACGACGGGGGCTGGGCCAGCGGCGGCTGGATCTCCGACTCGAAGATCGACGGGCAGGTCCGCTCGGGCTCGCAGCAGCAGTGGATCTCGCGCGACTCGCAGTTCGGCAGCTGGAACGGCTCCAACTGGAACATGGTCTTCGTCGGCGTGAACGGGGCGCCGCAGAACACGTTCCCGAGCCCGCCCTACACCACGGTCGGCCAGGCGCCGGTGGTCCGCGAGAAGCCGTTCCTCTACATCGACAGCGCGGGCAAGTACCAGGTCTTCGTGCCGGCCTTGCGCACCAACACCTCCGGCACGAGCTGGGCGAACGGCACCGCGCCAGGCTCCTCGCTGCCGATCGACCAGTTCTACATCGCCAAGCCGGGCGCCTCGGCGGCCGACCTGAACGCCGCGCTCGCGGCGGGCAAGAACCTGCTGATCACGCCGGGTGTCTACCACCTCAACCAGACCCTGCACGTGACCCGCCCCGACACCGTGGTCCTCGGCCTCGGCATCGCGACCCTGGTGCCCGACAACGGCATCACCGCGATGAACGTGGACGACGTCAACGGCGTGAAGGTCGCCGGCCTGCTCATCGACGCGGGAACGACGAACTCGAACACGCTCATGCAGGTCGGCGCGCCCGGTTCGACCGCCGACCACTCGGCCGACCCGACGTCGCTGCACGACGTGTTCTTCCGCATCGGCGGCCCGGCCGTCGGCAAGGCGACCAACAGCCTGGTGGTGAACAGCAACAACGTGATCGGCGACCACATGTGGATCTGGCGAGCCGACCACGCCGCGAACGACAGCTTCGTCGGCTGGAACACCAACACCGCCGACAACGGGCTGACCGTCAACGGCAACAACGTCACGATGTACGGCCTGTTCGTCGAGCACTATCAGAAGACGCAGGTCGTCTGGAACGGCAACGGCGGGCGCACGTACTTCTTCCAGAACGAGATGCCCTACGACGTGCCCAACCAGGCATCGTGGATGAACGGTTCCTCGCAGGGCTATTCCGCCTACAAGGTCGGCCCGAACGTGGCCAGCCACGAAGCGTGGGGCCTGGGCAGCTACTGCTTCTTCAACACCAACCCGTCGGTGGCCAGCGCCCACGCGTACGAGGCGCCGAACACCCCGGGCGTGCGGTTCCACGACATGGTCACCGTGTCGCTGAACCACGCGGGCACGATCACCCACGTCATCAACACGACGGGCGTGACCACGCCCGACGGGACGAAGCCGGTGAACCTGGTGAGCTACCCGTAGCCCACCGCTCCAGACAACCGGTGCGCGCCGTGGTGGCGGCCTCGGCGCGCATCGGTTCCCAGTCCACATGAGAACGAGCAAGAGATCGACAAGAGTCGCCCAGTTCCCGGAACTTCCGGAAATTGGGCGACTTTTTCGTGACCGCACCGTGGCGCGAAACCGCGGCGAACCTCGGGGCCACGCGGGCGCAAAACTTCCGGCTGATCGCGGTGCCGGTGCTGCTGCCGCCGTTCCTCGCCTCGACGCTGCTGCTGTTCGCCAACGCGTTTTCCGCCTACGCCATGGCCTACGCGCTGACCACAGGCGTCGTGCCGCTCGTGCCGATCCAGATCGGCTCGCTGGTGAGCGGCAATGTCGTGGCTGACCAGCAGAACCTCGGCAAGGCGCTGGGGCTCGGCATGGTCGTGGTGGTCGCGCTGGTGATGGCGATCTACGCGTACCTGCAGAAGCGCGCTTCGAGGTGGCTGTCATGAAGAACAAAGCGCTGCGCTGGACGGTGCTCACGCTGTTCGGCCTGTACTTCCTCGTGCCGATGGGCGCGTCGGTGGAGTTCAGCCTCCGCGACGTGAACAACACGCACAGCTTCGCCTCGTGGGGCAAGATCCTCGACGAGCCCGACCTGCTGCCCACGCTCGGCACGTCGCTGTGGGTCGCGGCCGGCACGGTGGCGCTCACGCTGCTGCTGATGGTGCCCACGGTGACCTGGGTGCACCTGCGCAAGCCGAAGCTGCGCCGCCTCATCGAGGGCGTGAGCCTGCTGCCGCCGGTCATTCCGCCGATCGTGCTGGTCAACGGCGTGCTCGTGGTGTTCCGCGACGCGCCGGAGGTGATCAACGGGACCCCCGTGATCCTCGTGCTCGAGTACGCGATCCTCGCGCTGCCCTTCACCTACCGCACCCTCGATGCGGGGCTGGCGGCGATCTCGCTGCCGACGCTGGTGGAGGCCGCGCGCAGCCTCGGCGCGTCGTGGCCGACGGTGCTGCTGCGGGTGATCGTGCCCAACATCTGCTCGGCCGTGTTCGGCGCCGCGTTCCTCAACCTGGCGCTGGTGCTGGGTGAGTACACGCTGGCGAGCATTCTGCTGATGGACACCTTTCCCGTGTGGACGGTCAGCACCGGGCAGTCGGAGGCGGGCGTGTCCGTCGCCGTTTCCCTGCTGTCGCTGCTGGTCGCGTTCCTGCTCCTGTTCGTCCTGTCTCTTGTGGCCGGTCGCCGCAAGGCTTCGCGGGGTGTGGCGTGAAAACTGTGACTGCCCAGCAGACGAAGACCGGTGCGTCGGTCCAGTTCCGCGGCCCGCGCCGCGAATTCGGCGAGGTCCGGGCGCTCGACGGGCTGGACCTGACGATCTCGCCGGGGGAGCTCGTCGCGCTGCTCGGCCCTTCGGGCTGTGGCAAGACGACGGCGTTGCGCGTGCTCGCCGGCCTGGAGGCAGTGGACGCCGGCGAGGTGCTGGTGGACGGCACCGAAGTGGTCGGCGTGCCGGCCAACAAGCGTGACATGGGCATGGTGTTCCAGGCCTACAGCCTGTTCCCGAACCTCACGGTGCGCGACAACGTGGCGTTCGGCCTGCGGCTGCGCGGCGTCGCCACGGCGGCGCGGCAGAAGCGGGCGCAGGAGCTACTGGAGCTCGTGGGGCTGTCGGCGCAGCAGAAGCGCTACCCGCACCAGCTGTCGGGTGGCCAGCAGCAGCGCGTGGCGCTGGCCCGCGCGCTGGCGATCGAGCCGCGCGTGCTGCTGCTCGACGAACCCGTGTCGGCACTTGACGCCCTCGTGCGCACGCAGCTGCGCGACGAGATCCGCCGGCTGCAGCTGCGCGTGGGCATCACGACACTGTTCGTGACGCACGACCAGGAGGAGGCGCTGTCGATCGCCGACCGCGTCGGCGTGATGCGGTCGGGGCGCCTCGAACAGTGCGACAGCCCGGCCGAGCTCTACGCCCGGCCCGCGACAGCGTTCGTCGCGGAGTTAGTGGGCACGATGAACCGACTCCCGGGCGTGGTCGCGGTCGGCGGCGCGTCCGTCGACGTGGTGGGGGAGCGGCTCGTGCCGGCCGAACCGGGCCGGCGCACCGACGGCGACGCCGTGACGGTGCTGGTGCGTCCGGAGGCGGTCACGCTCGTGGCCGCTGCGGACGGTCGCGCGGTGGTGACGGACCACAGCATCCGTGGCGCGGTCACCCGCGTCACCGCGCTGCTGCCCGACGGCACGTCGGCGCTGGCCGACCTCCCGAGCGTTTCGGCGGCGAAACTGCCGGGCACCGGGGTCTCGGTGTCATTCGGAACGCAGCCGGTCCTGCTGGCGAGCTGACGCGGGGGCGCCGCCGTCCGACGGCGGCGCCCCTCCGGTCAGGCTGCCTCGAGCTGGGTCAGCAGGGCGTGGAAGTCGAGCACCGGCCACAGCTCGGCGATGCGCCCGTCGCGCAGCTTCAGCACCACGGTGGCGCGCACGCTGATCGCGTTGCCAGTGGGCGGGGTGCCGTGGAAGTCGCCGTCATGGGTCCCGGTCAACGTCCAGCGCACGGCGGCTTTGTCGCCCTCGACCAGGATGTCGTCCACGTGCAGCTCGGCGTCGGAGAACGCCGAGCGCACGATCTCGTCGGCGCCGACGAGGGCTTCGCGGGCCGGAGCGTCGGCGGGACCGTGATTGACGGCGTCGGGGGTGAGCAGTTGGTCGAACAGTTCGAAGCGCCGGCCGTTGACGGCTTCGACGTAGAAGCGTTCGACGGTTTCACGGGTGGTGGCCACGGGGGTCCCCTCTCTACTGTGGTGGTGGCGGTTTTCCTGCAGGGGTGCAGTGGAGACCGAGCAGGGGAGTGCTTTGTGACAACCGACCACTTCACCGTCGAACGCGGCCGGCTTTTCGGGCTGGCCTACCGGCTGCTGGGCTCGGCCGACGACGCCGAAGACACCGTGCAGGACGCCTACCTGCGCTGGAATCGTGCCGACCGCGGCACCATCGCGACACCCGGCGCGTGGCTCACGAAGGCCGTGACGAATCTCTGCCTGACCCGGCTTACGTCCGCACCGGTCCGCCACGAGACGGTCGCCGACGAGCTGCCCGAGCCCGTGCTCACCGGCGGCGGGGAGCACGGCCCGCTGGAGACGGTGGAGCAGCGCGAGTCCGTGTCCTTCGCGATGCTCGTGCTGATGCGGTCGCTCACGCCGATGGAACGCGCGGTTTTCGTGCTGCGTTCGGCTTTCGACTACCCGTATCCGGAGCTCGCCGCGCTGCTGGAGCTCACCGAAGCCAACGCCCGTCAGCTCTACAGCCGCGCCCGCAGACGGATCGACGCGGGCGAGACCCGCTTCCCGACTTCCGACGGCGGCTCGATGCGGCTCACCGAGACCTTCATGACGGCCGTTCGATCGGGCAGGTTGGAGCAGCTCGAGGAGCTCTTGGCGGCCGACATCGCCACCTGGATCGACCTCGGCGGCGGCGAACGCATGCACGTCCGCGGCCGCGACGCCGTCCGCCGCAACGCCGCCGCGACTCTGGCCCGCTTCGCCTCGGTCTCCGACTTCTTGCTCAGGGAGGTCAATGGCGGCCCGGGCATCCTGTTCCTCCAGGACGGCGAGATCGTGGGCCTGACCTCGGTGGAAACGCGGGACGGGCGGATCTCGGCTCTGCGCACCGTCGCGGACCCGGATCGGCTGGAGTATTTGCGGGCGCAGTTCGCGGCCCTGCCCTCCGCTTAGCGACGGGGGCTTCGGACGCCGGATCGAGAACGGTTCGCTCGCTCGCCGGGCGGCCCGGCGAGCTGACGGCGGACTCCGAAATTTCCGAGCCCACGCGGAAAATCGGCCGTGGCCTCGGGTCGGTGGCGCCTACGCTCGGTGGGATGAACGAGTCCTTCTTCCGGCACCTGATCATCGCCTTCGGGGACCTGGCACAGCCGGCCGCGGCCCAGATCGCGCTGCTCGAGAAGCAGGGGCTGCGCGACGCCGACGAGCTCGCGCTGGAGTTCGACGAGTACTTCGCGGCATTGAAGGACACCCTGCCGGCCGACACCGTCGCGGTGCTGGCGGAGCTCGACGTCCTCCTCGAAGAGATGAGCGGCCCGACGGGTCCGTGGTCGTTCGAGGCTCTGGCGAGCGCACCGGAGTGGGTTCGGGTCAGGGAGCTGGCCGCGCGGGCGTTCGCGTTGCTGGGCCGCCCGGCCTGAGCTGTGCGGCTGCGCCCGAGTGGCGCGAACGGACCGTTCGCGCGGGCACTTCCGGCACCGATCCCCAGGTCCGGGCCCGGCTGGAGTAAGTCCAGCTCACGCAAGCGTTCTCCCTGCCCGAGGGCACGCCGTAGGCTGTCGGGTGTGAGCCAGCCGATCCTGATGACCGTCGACGACGACCCCGCTGTTTCGCGGTCGGTCGCGCGTGACCTGCGTCGCCGCTACGGCAAGGACTACCGCGTGATCCGTGCGGACTCCGGGGCCGACGCCCTCGACGCCCTGCGCGAGATCAAGCTGCGCGGAGACGCCGTCGCGGCGATCCTCGCCGACTACCGCATGCCCCACATGGACGGGATCGCCTTCCTCGAGAAGGCGATGGACCTGTTCCCCAACGCCCGCCGCGCGCTGCTGACGGCCTACGCCGACACGGACGCGGCCATCCAGGCGATCAACGTGGTCGATGTCGACCACTACCTGCTCAAGCCGTGGGACCCGCCGGAGGAGAAGCTGTACCCGGTCATCGACTCCCTGGTGGAGACGTGGCTCGCGGTCGGCGACAAGTCCGTGGAGGAGACGAAGCTGGTCGGCCACCGGTACTCGGCGCCCTCGTTCAAGGTCCGCGACTTCCTCGCCCGCAACGCCGTGCCCTACCGCTGGTACTCGGTGGACGAGGACGAAGGCGGCCGCATCCTGCAGGCCGCCGGGGCCGTGGAGGCCGACATCCCGGTGGTCGTGACGCCGGACGGCACGGTGCTGAAGCAGCCCACCGGCGGCGAGATCGCCAACGCGGTGGGCCTGTCCACGCGGCCGGCGCAGGAGTTCTACGACCTCGTGGTGATCGGCGGCGGCCCGGCCGGCCTCGGCGCGGCCGTGTACGGCGCGTCGGAAGGCCTGCGCACGGTGCTCGTCGAGCGCAAGGCCACGGGCGGCCAGGCGGGCACCAGTTCGCGCATCGAGAACTACCTCGGGTTTCCCGACGGCGTCTCAGGCGCGCAGCTCACCGACCGCGCCCGGCGCCAGGCGCAGAAGTTCGGCGCCGAGGTGCTCACCGCGCGCGACGTGGTGGGGCTGGAGGTGCGCGGGTCGAGCCGCGTGGTCACCTTCGGCGACGGCTCCGAGATCGCCGCCCACGCCGTGATCCTCGCCAGCGGCGTCACCTACCGCGCGCACGAGGCCGACGGCATCCGCGAGCTCACCGGCAGCGGTGTCTACTACGGCTCCGCCGCCACGGAAGCGCCCGAGTGCAAGGGCCAGCACGTCTACATCGTCGGCGGCGCGAACTCCGCGGGCCAGGCGGCGGTGTTCTTCGCGCAGCACGCGAGCGAGGTGTCCCTGCTGGTGCGCGGCGACTCGCTGGAGAAGTCGATGTCGCACTACCTCATCGAGCAGATCGCGGGCATCGAGAACATCACCGTTCGCACGGGCACCACCATCGTCAAGGCCCATGGCGCCGACCACCTCGAGGCCGTGACCCTGTGCCACGGCGACACGACGGAGAAGGTCGAGACGGGGCACCTGTTCATCTTCATCGGCGCGGCGCCGCGCACCGACTGGCTGGGCAACGTGATCCAGCGCGACCACCACGGGTTCGTCCAGACGGGGCCCGACCTGGTCGCCGAGGGCCGCAAGCCGGCCGGGTGGCCGCTCGACCGCGACCCGTACCACCTTGAGTCGTCCGTGCCCGGCGTGTTCGTGGCCGGCGATGTCCGGTCGCAGTCGGTGAAACGCGTGGCCTCCGCCGTCGGCGAGGGCGCCATGGCCGTCACCCTGGTCCACCGCTACCTGGAGGAACAGTGAAGGAGCCCGCACTGCCGCGCGAAGAACTCCGCGGCCTCTTCCTGTTCGAGCACCTCTCCGACGAGCAGCTCGACTGGATCGAACAGCACGCCGTGCTGGAGCACTACGAGGGCGACACCACGGTGCACCGAGAGGGCGATCCGGCCACCTGCTTCTACATCGTGCTTTCGGGCGCGCTGCGGATGTCGCGGCTGGTGAGCGGCGCCGACGTCGAGGTGAAGCGCTCCGACCAGCGCGGCTCCTACTTCGGCGCGACGCAGTTCTTCGTGCACCAGGACACCGAGCACACCTACGGCGCCACCGTGCGGGCGATCGGGGACCTGACGCTGCTCGCGCTGCCTTCGGCGGAGTTCGCGGTGGAGTTCCGCAGGTGGTTCCCGATGGCGGCGCACCTGCTGGAGGGCATGTACCTCGGCTGGCGCAACTCCGACACCGTGATCTCGTCGCGGCGCCGGCTGCTCGCGCTCGGCGAGCTGTCGGCCGGGCTCACCCACGAGCTCAACAACCCGGCCGCGGCCGCGGTGCGCGCCACGGCGTCGCTGCGCGAGCGCGTGGCCGGGATGCGCCACAAGCTCGCGCTGCTGGCGAAGAAGGACATCGATCCGGACCTGCTGGAGCAGCTGCTCGACGTCCAGGAACAGCTGGTCAAGACGGTTGCCGACGCGCCACGGCTCTCGGCGATGCAGCAGTCCGACCGCGAGGACGAGATCAGCGATTGGTTCGATGACCACGACATCGATCAGGGCTGGGACCTTGCCGCGATCTTCGTCGCGGCCGGGCTCAAGACCGAGAACCTCGACGGCGTCCTGGAATCCGTCGGCGAGGGCCTGCTCGACGGTGCCCTGCGCTGGCTCGCGTACGCGCTCGAGACCGAGATCCTCATGGGCGAGATCGAGGACTCGACCACGCGCATCTCGGTGCTCGTGGGCGCGGCCAAGCAGTACTCGCAGATGGACCGCGCGCCGCACCAGTGGATCGACGTCCACGAAGGACTCGACTCCACGCTGGTGATGCTGTCGGGCAAGATCGGCGACAAGATCCGGGTCGTCAAGGACTACGACCGCGGCATCGACCACATCCCGGCCTACGCGGCCGAGCTGAACCAGGTGTGGACCAACATCATCGACAACGCCGTCCAGGCCATGGGCGGCGAGGGCACACTGACGCTGCGCACGTGGCAGGAGAGCAAGCAGGTGCGCGTCGAGATCGGCGACAGCGGCCCAGGCATCCCGGAAGAGGTCCGCCAGCGCATCTTCGAGCCGTTCTTCACCACCAAGGGCGTCGGCGAGGGCACGGGCCTCGGCCTCGACATCTCGTGGCGCATCGTCGTGGAACGGCACTCGGGCGACATCAAGGTGACGTCCGTGCCGGGCGACACGCGGTTCGAGATCTGCCTGCCGGTGGAGGAACAAGCCTCGCTCTGAGCCGTTTGCGCTGACCGCCCGCGCGCCGCCGCCGTGATCAACCGGCTGCGGTACGCGGGCGGTTCGTGATTTCCCTTCCGCCAAAGGAAAAGCCTGGACCTCCCCGGACCCCGATCGACCCCGTTCGTTCATTGATCGTTCACTTCGAACTCCTCGTGCCGCGCGTCAAACGAGTTGCGGGGGCTGAAGGATCCGAGGTGACGCGTCGCGGGACGTGCGGAAGGTGGGTTCGTGAAACGCCGGTTGTCCATCGGGCTGGCTGTGGTTCTGGTGCTCGCGGTCGTGGCCGTGATCGTGTGGGGGCGGTCCGGGAGCGACGAAGCGTCGGGAGGGGGTGACCTCACCGTCGTGCGCGGGGTGATCGGCTCGGAGAAGCAGGCCTTCTTCACCGACCAGCGCGTGGTTGACGCCTTTGCCAAGCACGGCCTGAAGGTGGAGGTCGACACCGCCGGCTCGCGCCAGATCGCGACCACCGTCGACCTCGCCAAGTACGAGTTCGCGTTCCCCTCGTCGTCGCCGGCGGCGCAGAAGATCCACCGCGACCGCAAGGTGACCACGGTGTACACGCCGTTCCAGTCGCCGATGGCGATCGCGACGTTCGAGCCGATCGTCTCGCTGCTGAGCGCCGCGGGCGCCGTGCACAAAGGCGCGGGCGACTACCAGGTGCTCGACATCGCGAAGTACCTGCAGCTCACCCAGGCCGGCACGCGCTGGGACCAGTTGCCGGGCAACACCTCCTACCCCGTGCGCAAGAACATCCTCGTGACGACCACCGACCCACGGGAGTCGAACTCCGCGGCGATGTACCTGTCGATCGTGTCGTTCGTGGCCAACGGCAACAACGTCGTCTCGACGCCGGACCAGGAAGCCGAAGTGCTGCCCCAGGTGTCGAAGCTGTTCCTCGACCAGGGGTACACGCAGAACAGCACCGAGGGGCCGTTCGAGGACTACCTCTCGGCCGGCATGGGAAAGACGCCGCTCGCGCTGATCTACGAGTCGCAGTACGTGGATCGTCTCGTACGCCACGACGGGTCGATCCAGCCCGACATGCGGATGCTCTACACGGCGCCCACGGTGTACTCGAAGCACACGCTGGTTCCGTTCTCTCCCAACGGAGACAAGGTCGGCCAGCTGCTCTCGACCGATCCGGAGCTGGGCAAGCTCGCCGCCACGTTCGGCTTCCGCACCACGAACCCGCAGCGGTTCCGCGACGTCGTGGCCGCGGCCAAGGCCCCGGTGCCGGCCGATCTCGTGGACACGGTCGAGCCACCGTCGTTCGAGACGCTGGAACGGCTGCTCGACGCGATCCAGAAGCAGTACTGATGGACGATTTCACCCTCACCCCGCCGGAGCCGGTGGCGGCGGTCCCCGTGGAGCGCGCCGCCGGGCTGATCGCGCTCGGTGACGACACGCGGGCCGACATCGCTCGTCGCGCCGGTGAGTTCGCGACGCGGCTGGAAGCGCTCGACGTCAAGTCGCCCGAGTTCACCACGCTGCTCGACGAGCTCCTCGCCGTCGGCGAAGCGGACATGCGCGCGGCGGCCACGGTCGCGGGCACGATGCTCGACCGGTCGACGAAGGCGCTGGAATCCGCGCGTGGCTCCGTCGGCACGCCGCAGCAGCAGGTGACCACGAGCCTGGTGGAGCTGCGCCGCACGGTCGCGGAGCTCGACCCGGCCAAGCTGCCGATCACCGGCCGCAAGCTGCTGGGCATCTTCCCGGCGGCCGCGAGTGCCAAGCGCGCTCTCGACCGCTACCGCGCGGCCAACGAGCCCGTGAACGCGCTGGTCCGCGAGCTGCGTACCCGCCAGGACGTGCTGAGGCGCGACAACGCGGCGCTCAAGGGCGAGCGCGAACGCCTGTGGGCCACGCTCGGCCGGCTCGCCGAGGCGGCGGCGTTCGCGGAGGCCGTGGACGGGGCGATCGACCGGCAGGTCGGCGTCTTCGACCTCACGGATCCCGCGCACGCCAACGCGTTGCGCGCCGACATCTTGTACCCGATCCGCCAGCGCCACCAGGACGTGCTCACGCAGCTGGCCGTGAGCGCTCAGGGCTACCTCGCACTGGACCTGGTGCGCCGCACCAACGACGAGCTGATCCGCGGCGTCGAGCGGGCGGTGTCCACCACCGTCTCCGCGCTGCGCGTGGCCCTGCTGGTGAGCGCGGCGCTGGCCAACCAGCGCGACGTGCTCGACGAGGTCGCGGCCCTGCAGTCGACCACCGACGGCCTGCTGCGCGCGAACGCCGCACTGCTGGAGTCGCAGAGCGCGGAGATCCGCAAAGCGTCGAGCGACCCGGCGGTCGCCGTCGACACACTGCGCGACTCGTTCGATCGGATCTACTCGGCCCTCGACGCGATCGACGGGTTCAAGGCCGAGGCCGTGCTGCACATGGCGTCCACAGTGGAGTCGTTGTCCGGTGAGCTGCGGCGCGCCGAGGACCGGCTGCGCCGTTCGCACGAGGGGGAGCTGTGAAGAAACTCGCGGTACTGGCGCTCGCCGCCGCACTGCTGGTGACGGGGTGTTCGTCGTCGGATCCGAGCTCCGGCACCGACGGCGGGCCGCCCGAAGCCGGCACGTTGCGCATCCTCGCGGGTAGCGAGCTCGCCGACATGCAACCGGTGCTCGACGAGGCCGCGAAGGCCACGGGCGTGAAGGTGAAGTCCACGTTCACCGGCACGCTGGAGGGCGCCGAGTCGCTCGCCAACGGCAGCCTCGACGGCAAGTACGACGCCGTCTGGTTCTCCTCGAACCGTTACCCCGCGGGCATTCCCGAGGCGGCCAAGCGCCTGGGCAACCAGGTGAAGATCATGAGCTCGCCGGTGGTGCTGGGCCTGTCGCAGCCGGTCGCGCAGCGGCTCGGGTGGGACAAGTCGGCGCCGACGTGGGGTGACATCGCCGCGGCGGCGGGCAAGAAGGAGTTCACCTACGGGATGACCGACCCGTCGGCGTCCAACTCCGGCTTCTCGGCGCTGGTGGGCGTCGCGTCCGCGCTGGCCCACTCCGGCACGGCGATCGACGCGCAGCAGATCAGCGCCGTCACACCGCAGCTCACGCAGTTCTTCAGCGCGCAGGTGATGTCGGCCGGTTCGTCGGGCTGGCTCTCCGACGCGTTCCAGCGCCGCGCGACCGGCCAGGACCCGGGGGCGAAGGTCGACGGCCTGGTCAACTACGAGTCCGTGCTGCTGTCGATGAACTCCTCCGGCAAGCTGCCGCAGCCGCTGAAACTCATCTACCCCAGCGACGGCGTCGTCACTGCCGACTACCCGCTCACGCTGCTGACCCGCGCGAGCAACGACGCCCGCGACGCGCACCAGCGGCTCACCGACTACCTGCGCACGCCCGACGTGCAGCGGCGGATCATGCAGGTCACGCAGCGGCGTCCGGTGGTTCCGGGTGTGCAGCTCGGCGCGCAGTTCGTGCCCCACGACCTGGTCGAGCTGCCGTTCCCGGCGACACAGCAGGCCGTGGACGCGCTGCTTTCGGCCTACTTCAGCAAGATCCGCCGTCCGTCGCGCACGCTGTACGTGCTCGACACGTCGGGCTCGATGCAGGGCGACCGCATCCAGGCACTGCGCTCGGCGCTGGCCGGCCTCACCGGCGCGGACAACTCGCTCGTGGGGCGCTACCGGCAGTTCCGCAGCCGCGAGGAGGTGACGATGCTGCCGTTCAACACCGCGCCGGGCCAGCCGGTCACGTTCACCGTGCCCGAGCAGAACCCGCAGGGCGAGCTGGCGAAGATCAAGAGCTTCGCCGAAGGCCTGCAGGCCGACGGCGGCACCGCGATCTACGACAGCCTCGACCGCGCGTATCAGGTGATGGAACCGCTGGTGGCGCAGGACCCGGACCGGTTCAACTCGATCGTGCTGATGACGGACGGGCAGAACGAGAGCGGCTCGAACCTCGACGGCTTCAAGTCCTCCTTCGCGTCGCTGCCCGCGGCGATGAAGCAGAACCCGGTGTTCACGGTGCTGTTCGGCGAGGGCAGCGGCGACGAGCTCACGCAGGTCGCCACGATGACCGGCGGCAAGGTCTTCGATGCCCGCAACACCCAGCTGTCCAGTGTCTTCCAGGAGATTCGCGGGTACCAATGAGGCGTTGGTTCGGCTCCACCAAGAACATCGCCGGCTGCGTCGGCGGCCTGATCGGCCTCGTGCTGTACGCGGTCGGGGTGATCGGGCCGCTGTGGCTGATGTTCGTGGTCATGGCCGTGCTCTACACGGCGGGCGCGCTCGTCGCGCCGCCGGAGAAGGTGCGGCTCGTCGTCGACCCGACCGTGGAGGCGGCGCAGGTGCGCTCGTCGCTGGAGACGTTGGTGCAGACGGTGTCCAGCCACTCCGGGCGCCTGCCACCGTCCGCTGTGGACGGTGTGCGCCACGTCGCCGAGGTGCTGTCCGACCTGCTGAAGGACCCGCTGCGGCTCGCCTCGACGCCGGACCTGCAGTACCGCGTGCTGCTGCTCGCGCGCACGGACCTGCCGATGTCGGTGGAGACGTACCTGAACCTGCCGCGCTGGTTCGCCTCGCGGCGTGACGCGGACGGCACCAGTGCGGAGGACGAGCTCGCGAAGCAGCTGGACCTCCTGCGGGGCAAGGCGGAGAGGCTCGCCGGCGAGTACTACTCGGCGGACGTGAACCGCCAGGAGGACCACACGCGCTACCTCGGTGAAGAGTCTTGATGCCGGTTCGGTGATTTCCGACCGGATGGTTGTCAGACGCGTGTCTTAGTACTAGCTTCGTAAGAAGATCGTCTTACGAGGGAGTGCGCTGGTGGCAGGCACATCGGTAACGGGCACATCGGAACCGGGCTCGCGCCGGGAACAGGCCGAGGCGACTCGCGAGCTGCTCCTCCACACGGCGGAGCGGCTGTTCGCCGAACGCGGGCTCGCGCAGGTGTCGAACCGCCAGATCGTGGAGGCCGCCGGTCAGGCCAACAACTCCGCGCTGGCCTACCACGTCGGCACGCGCGAAGACCTGATCCGCGCCATCACGCGCTCGCACGTCGAGCCGATCGCAGCGCGTGCGCAGGAACGAGTGGCGGCCGTGCGGCGTTCGAAGCGGCCGCGCGACCACGTGGCGAGCCTCGTGCTGCCCTACACCGAGCACCTCGCGAGCCTCGGCAACCCCAGCTGGTGCGCCCGGTTCCTGGCGCAGGTCGTGACCGATCCGGCGCTCCTGGACGTGGAGGGCGTCGAGCCCGTGCCGGCGGTCGAGTTCGTCGAGGGCACGGCCGCGGTGTGGGCGCACGTGACACCGTTGCCGGCCGCCGAATCGGCTCTGCGGAGCCAAACCGCGCGCGTCGCGGTGATCCATACGTGCGCGGAGCAGGAGCGGCTCGCGGCGGCCACTGGCGTGCCCGCCGACTGGGCGCTGGTCGGCGAGGCCCTGACCGACGCCCTCACCGGTTTGCTGACCGCTCCGCGTGTCCCCACCACCCGGAAGGACCGTCGATGACCGCCAGGAAACCGCCCACGATGCGCCGTCCCGTCCCACCGGAGATGCTGGAGCGCGGCAAGTGCCCGTTCGACCCGCCCGCCGTGCTCGCGGAGAAGGCGCCGGTGTCGCGGATCGAGCTGGTCAACGGCGCGCACGCCTGGGTGGTGACCGGCTACGAGCAGGCCCGCGCGGTGCTGGCCGACACGAGGTTCAGCTCCGACAACGTGCGCAACCGCAGCGCGATGGACCTGCGCCCCGACGAGGTCGGCGAGGCGCGCTGCCCGTAGACGTGGTGCAGCGCGAGGACGGCCGGTTCCTGTTCATGGATCCGCCCGAGCACACGCGGCTGCGCCGGCTGCTCACCGGCCAGTTCACCGTGCGGCGCATGCAGTTGCTGGAAGAGCGGATCCGCGAGATCTCGATCGAACACCTCGACGCCATGCGCGCGGCCGGGAACGAGGGCGACGTCGTGCCCGCGTTCGCGCTGCCGTTGCCGTCGCTGGTGATCTGCGAACTGCTGGGCGTGGACTACGCGGACCGCGCCCAGTTCCAGGAGCACACCGGCATCGCGCTCAACCTGACCAAGAGCGACGAGGAGCGGGCGAAAGCCTCGGAGTCGATCTACGCGTTCATGCGCAAGCTGGTGGCGCACAAGCGAGAGCACCCGGCCGACGACCTCGTGTCCGGCCTGATCCACGGCGACGCCGACCCGGCGCTGACCGAGCAGGAACTGGTCGACATCGCGACTGTGCTGCTCGGCGCGGGCCACGAGACGACGGCGAACATGCTGGCGCTGGGCACTTTCGCGTTGCTCGAAAACCCGGACCAGCTGGCTCTGGTGCGCGAGGACCCGTCCGTGCTGGACAACGGCGTCGACGAGCTGCTGCGCTACCTGTCGATCATCCACATCGGACCGAACCGCGTCGCGACGGAGGACCTCGAGGTCGGCGGCGTCACGATCCCGGCGGGTGACACCGTGCTGATCTCGGTGCCGCAGGCCAACCGCGCGGCCGAGCACTGGCCGGAGCCGGAACGGCTGGACCTCAAGCGTCCGCGCACGCCGCACCTGGCGTTCGGACATGGGGTGCATCAATGCCTGGGGCAGCAGTTGGCGAGGGCCGAGCTGCGGGTCGGGCTCGCGGAGCTGGTCGGCCGTCTGCCGGAGCTGCGCCTGGCGATTCCCGCCGAGGAAGTGCCGCTGCGCACGGACATGCTCGTCTACGGCGTGCATTCCCTGCCGGTGGCGTGGTCTTGAGCTTTACCGGAACCGGGGCAGCGTCAGCGTGAGCGCGGCCGTCGTGAGCCAGGCCAGCAGGTCGGGCAGCGGGACGCGGGAGAGGCGCTCGGGCCACTCGTCGGCGACGGTGTGGAGCACGAGCTCGTCCTCGGCCGGCCGCACGGCGGTGAGCCGCAGCCCCTTCGGCAGCTCGGGCAGCGGCAGCACGACGGGCCGGATCCGTTTCGGGGCGCGGAACTCCCGCTGTCCGATGTGGAGGGTCGTCGGGGTGAGCGCCACGGCGTCCGCGGCGATGGCGGGCGTGAGCGTGAGCCGGCCCCAGCCGGGGTGCTTGGCCCAGCGCACCTGGAAGCCGTCGTCGTGCGGGGTTGCGACGAGACCAGGCCGGGCGTCGGCCACGCGTTCCCGCACGACGCTGCCGGGCACGGTGATGCCCAGCTCGACCTCGCCCGGAACCACGGTGGGAGTCGGGAGACTGCGCAGGCGGACGTCCTTGGCCAGCAGGACAACGCGGCGCAGCGGGATGGTGCTCGTCGCGGACGTCGGCCACTCGACGTCCTCGGCGACCAGGCCCACGTCGCCGAGGCGGCCGGTGGCCAGGCGCAGGGAATCGGCGGGGTAGTCGACTTCGGTCAGGGTGAAGCGGGCTTCGCCGCCGTTGGCCTTCGCCGTGAGCCGGCGGCCGACGAGCTGTTCGGTGACCGTGCGGGCGAGGGCAGCCGGCGTGGCGGGCACGTTCGGCAGCAGGGAACGACTCGCCGCGGCGGCGAGGCCCGCGATTTCGGGCCAGCCCTCGAACCATCTGCCTTCGCTCACCCGGACATCGTATGGGGCGCGGTAACCGGTCGCTTCCGGCTGTGGCGTTCACCGCGCTTTTCTCCGGTATTGGCGTGAAACACGTTTGGCCGGGGCAAAAACGGGTCAGCGGGCGACGAGCCGCGCGATGATCCCGCTGACGACCAGCCAGAACACCGCGGCGAGGCCGTAGTTGAGGATGACCGCGAGGTCGGGGTTGCTCACCGGGAACAGACCCGGGAAGAACAGTGCGAGCGGGTCGGCCAATGACCGGATGAAGATGAAGAAGCCGTTCGCGGCGTTGGCGCCGGCGAGCAGCATCACCAGGTAGAGCACCTCGATGAACGCGAACAACGCGCCGATTCCGGTGATCACTCGGGCTGCCGTGTTGGTTCTGGTGGAAGTTCGCCATCTGGACATGCTGGTTAATTCCCACTTCCGGGTGAGGGTGAAACGCGTCACCGGTCAAATTGCGCCGGTTGGTCGACGGGGCAGGCCGGCCGACGAGCGGTGCGCGGCGGATAGCCTGGCCGCGTGCCCGACACCGCTGAGCCCTCAGAGTCCGCGCCCCCAGAGTCCGAGCGTCCGGCGACCGAGCTGACCTTCCGCCGCGAAGACTGGTACGCCGAGGAGTTCACCGGGCGGCGGTTCGAGCGGTGCGAGTTCCACGACGTCGACCTCACCGAGGCCGTCACTCGCGGTGTCTCGTTCGTCGACTGCGTGTTCGGCAACGTGCGCTTCAACGCCTCGAAGCACGTGGACACGGCGTTCACCGGCTGCGGTTTCACGCGCTGCAACCTGTTCGACGCGGAGTTCAGCGGGTGCAAGCTCGTGGGGAGCCGGTTCACCGAGTGCTCGCTGCGGCCGATGAAGGTGCTCGGGGGCGACTGGTCGTTCGCGGGACTCGCGGGCGCGGACCTGCGCGGCTCGACCTTCCAGGGCGTGCGGATGCGCGAGGCCGACCTCACGCGCGCGGATTGCACGGGGGCCACGTTCGCCGACGTCGATCTGTCGGGTGCCGAGCTGCTGGAGGTGAAGTTCGGTGGCGCCGAACTGCGGGGGAGTGACCTGTCGGCGCTCGACCCGGTGCACGCCGAGCTCGGCGGGGCGATCGTGTCGCCTGAACAAGCTACGGTGCTGGTGACATCGCTCGGACTGCACGTTCGCGGGTAGGCTGCGCTGGGCGTCGGAGGGTTGGCGAAAGGAGTCCGCGATGGGTGTCATCACGCCGGGGTTCGCCGGTCGCGCCCGCGGCGGCAACCCGCGGCTGCCGCCCGGCCAGTACCTCACGGAGGACTTCCCCGTGCTGTCGGCGGGCCCGACGCAGCGCGTGCACCTGGACAAGTGGGAGTTCGCGGTGACCACGGAGAAGGGCGAGAAGCGCTCGTGGTCGTTCCGCGAGCTGACCGCCCTGCCGAGCGAGAAGTTCACCGTGGACATCCACTGCGTCACGCAGTGGTCCAAACTCGACACGCGCTGGCGCGGCGTGCCCGTGGAGACGCTGATCGGCGACCTCGACACCGCCGCCGACTACGTGCTCGCGCACTCCTACGGCGGCTACACCACCAACCTGCCGCTCGCCGACCTGCTCGACGGGCAGGCGTGGATCGCGTACGAGTACAACGGCAAGCCGCTCACCCCGGAACACGGCGGGCCGGCGCGGCTGCTGGTGCCGCACCTGTACCTGTGGAAGTCGGCGAAGTGGGTGCGCGGGCTGGAACTTGCCACGAAGGACGAGCCGGGCTTCTGGGAGTCCTCCGGCTACCACGACTACGGAGACCCATGGCGCGAACAGCGGTATCAGGGCGACTAGCTTGGCGCGTCGCGTACCTCGCGGAGATCCGCCAGGAGACGCCGACGGCCCGCACCCTCGTGCTCGACGTCCCCGGCTGGCCCGGCCACCTCGCGGGCCAGCACGTCGACGTCCGCCTCACCGCCGCCGACGGCTACACCGCCCAGCGCAGCTACTCCCTCGCCGCGCCCTCCGACGGCGACCGCCTCGAGCTGACGGTCCAGCGCGTCCCCGGCGGCGAGGTCTCGGAACACCTCACGGGCCCCTACGCCGTGGGCGACCCCGTCGAGATCCGCGGCCCGATCGGCGGCTGGTTCGTCTGGCGCCCCACCGACCCCGCCCCCGTCCTGCTCGTCGCGGGCGGCTCCGGCGTCGTGCCGCTGATGGCGATGATCCGCGCCCGCCGCGCCGCCGGGAGCCGCGCGTTGTTCCGCCTGGTGTACTCCGTGCGGACCCCCGCAGACCTCTACTACGCCACCGAGCTGCGCAAGCCGTACGCCGGCCTGGACGTCACGTACGTCTACACCCGCGAACTCCCCGACGGCGCCCCGGGGATTCCGCGGCGCATCAGCGTCGCGACCCTCAACACGGCGAGCTGGCCCGCGGACTTCGGGCCCACCACGTTCGTCTGCGGGCCCACCGCTTTTGTGGAAACGGTGGCCGACGCTCTGCTGGCTTTGGGCCACTCGCCGCACTCGATCCGCACGGAACGCTTCGGCCCCAGCCGCGACTGACTGAGGCGCCTGCTGTGGCTTAGGACAGGTCGGGTTTGGCGAGCAGTTCCCGGAGCGTCGCGAGCAGTTCACGCCGGTCGGCGGCGCCGTCGCTTCCGGGTGGGGATGGTCGTGCGCCGCGCCGACTTCGCCAGTGGCCGCGGGCTTGGGCAGCTGCCGGTGCGCCGGGGCCGGCAGCGTTGTGCGGGTTCGGCCCCAGCGGCGACTGACTGACGCGCCCGCCGCGCCTCAGGACAGGTCGGGTTTGGCGAGCAGCTCCCGGAGCGTCGCGAGCAGCTCACGCCGGTCCGCCGCACCCAGCTTGGCCCGGATCCGCGCCATGTGGTGTTCGACGGTTTTGCCGGAGATGAACAGCTTGCTGCCGGCCTGTTTGTACGTCAGGCCGTCGACGACGAGGCGGGCGACTTCGAGCTCGCGTTCGCTCAGGGTGCTGAGGCCGGGGGCGGCGCCGGGTTCCGGGGTGGCGGATTCGCGGCGGCCGGTGCCGGCCTGGAACTGGCGGGCGGCTTCGAGGAGCTGGACCATGGCTTTGCGGTCGGACGTGCGGATGGCGGCCTGGCCGGCCAGCCGGGCGGCGTCCCAGCAGAGGTCGAGTTCGTGGAGTTCGGCGGCGGCCGCGGAGACCTCGTCGTGGTCGAAGGCGCCGCCGAGGACCGCGAGCCAGCACGTGGCGGCGCGGGCCAGCGCCGCGGGGTAACGGCCGTGGCCGGCGAAGCTCGTCAGGGCGGCCAGCTGGTGGGAAGCGGTGTCCAGGTCTTCCACGGTGATGGCGGCGTGCAGCTCGTGCCAGCACAGGGAGACCGTCCACAGTGGAGGGTTGCCGAGCTCGCCGAGCATGGCGTGGGCGTGGCGAAGCTGCCGCGTGAGCTTCGCGTGCGCGCCGGTGCGGGCGGCGGCGATGGCCAGCTCGCCCAGCGGCAGCAGGGTGAACAGGTCGGTCTGCTGCCGCATTGACGCCTGGTACGCGCGGTCCCACGACTGCTGCAGCCCCACCAGGTCGCTCGCGCGCCGGGCGAGGCCGAGTTCGAGCGTCGCGAAGAAGAGCTCGTCGCGGGCTTCGAGGCGGGTGCCCGCCACGGCGTCGCGGTGTTCGGCGGCGGCCGTGAGGTGCCCGCTGGTCATCGCGACCCAGCCGAGCAACAGCCGGTGCCGCGCGGTGAGCAGGTCGCCGCCGACGTCGCTGGCCAGCGCGCGGTCCAGCACCGATTCGGCCAGCCCCAGCTCACCCGAGTGCAGCCCGACGAGCGCGGCCAGCGCGGCCGGGCTGTCCGGCAGCGGGGCGCCCGTGGCGGCCGGCTCCAGCATCGCGGCCGCCCCGACGAGCGCCGAGAGCGTGTCCGCGCCCTGCCCGCTCACCGAGTCGACGATGCCGCCGGCCGTCCGCGCCACTGCGCCGGCGAACAACGTCGGCGCCACCCCGGGCACGGGCGCGTCCACCAAGGTCCGCGCCGCGTCCAGCTGGCCGGACCCGACGAGCGCGATCGCGGCGAACGCGTTCGCGGCCCCGCGCCCGGCCCACCGGTACACCTCGGGCCCGCGGGCGTTGTTCCACGAAGGCGCCCAAACCTCCCCGGGCACGGGCGCGTTGTGGCCGGGTGTCGGTCGGGGCGCACCCCAGGTCGACGCGGTCAGATCCGGCCCGGCGTCACCGTCGCCGAAACCGGGCGCACAAGCGTCCGCCGCCGCGGCCCACCGATAGAGCTCCGCACTCCGCGCCAGCTCACCCCGGTGCGCCAGCACCGTCGCGGCGATCTCCGCCCCGGCGGCCCGCGCCTCGGGATCGTCGCCGCTCAACATCCCGTCACCCAGCCGCAGCGCCGTGTCCAGGTCACCCGACAACGCCGCCGCCCGGGCCCACCCCGTCGTCACGGCCGTGTCGCGCGCCCCCGCCTCGGCGGCGGCTTCGAACAGCCGCGCCGCCAGCTTCGTGTCCCCGGGCAACGCCTCACCCGCGGCCGCCGCGAAGGCAGCCGCCGCGCTCGCACCCGAACTTCCCGTGTCCAGCAACGACTTCGCCAGCTCCAGCACGGGCAACCCGCCCCGCAGCTGGATTTCCACGAGCTGCTGCAACACCGTCAGCCGACGAGCCGGCGGTCCGTACGTCCGCACGGCCTCCGCGGCGACCGGCAACAACCCGTCGTTCGCGTCGAGCAGCCCCGTCGCGCGGGCACCGTCGACGACCTCGGGCAACCGATCCGGCGCCAGCTCCAGCAAGGCGCACAGCAGGTCGAGATTGCGGCCGGCCCCGGCCTCTGCGGCGATCAAGTACCGCAGCACGTCGTCGTCGAGCTCCGCCAGCTCGGCCCGGAACTCGCCGAGCTGCCCGGTCACCGCGCGCTCCACCAGCCGCGGCACCCCGCCGGTGCGGGAGTGCAACGCGGCGGCAGCCGTCCCGTCGACGAGCCGGCCCGTGAGCTGCCGCGCGAGCGCCCCGACCTCCTCGGCGTCCAGCGGCGGCAGCGCCACCTGACGGGCGAAGGGTTCCGCCAACGCGCGCAACGCTTCCGAACGCGGGTTCGGCCGGTGCGCCAGCACGACCGGTCCCGCCAGCGCCGTCAGTCTCGCCACGTCCTCCTCGCCGAGCTGGTCGGCGTCGTCGACGAGCGTCGCGTCGACGCCGGCCTCGCGGCAGCCCGACTCGAGAGCGCCGAGCAGCGTGGTCTTGCCGTAGCCACCGGGCGCGACGACCACGAGCCGCGCGGGCGTGGCGGTCGCAGCCGCCAGCTCGGCGAGGAGCAGGCGCGCAACGGGGTGGACGGCGTCGGTGCCGGTTTTCGCCAGCAGTGCGTTCAACAGTGACCTTCACCGGTGGGGGCCGCGCCCGGGCGGGCGCATGACGTGAGGGACGCGGGGTGGGCCGGGGCGGTTCCCTTGTCCGCCGTGGCTTCGTGGGAGGAGAGGGCGGCGATCAGGACCGAGGAACCGATCGCGAGCACCGCGGCGGCCGCGGCGAGCGGACGCCAGCGGCGCAGCAGTTTCGCGGCGCCTTCGGACGGGGGCAGTTCGAACGGCGTGATGTCCACCGGCGGCGGGGAGGGCCGCTCGGCGAGCTCGGGCACCGAGTCGACCTTGGGGATCAGGGTCGTCTCCGCGACGGGCTGCTCCCGCCGGGCGGGCGGGCTCATCCGTTGAGCGGCGAGGCTACTGGCTCCGAACGCGGCCGTGAGCGGGGGCTGGGGTGAGGCGAACACGGGGCACGGCAACCGGCCCGGCAGCGCCCCCGGCCCGGGTTCACCGGAGAACACGATGCCCGCCAACGCGTCGGGCAGCACCGAAATCCCGTGGGCGAGCGCGAAAGCCGTGCTCACAGCCGCCGCGGGCGCCACGCCCTCGGTGCTCGTGCGCGCCACCCAGCCGCCCGAGCCGGACGCCGTGGCGAGCGTGACGGTGACGCCGTCGGGCCCGAACTCGCACACCGCCGCCGTCCGGTCGCCGGGTCCGGGATCGGGCAGATGGGCATAAAGGGCGCCAATGGAACTGGGCACCAAAGTCACGGCGGCGAAGCCGGATTCACCCAGCGCTCGTCGCAGAAGGTCACGCCGGTAGTCGCCCCAATCACCGGGGTGAGTGACGACGAGGTGGCGGGGTGCTCCTCCGAGTTGAGCGCCCGCGTGCTCCGCGATGCCCTCGACGAGGACTGCGGTGAGTGACTCCGGCGAGAACCGCTCGCCCCCGACGAACACGGGGACGTCGTCGCCGATGCGGCGGTGGAACCCCGTCAGCAATCGAGACGGAACGCTCGTTCCGGCGCGCGCCGCAGCGTCGCCGGTGAGCAGATAACCCTCATCGTCCAGGAATAACGCGGTGGCCGCGGCCGGCGAACTCTCGCCGAGCCACAGCGGTTCGGGGGCGCCCCAGCCGTCGGCAAGCTTCCGGCGGGTGGCGGCGTGGGTCCGGGCGTGGGCGACATCGATGCCGAGCACATAGGGCAACGCCGCTTCCTCCCTTCGTCGCACCGGGACGGGCCAAGGAGAGCAATCCGCCCCCTAGGGGAACGCCATCCTCACCCGTTCGGGTCATCCGGGCAAGCTCGGGTGGGATTTACCCAACCGAGCCCCCGAACGGATGAGCCCGTAACTCCCTAACGATCTCATATCGACCCCCTAACGGCTGAGCGAGCTGCGACTGTTAGTGAACGCCGATGTGAACGGGGGTGCGGAGCCGGTTTCGAGGGGCCGTCCCGGAGGGGTGCGCAGCCGGATCCCCGGGCCCCCGGCGATCCTCACGCGTTCGGGTCACCGACGACGCGCGAATGTCGGTTTTAACCCCACTGGTGGGCCGATGAGTCACCCCCGCTCCCTAACGGGGAGCCGCCGACCCCCTAACGGCGGAACGCGCGACAACTGGGAGTGAACCCCGATGTGGACCGGGCGCCCCGTCTCTACCTTCATCGGCAACCTGGCCGGGGACGGCCGGGCCAATCCCCCGCAGTCAACACCTCTGGAGATCCCCACATGGACCCGGTGCAGACCCTGCACGATTTCACGCTCACCCTGCTCAGCGACCCGATGTCGCTGGCCGCCTTCGCCCAGGACCCGCAGGCCGCCCTGCAGGCCGCCGGCCTCGGCGACATCAGCGCCGCCGACGTGCACGAGGTCATGCCGCTGGTGCTCGACTACATCCCGGTCGACGACCTGGGCGCGCTCCCCGCCCTGCCGCAGGCGGGCGACCTCACCGGTGTCCTCGCCGACGGCCCCGCGGGCGCCATCGAGCAGCTGCAGGCGCTCACCTCGTCGCTGGGCCTGCCCGGCGTCGACGGCCTCTCGGTCCCGACCCTCCCGGCCGTCCCGGGTCTGCCGGCGCTGCCGGCCGTCGGCGAGCTGCCCGCCGTGGGCGACCTCCCGGTCGTGGGCGAGCTGCCCGCCGTCGGCACGCTGTCCGGCGTGACCGACCTGCAGAACACCGCCGCGGGCGTCACCGCCCTCGCGCAGGACCCGACCAGCGCCTTCGGCCTGGTCAACGACCTCTCGGGCGGCCTCGACGCCGGTGCCGTCAGCGGCGCCGTCGCGCAGGTCCAGGACGTCGCCGGCCAGGTCACCGGTGCCGTCGACGGCTCCGCGCCGCTCCACGCGAGCGACCTGCCGGTCGCCGGTGGCGCCATGGCCCCCGTGGGTGGCCTGACGAGCAACCTCGCCCAGGCCGCCGGCGGCGTCGAGGGTCACGTCAGCGACCTCGCGGGCTCCGTCACCGACCAGGTCGGCAACCTCACCAGCGGCCTCGGTGCCGGCGGCCTGGACCACGCCGTGGGCGGCGTGACCAACGAGGTTCAGGGCCTCACGCACTCGGTCGTCCCGGACCTGGGCGGCGAGCGCGCCGACACCCACACCGGCACCGATGCGCACACGGGCACCGACGCCGGCCTCGGCGCGGTGCACGACACCGTCTCGGCCGTCACGGACCTGGGCCAGCACACGCTGGGCATCGACCTCCAGGCCGGCGTCGAGACCAGCCACGGCGGCGGCGGGCTCGACCTGCACCTGTGATCCGCAGGCATTGACGGGAGTGGCTCCGCGGTCTGGGTGCGACCGCGGAGCCACCACCCGGTTCGCTCACTCCTCGTGCACGGGGGACACTCCTTCGACGTGACCGCTTCCGCTTGGCTCGAAGTGCTCGACGAGACCTTGGACGCCTGCCGGTCCCACGGCCGCGAAGACCTGGTGCAACGCCTGCGCCGGCGCCGCGACCGGCCGCCAGGCGCGACCCGAGTCGCCGTGCTGGGTTTTCCCAAGCAGGGCAAGGGCTACCTGGTCAACGCCGTGCTCAACGCACCCGTCTGCGCCGTCGGCGACGCCGCGACGCCCGCCGTGCCGGTCGAGATCGGCTACTCGGCCGAACCCACGGCCACGCTCGTGGGCCGCGGCAACGAACGCGTGCCCGTGCCGGTCGAAAAGCTGACCGGCGAACTCGGCGCACGCCCCCCGGGCTCGCTGCGCCGTGTGGACGTCGGCGTGCCGCGCGAACTGCTTTCGGCGGGCCTCGTGCTCGTCGACACCCCCGCGATCGGCGACCCGCGCTCGCCGCGCACCGCCGCCGCCCTCGACGTGCTGGCCGACGCCGACGCCGTCGTGCTCGTCTCCGACGCCACGACCCCGCTCAGCGAGGCGGAGGTCGCGCTCGCCCACCACGTCCGCACGTGGTGCCCCCACGTCGTGGTCGCCCTGACCAAGATCGACGTCTGCCCGAGCTGGCGCGCCGTCGCCGAACGCGACCGCGCGCTGCTGGCAGGCGCCGGCATCGACTCGCCCGTGCTGCCCGTGTCGGCCACCGTGCGCATGGCCGCGGCGAAGGCGGGGGACCAGGACCTCAACTCGCGCTCCGGCTTCCCCCCGCTGCTCACGTGGATCGCCGAGCAGGCCGCGCGGCCGCCCGAGCACACGAGCGCCGTGCTGGCGGCCCTGAGCGTGCGTGCGGCGACCGCCGAGCTCGTGGAGATGCTGCGGGCCCGTGCGGAGCTCGCCGGGCAGGACGCGGGCGTGGACCAGACGACCCTGCTGCACCGCGCGCAGCGCAAGGCCGACGAGCTGCGCAAGCGCAACACCCGCTGGCAGAACCTGCTGGCCGACGAGATCGCCGACCTGCAGTCCGACGCCGAGTACGACCTGCGCGAGCGCACCCGCAAGATCGTCGAGACCATCGACGAGACCTTCGACAAGGGCGACCCGGTGAAGGTGTGGGACGAGTTCGGGCCGTGGCTCGACAAGACGCTCGCCGAGGCCGTGGAGACGAACTACAACTTCACCGCCGACCGCGCGGAGTGGATCGCCCAAGCCGTCGCCGCGGCGTTCGGGGCGCAGTACGACCTGCACGATCTGCGGCTCGGGGAATCGGGTGCCGAGCTCATCGCCGACGTCCGCCAGCCGCGCATCGAGGGGTTCAAGATCGGGCAGAAGCTGTTCACGGGTCTGCGTGGTTCCTACGGCGGTGTGCTCATGTTCGGCCTCGTCACGAGCCTCGCCGGGCTGCCGCTGATCAACCCCGTTTCGCTCGGCGCGGGCGCGGCCTTCGCGGCGAAGACGATCAGCGACGAGGGCGGCATGCGGCTGCAGCGCCGCCAAGCGGTGGCGAAGATGACCGCGCAGCGCCACGTCGACGACGTCTTCCTGCGCTTCTCCAAGGAGTGCCGCGACGCGATCCGCCATGTGCAGCGGAAGCTGCGCGACCACTTCACCGGCTTGGCCGAGGAGCTGGCCGACCAGCTCGCGCGCGAGCGCGAGACGATCATCGCCGGCTCGGCCGAGCGCGAACGGCGGATGGTGAAGCTGCGCCGCGAGATCGAGCGGCTGGCCGGTCTGCACCAGCGCGCCGGCGAGCTGGGTGTGCTCGCGGGCCGCGCGCCGAGGGAGCTGCCGGCGTGACCGAGGACGTCCGCGGCCTGCTGGCCGAAGCCTGCGGCCTCTACCGCGACAGCTCGCGCGCGGCCGCGTCGCTGCACGAAACACTCAACCACCTCGACGAACCGCTGCGCGTCGGCATCACCGGCGCGCCGGGCACGGGCAAGTCGACGCTCGCCGCGGCACTCGGCGAAACGCGGTCGTTGCGCGATCTGACGCTCGTCGACGACCCGTCCGCCTCGGTGGTGACCGACGCGACCGTGCGGCTGCTGCGCCACCTCGAGCCCGACGAGCTGGCGAGCACGCACCCGGCCGCGCGCTCGGCGTTCGCGCGGCAGACGGCCGTGGACACGGTCCTGGTCCTCGCGCGCGCCGACGAAACGGGCGCGGGCCGCATCGACGCGCTGCTCACGGCCAAGCAGCTGGCGCGCCGGGCGTGGCGCGAAGACCCGCTGTGCAGCGGAGCGCAGGGCGTGATCGCCGTGGCCGCGCAGCTCGCGTACGGCGCCCGCGCGTTCACCGACGACGAGTTCGAGCTGCTGGCCGCGTTCGCCGCCGTGCCGCGCGAGGAGCTGGAGCGCTACCTGCTGTCGGTGGACGCGTTCACCGATCCCGCGTTCCCGGGGCCGGTTTCGGTGGACACGCGGCGTTCGCTGGTTTCGCGGTTCGGGTTGTTCGGGGTGAAGCTGGCGCTGACGTTGATCCGCACGGGCAGCGACAGCCGCGTGAAGCTGTCCACGGAGCTCGTGCGGCGCAGTGGTCTGGGGGAGCTGCGGGACACCGTCGCGGGGTGCTTCGCGGCGCGCGCTGAGGCGCTGAAGGCGCGTACGGCCGTGGTGCGGCTGGAAACCGTGCTGCAGAACGAACCGCGGCCGGGCAGTGACCGGCTGGAGGCGCGCGTGGAGCGCTTCGCGGCGACCGCCCACGACTTCACGGAGCTGCGCCTGATCGCCGACATCCGCGGTGGCCGGACCGCGCTGTCCGGTGACCCCGCGGACGAGGCCGTGCGGCTGCTGGGGGCGCAGGGGACGACGCCGGAGGAACGGCTGGGCCTCGACTTCGAGACGGACCCGCGGGAGGTCTACGCCGCCGGTGCGGACGCCGTGCTGCGGTGGCGGCACGAGGCCGAGCGGCAGGATCGCCCGCCGGCCGAGCGCGCGGCCGCGCACGTGGTGGTGCGCAGCGCCGAAGGGGTGCTGGCGCTCTTCGCCTGAGCGAGTTTCCCCTGGCCGGGGTGTTGACGGCGGGGGTTTCGGCGTCGCACCATAGAGCACTCTATGGCGCTGGTGCCTGCGAAGGGAGCCGCTGCATGGCTGTCGACGAACGTCCCGACTTCCGTCTGCTGGGAGACGTGCTCGAACACTGGGCGCGCGAACGGGGCGACGAGCCGGCGGTGACCTTCGGCGGCGTGACGCGGACCTGGGCGCAGTTCGACGAGCGCGTGCGGCGGCTGTCGGCGGCGCTGGCGGCCGACGGCGTCGGGCGCGGCGACCGGGTGGCGTTCGTGGACAAGAACCACCCGGCGTGC
Organism: Amycolatopsis sp. NPDC051373; assembly: GCF_040689465.1. Lineage (NCBI taxonomy): Bacteria > Bacillati > Actinomycetota > Actinomycetes > Pseudonocardiales > Pseudonocardiaceae > Amycolatopsis > Amycolatopsis sp. NPDC051373. Next base: position 149,742 of record NZ_JBFBAE010000023.1, on the reverse strand, counting down.
CTTGAGGTGTCCTTCGCGGTGGCGGCGCTGGGAGCGGCCAACGCGATCGTGAACTGGCGGCTTTCGCCCGACGAACTGGCTTACATCCTCGCGGATTCCGGTGCGGAGATCGTGTTCGTCGGGGCGGAGCTGGTGCCGGTTCTGGAGGAGATCCGGGATCGGCTTCCTGCTTTGCGGCGGTTCGTTGTCGTGGGCGGGGAGTCCGGCGCTTTCGAGGCTCTGGTGTCGGCGGGCGATCCGTCCTCTGTGGACTTGCCGCCGGTGACCGAGGACGATGGCGTGCTCGTGATGTACACCAGCGGTACCACGGGATTCCCGAAGGGCGCGGTGCTCACTCACCGCAGTGTGCTGAAGCACGGCACCGCCGTGGGCACGGCCTTCCCGATGGCCGACGGCGACAAGAACCTCGTGGCGATGCCGCTGTTCCACGTCGGCGGAACCTGTTACGCCATCCTGGGTTTCCTCACCGGCCTGCCGACGATCATGACCCGCGAACCGGACGCCCCGTCGCTGTTCGGCGCCCTGGCCGCGGGGGCGACGCACGCCTTCCTCGTGCCGGCGGTGGTCGGCGCGATCGTGCAGGCGGGGGAACAGGCGATCGCCGGGTTCTCCCGGCTGAAGTACCTCGGTTACGGCGCTTCGCCGATGCCGCTCCCGCTGCTGCGCACGGCGTTGGCCGCCTGGCCGGACATGGAGTTCGTGCAGGTGTACGGCATGACTGAGTTGTCCGGCGCCGTGACCACTCTCGACGGCGTCGCGCACCGCGACGCGTCTCGCCCCGAGCGTCTGGCTTCGGCCGGCACGCCGGTGCCCGGGGTCGAGGTCCGGATCGTCGACCCGGCGACGTTGGCGGACACCGAGTCGGGCGAGGTGTGGATCCGCACGGACCAGCGGATGTCGGGCTACCTGGGCAAACCCGAAGCCTCCGCCGAGACGATCGTCGACGGCTGGGTGCGCACGGGCGACATCGGCCGCGTCGATGACGGTGGGTTTGTATTTCTCGAAGACCGCGTGAAGGACATGATCATCACCGGTGGCGAGAACGTCTATTCGCCCGAGGTGGAGCGCGTGGTGGCCGAGTTCCCCGGCGTCGCGGAGGTCGCCGTGATCGGCGTGCCGGACGAACGGTGGGGCGAGCAGGTGAAGGCCGTTGTCGCGCCGGTGCCGGGCGAGGTGCTCGACGTGGACAAGCTGCTGGAGTTCTGCCGGAAGCGATTGGCGCACTTCAAGTGCCCGGGCAGCGTTGACGTTCTCGAAGCATTGCCGCGCAACGCGACGGGGAAGATCCTCAAGCGCTCACTGCGGGAGCCCTATTGGCGGGATCGGGACCGCAACGTCTGATGGCCGCGGTGACCCGGGAGCAGTACTTCGAAGCAGCGCTCGGCGTGCTCGCCGGGGATGGTTTCGCCGGTTTGAACGTCGGCCGTTTGTGCCGCGATTTGGGTGTGACGAGCGGATCCTTTTATCACCATTTCGGCGGCTGGTCGGCGTTCGTCGAGGATCTACTGGTCTTTTGGGAGAACCGGCAGGTTTTGATCCTGGCCTCGGGTTCGTTCGGCCGCGCCGGCCCTGCCGCTGACTTCGCGGCGCTCATGGAACTGACGCTCGGCCTGCACCACAAGGCCGAGGCCGCGATCCGTGCCTGGGCGGCCAACGACGAGGCCGTGCGCGCGGCCCAGAAGCGGGTGGACGACGCCCGGCTGAAGACCGTGGGGCGGGCAGTCAAGGGATTGGTCGGGGACGCCGCCCTCGCTCGCACCCTCACCGCCCTCGGCCTGGCGATGCTCGTGGGACACCAGCAACTCGCGGCCGCCGGTGAGGACACGGACCTCGCCGCCTTGATCGCGGAGTACACCTGGCTGGTGCACGCCCGCGGCTAGGCGTTGCCGATGACCTTCCTGACGCGGATCTCCAACACCACCCGCTTGGGATTCGGCTTCGGCTGACGGTACCTCGCGGCGTACCGGTTTTCGGCATCCTTGACGGCTTCCGGGTCGTCGCGGAGGACCATGAGTCCTTCCAGCGTGGACCAGACGGGGCCTTCGAGCTGGCAGACCGCCGCCGCTACGCCACTCTCGCCCGCGGCCTTGGCGAGGCGCGCCTTGTGGGAGTCGGAAAACGTGATGACCCTCGCTACGCCGGCCTCGAAGTCGACGGTGACTCCCACCGCCACGACGTGCGGCGTGCCGTCCGGCCGGACCGTGGTCAGCGAGGCCAGCCTCCGCTCGGTCCAAAAGGCCCGGAACTCGTCGCTGCGGGCGGTCAGATCGATCTCCATACCGGCCACGCTAGCTGGCGGCGCGGATGGCTTCGGTGGGGGATGGGGTTCACGTGCACCGGTCAATGCTCGTCGCAGCGATATCCTTCGGCTCGACCGCAGCGACCCGAGAGGTGATCACCTCGGTAACGATGGAGACGTCCGCCGGCCTCAACCTGGAGAACCCCACCGAGAACAACATCGCTGCTGTAATGGAATCCCTGCCCCGCGGCGGTCACCTGATTCTCGATGGTGGTGTCGAGAACACCTACTGGCAGGTTTGGTATACCCCCAATGGCACTTATCAGCTTGGGTATCGCGATGGCGCCCCCTTCCCGTCATTACCAGACGCTGACTGTTTCCCGCGACAAGATCACTGCCGCGGCCGCTGATGGCTTGCCGGCGACGAGTCTTGGAAGCTGGCGTTTACCTGGAAGAACATCGGCGACTGGTTTGAAGGTGCGGCCGAAGGCTAAGCGGCCGCTTGGCATTCCCGAGCCATCTGCTTGGTTGTGCGGATGTCGTTGCATTGCCAAGCCCCCACTAGGACTGCAACGAAGACTCCTTCAACATCCTTTCCCCCGGCGCCCCCCCGATTCTTTACCTTCTCTAGGTGCTCGCTTTGTGTCAAGGTACGCTTTCCAGCCTTGACACAAAGCGAGCACCGTAGAACGATAGAAAAATCGGGGTGGTGATATGTGCAGTTCTTTTCCGCCGTAGGCGGGTCTTTTTCTTTCCTGAAGAGCATCGCCTTCGGCGAAAAGAAAAAGAAGCTCGACGAGAGCTCCCCGAAGCCGACAATTGTGGCTACGGTTCGGGGCTGGTTGTCAAGGCGGGAAAGCGTACCTTGACAACCAGCCCCGAACCGCGCTGAGGCTTCTTGTCGGGGAGCCGGGAGGGAAAGGGGAGGGGGGTGGGAGGTCTCCCGCGGTTGGGAGGGCCTGTTGCGTTTTGTGGTGGGGGAAGGGTGTGGCTTGTGTGGTGAGGAACCAGGGGTGGTCGGGAAGGGGGCTCCGTTTCGGAGGCCGTGTTGCGTTGCGTTGTTGGTACGGGTGCCTTGAGTCGTAGGGGATGGGTTGAGTTGTGTTGCGAGAGGTGGGTCAACTCGCGTTGCTGGGGTGCGTCGCGTTAGGTCTTGGGGAGTGGGCCGCGTCGCATTGCCGGGGCTGGTCGGTCAGCATTGCCTGGTGAGTCGCCCAGCGTTGCCGCGGTGGGTCAAATCGCGTTGTCAAGCATGGGCCGAACCGCTCGAATCCCACCGCGAATCAACCACCCCACCACAGACCCTCCCCAGCCTCACACCACCGAACTCCCCAACTGCACCCCATTCCATATCCCACTCAGCGATAAAATCCCATCCCCCATCCAGCTGCCCCCGTTCCCCTGAACCCCAGCCTCCAGGCCGTCAACCTGCGAAAACCCCGGGCAAAACTCCCCGACCTCGTCCACACTGTCCGTATGGGACCACAGCCGCGGACGTTCGATGAGCTCTGTCGTGCCTTGGACCGGGGGCGGCGTTTCAAGTACCTGCCCTTCTGGGGGCACCGGCCGGACCCGGGTGGGCGGATTGGGGCCGGGTGCCTCAGTCAGTGGTGGCCGGCTGGATTCGAGGTGGACGGTCGGCTCTTCGCGACCGCCGAGCACTTCATGATGTGGCGAAAGGCAACCCTCTTCGGAGACGACTCCACGGCGGAGCGCATCCGAGCCGCGAGGCATCCCGGAGCGGCGAAGGCCCTGGGTCGTGAAGTCAGAGGGTTCAACGACGAAGTGTGGAACGCCAACCGGTTCGACATTGTTGTCGAGGGGAACGTGGCGAAGTTCGGGCAGAACGCCGGGCTGGCCGAGTTCCTGGCCAACACGGGGGAGCGCGTGCTCGTCGAGGCGAGTCCGGTGGATCGGGTGTGGGGGATCGGGCTGGCGCCGGACGACCAGCGCGTGGGTGAGCCCCGCGCGTGGCGGGGGCTCAACCTGCTGGGGTTCGCGTTGATGAAGGTGCGTCAGGACGTGGGGACGCGAGGGCGCAAGCCGGCGGCCTCGTAGATCGCGTCGACGACGGTCATGGTTTCGATGGCGTCCGATGGGGGCGTCAGGCTCGGCACGTCGCGCAACACTGCGTCGGCGAAGGCGTCCAGTTGGTGGGCGTACGAGGGCCGGTGGGAGAAGCGTTCCACTGAGCGGGAATCGCCGCGTCGAATGGACAGGCGGTGCCAGAACTGCGGTGAGAGCGGGTTGATCGCCCGCAGTTCGCCAACGCTGCAGACGACGCGGGCGCTGATGCGCAGGACGTCCGACGACCACAGCGAGGCGCGCACGCGGCCCGTCGCGCCGGACGGGAAGCGCAAGGACGCCGTCATGGCGCGGTCGATTTCCGGGGAGCGCAGCTTGGCGCGAGCGTCGACGACAGTGGGGGTCGCGCCGCCCAGGACGCGTGCCATGTGGACGGCGTAGCAGCCCGCGTCCATGGTCGCGCCGCCCGCCAGGGACGGGTTGTAGCGGATGTCCTTGAAGCGCGGCAGCGGGAAGCACACCGCGGTCTCGATGTGCTGCACCTCGCCCAGCTCGCCGGACGCCAGCAGTTCCTCCATGCGCCGCGTGAACGGGTGGTAGCGGTAGTGGAAGGCCTCCATGACCACAAGCCCGGCCGCTTCGGCCGCGTCGGCAACCAGGCGGGCCTCGGAAGCGTTGGCGGTGAAGGGTTTCTCGCAGAGCACGTGCTTGCCGGCGGCCAGGGCGGCAAGGGTCCAGCGGCCGTGGAGGCCGTTGGGCGTCGGGTTGTACACGGCGTCGATGGACGGGTCCGCGAGCAACTCTTCGTAGGTCGCGTGTACTTCGGGGATGCGGTGCTTCGTGGCGAACTCGTGGGCGCGCGAGATGTCGCGCGCCGCGATCGCCGCGATGTCGACGTCCGGGTTCTCCCGGGCCGGCTTGAGCAAAGCTTCCGGGACGATTCCCGCGGCTCCGAGCACTCCGATGCGCATGATCGAACTTTAGCGAACCAGCGGACTTCAACTGTCTGTTGACCACTTCAACAACCAGTTGTACCGTTCCGCCCAACCCGACGTCCTGGAGGTCCCCGATGCCGTCGCCGTCCCGTACCCGCGCCTGGCAGGCTGCCCTGCTGACCGGTGCGCTCGCCCTCGTCACCGCGGCCTGCGGAGGTGGTCCCGACGGCGCCGGCGGCACGCGGCAGCCGGCCGGCGGAGGAGCCTCGCCCATCCCGGACAACGCCGCGCTGATCGCCGCCGTAAAGGCGGACGCGCAGCTCACCGCCGCCCTGCCGTCGGCCGTCACGCAGGCCAAGACGCTGCACCTCGCGTCGAACATCCAGTCGGCGCCCAACAACTTCTACTCGAGCGACGGCAAGACGCCGATCGGCTACGAGGTGGACCTGGCGAAGGCGATCGGCGCGAAGCTGGGCGTTTCGGTGTCGTATGAGGACATGGCGTTCGGCTCCCTGATCACGAGCCTGCAGTCCGGCCGCGTGGACCTGACCATGGCCGCGATGAACGACACGAAGGAGCGCCAGCAGCAGATCGACTTCGTCGACTACTTCTCCTCCGGCATCACGATCATGGTCCGCAAGGGCAACCCCGACGGCATCACGGGCCCGGACACGTTGTGCGGCAAGAACGTCGCCGTGGTGCAGGGCACGAGCCACCAAAAGTTCGCCGCCGCGCAGAGCGCCAAGTGCACGCAGGCGGGCAAGCCGGCGATCACCGTCACGGCCACCGACTCCGACACGCAGAACCAGAACCAGCTGCGCACCGGCCGCGTCGCCGCGATTCTCAACGACCTGCCCAGCGCCGTCTACATCTCGCGAACCGCGGGTGACGGCAAGTTCTTCGAGGTCGTGCCGGGCGCGCCGATCGGGGGCGGGCCGTACGGCATCGGCTTCACCAAGACCAACACGAAGCTGCGCGACGCCGTGAAGCAGGCGCTGCAGGAGCTCGTCGCCGACGGCACGTACGGCAAGATCCTGCAGGCCTGGGGCGTGGAGCAGGGCGCGGTCAAGGAGGCGGCCGTCAATGGCGGGAGCTGAGCCGCTGCCGATCGTCCGGCTGAAGCACTGGGGCCGCTGGGTTTCGGGCGTGGTCATCGTCGCCCTGCTCGTGCTGCTGGGGTTCGCGCTCGCGCAGGCCCAGATCGAGTGGGACTCGGTGCCCGACTTCGTGTTCTACCGGGTGATGGCCGTCGGTCTGCTCAACACGGTGGTGCTCGCGGTGATCTCGCAGGCCGTGGCCATCGTGCTCGGCATCCTGATCGCCCTGTTGCGCCGCAGCGCCAACCCGGTGGCGAAGTGGTTCGCGGCCGCGTACATCTGGCTGTTCCGCGGGCTTCCGGTGCTGCTGCAGATCCTCATCTGGTACAACCTCGCGCTGATCTTCCCGACGATCTCGATCCCGCTGCCCTTCGGCGGTTACCTCGTCCACGAGCAGACGAACGTGCTGATCAGCGCGTTCACCGCGGCTCTGCTCGGCTTGGCGTTGAACGAGAGTGCCTACATGGCCGAGATCGTGCGCGCGGGTCTGACCAGTGTGGACCTCGGGCAGACGGAGGCCGCGAAGTCCATCGGCATGACGCCGGGCGCGACGCTGCGGCGGGTGGTGCTGCCGCAGGCCATGCGCGTGATCATCCCGCCGACCGGCAACGACTTCATCAACATGCTCAAGGGCACGTCGATGGCGTCGGTGATCGGCGTGACCGAGCTGATCCACGCGGCCAACAACATCTCGTCCAACAACCTGCTGGTGATGGAAACGCTCATCGCCGCCGCGATCTGGTACATGGTCGTGGTGACGGTGGCCGGCGTCGGGCAGCACTACCTGGAACGCTCGTTCGGCGCCGCCGATCGCGGGCCCGCGGCGAGGGTGGGGAAGGCATTGCGGGGGATGCCGTTGGTGAGGAGTGCCCGTGTCTGACCCATTGCTGCGCGCGGTCGGGGTGCGCAAGAGCTACGGGAGTACCGAGGTGCTCAGGGGCATCGACCTCGAGGTGCACCGGGGGCAGGTGGTCTGTTTGCTCGGGCCGTCGGGGGCGGGCAAGAGCACTTTTCTCCGGTGCCTCAACCACCTCGAAACCATCGACGCCGGACAGGTGTGGGTGGACGGCGAGCCGATCGGCTTCCGGCTGCGCGGCGGGAAGCTGTATGAACTGCGCGAAAAGGACGTCGCTCGCCAACGGCGGGACATCGGCATGGTGTTCCAGCGGTTCAACCTGTTCGGGCACCGGACGGCGCTGGAGAACGTGGTCGAGGGACCGGTGCGGGTGCTCGGGATGAACCCGTCGCGGGCCCGCGAGGAGGCGTTGGAGCTGTTGGACCGCGTGGGGCTGGCCCATCGCGCGGACGCGCACCCGGCGCAGCTTTCCGGCGGGCAGCAGCAGCGCGTGGCGATCGCGCGGTCGCTGGCGATGAAGCCGAAGCTGATGCTGTTCGACGAGCCGACGTCGGCGCTCGACCCGGAGCTGGTGGGGGAGGTGCTGGCGGTGATGGGTACGTTGGCGCGGGAGGGAATGACGATGGTGGTCGTGACGCACGAAATGGCCTTCGCTGCCGAGGCGGCCGACGAGGTGGTGTTCCTCGCCGACGGCGCGGTGGTCGAGACGGGCCCGCCCGAGACCGTGCTGAAGAACCCGGCGCACGAGCGCACCCGCCAGTTCCTCGCGCGGGTCCTCTCGTGACGCGGATCTCGCCCCGGTACCTCCTGCAGTTCGACGAGCCTGCCGGCTACCTCGACTTCGCGCGGTTCGGGCCGCCGTCGCACGCCGTGCTCGACACCACGGCGAACCTGCTGGAAGCGGCGACGAAGGCCGGCCCGTCCACTGTGGACGAGCTGATGCGCCAGGAGACGCGCGCGAAGGCGGCCGCGGCGCGGCTGTGCGGGAGCGACACCGACCACACCGTGCTGCTGCCGCACACGAGCCTGGGGTTGTTTCAGGCGGCGTTCAATTCCCACGGCGAGGTACTGGTCTCGGCGGGAGAGTTCCCGGCGAACACGTATCCGTGGGCTCGTGCTTCCCAGGCCGGGCGGGTGCGGGTCCGCCGCTTGCCGGCCGGGTTCGTCACTCCTTCCCGGGTTGCCGAAGCGCTGACGGCCGAGACGACGGTGGTGTCGGTGAGCGCCGTCGACTTCCGCTCCGGCTACCGCGCCGACCTCGCCGCGTTGCGCGAGGTCGTGGGCGATCGGCTGCTGGTCGTCGACGGGATCCAGGGCTTCGGCGTGATCGAGGCGCCGTGGGAGGCCGCGGACGTGCTCGTGGTCGGCGGCCAGAAGTGGCTGCGCGCCGGCTGGGGCACGGGCTTCGCGGTGCTGTCCGACCGTGCGCTGGAGCGCATGGACCCGATCCTGTCCGGCTGGACGGGCGCGCGCGACCCCGGCCTGTTCGACGACGAGATCCACCCCGCCGACACGACCGCCGCGGGCTGGTCGATCTCGAACCTGAGCCCGATTACGTCCGGTGCCTTCGCGGCGGCTCTGGAGCTGGTGGAGGAGGCGGGCGTCGGGGCGATCGCCCGCCGGATCGGCGAACGCGTGGACGCCTTGGAGGAAGTGCTGCTGTCGCTGGGCGCTTCGGTCGTGTCCGCTGTGGACCGCCGGGCGGGGATCCTGGCCTTCGAGCTGCCCGGCCACCCGGCGGAACAGGTGGGTGCTGCTTTGTCGGCGGCCGGCATCGCCGCGACGGTCCGGCCGGAACACGTCCGCCTCTCGCCGCACGCGTCAACGCCGGTTTCCGCCGCCGAGGCCGTCCGGTCCGCTTTGGACGGTCTCCTGCGCCCGCGTACCTCGGTGACTTTTCCTTCGGCGGTTTCGGGTGGTGCGACACACGCGTTGCTCGCCGCCCTGATCCCCGCCGTCGACGGCCTGGCCGCCATGCTGGGCCCCGGCAACGAGGTCCTGCTCCACGACCTGTCCCGCCTGCCCGACTCCATCGTCGCCATCGCGGGCGACGTCACCGGCCGCGCCGCCGGCGGGCCCATGACGGACCTCCTGCTCGGCCTCGTCCGCCGCGGCACCACGCAGGACCTGACCAACTACCGCACCCACGGCCCGGACGGCCGCGCGATCCGCTCGTCCACCCTCTTCCTCCGCGACGCCGACGGCGTGGCGGTCGGCTGCCTCTGCGTGAACAGCGAAACGTCACCGTCCTCGGACGCGGCTTCCTCGCGGCCCGAGACCTTCCCACCCGACGTCGACAGCCTGCAACGCTTCCTGGTCGAACGCGCCATCGGCAAGGCGGGCATCCCCGTGGACCTCATGAAGAAGCGCCACAAGGCCGCCGTCGTGCGCGAACTCGACGAGGCGGGGTTCTTCCTCATCAAGGACGCGGTGGACCACCTGGCCACTCACCTGGACGTGACCCGGTACACGATCTACAACTACCTGAACGAGATCAGAGCCTGACCGCCGCCGGCTGGGTTGACGGGGGTCCCTGACCGACGCCGGGACCCCCGGACACCTCACTTCAAGAACGCCTCCACCGCATCAGCCGCCGCCGGGATGCCGCCGTGGGCGCGGATTTCCGTGGACAGCGACGACAGTCGAGAGGCCACCTCGGCGGAGCCCGCGACCTCGTCCACCGCCGAGCGCAAAGCGGCGGCGGTCACCGACGAAGCAGGCAGGTGCCGCCCCACGCCGAGGGTCTCCAGTTGCGCCGCGTTGCCGAACTGGTCGGCGGCCTGCGGGATGGCCACCGTGGGGACGCCGTACCACAGGGCTTCGGTGCAGCTGCCCATTCCGGCGTGCGTGACGAAGGCCGAGGCCGCCGACAGCACCGCCAGCTGCGGGACGCGGGAGTGCACCTCGAACGACGGTGGCAGCGGGCCCAGGTCCGAAGCGGACACGAAAGCGCCGATCGACATCACGAGATGCCAAGGCGAGTCCGTGAACGCCTCCAAACAAGCCCGGTACACCGGCAGCTGGTCGGTGAACGCCGTCCCGAACGAAACCAGCAGCACCGGTTTCCCCGACGACGGCGGCGTCCACGACTCGGCCAGTCGATCCGGCGACAGGCACGGCCCGACGAACTGGACGTGCGAGCCGACCCGGGAGGCGTTGGGCTGCATCGCCCGCGGGATCAGCGACAGCACGCGAGGTGGGTGGGACAGCCAGGTCCACGCCTCCTCGGTCTCGCCGTTTTCCCGCAGCCACGCGGTCATCGTGCGGGCGTAGTCCACACCGGACGGTGACGCCTTGATCGGGTCCATCACCGACGCCATGTCCTCGTCGTAGCCCTCCCATGCGACGAGCGTGGGCGACAGCTGCACGGCGGGCACCCCGTAGCGGGACCCGAGCAGGGGCGCGCCGAGGCCGCCGATGTCGTAGAGGACCAGGCCGGGGCGGTCGTCGTCGAACGTCGACAGCAGTTGCGGGTGCACGGCGATCGCCTCGTCCAGGAAGACGCGCATGGCGTCGGCCGGGTCTTCGGGCCACACGCCGGCCTCGCCGAGGGGCAGGAGGGTCGGGTGGGTCACGACGTGGGCGCCAGTGGGGGCGACCAGTGATTCGAGAGGCGAGCCCACCACGTAGCTCACCCGGTGCCCGCGCCGCACGAGTTCGGTGATGACGCCGAGGGACGGGTAGATGTGGCTCGGTGCGGTGGTACCGACCATCACGATGTGTTCGCGCATGAACGACTCCGTCAAAGGGGGAGGACGCGGCGCGCAGGGAAGACGGCCGCGAACGCGCGGCCGTGAAGAGTCACGCCGGGGCTAGAGCTGCCGCAAGCGCTGGAAGATCGTCATGGTGGCCACCGTAACGGCGACCCGGCGCGGGGACCAACCGAATTTCCGACGTCCACCTTTCGTAGGGACTATCGGGCAGAGCGCCGCGATCAACCGGCCGGGCGCGGCCGAGGCGACTAACGTCTGGCGGACCCGACAGACGAGAACCCCGACAGAGAAGGAACTCCCGTGAGACGTGCTGTCTTCGCGGCAGTCGCCGTCGCGACGCTGGCCTCGCTGGTCACCGCGCCCGTCGCGTCAGCGGCGCCGGCCACCGCCCCCGCCGCCTACACCCCGCCGCCCGTGGCGTGGGGTCAGTGCGACAACGCCGGCCTCAAGGCGGCCGGTGCCGAGTGCGGTTTCGTGACCGTGCCCCTGGACTACAGCAACCCGGGCGGCCAGAAGGCGCAGCTCGCCGTCAGCCGCATCAAGCACAAGACGCCGGACGCGCAGTACCAGGGCGTCATGCTCACCAACCCCGGTGGCCCCGGCGGCTCGGGCCTGACGCTTTCGCGCGTCGGAGCCAACGTGCCCAACCACGCGGGCGACGCGTACGACTGGATCGGCTTCGACCCGCGCGGCGTCGGCTCCAGCAAGCCCGCGCTCTCGTGCGACAACAGCTACACGAGCTTCGACCGGCCCTCGTACGTGCCGTTCACGCCGAGCCTCGAGAAGGCGTGGCTCAACCGCGCCAAGGGCTACGCCGAGGACTGCGCCAAGAAGAACCCGAAGGCGCTGCTCGACAACCTGAAGACCACCGACTCGGTGCGCGACATGGACTCCATCCGCGCCGCCCTGGGTGCCGACAAGATCAACTTCTACGGCTACTCCTACGGCACCTACCTCGGCCAGGTCTACGGCACGATGTTCCCGCAGCGCGTGCGCCGCATGGTGCTCGACTCGACGGTGGACCCGCGCGACGTCTGGTACCAAGCGAACCTGAACCAGGATGTGGCGTTCGATCGCAACATCAACATCTGGTTCGGCTGGCTCGCCAAGTACGACAGCACCTACCACCTGGGCAAGACGCAGGCCTCGGTGAAGGCGACCGTCGACCGTGAGCTGGTGAAGCTCTCGCTCAAGCCCGCGGGCGGCCAGATCGGGCCCGACGAGCTGACCGACGTGATCCAGCAGGCCGGCTACTACCAGCTGACCTGGCTGGACGTGGCCGACGCGCTGTCGGCGATCGTGACCAAGGGCGACCCGACGGGCGTCAAGGCGCTCTACGAATCCGACAGCGACAACGGTTACGCCGTGTACCTCGGCGTGCAGTGCACCGACGTGCAGTGGCCGACCAACTGGAACCAGTGGCGCCTCGACAACTGGAAGACCTTCCTCAAGGCGCCGTACTTCACCTGGCAGAACGCCTGGTTCAACGCGCCCTGCGTCTACTGGCCCGCGAAGGCGAGCAAGCCCGTGCAGGTCAACGGCAAGGGTGTGCAGAGCGTGCTGATGATCGACGAGACGCTCGACGCGGCCACGCCGTATGAGGGCAGCCTCGAGGTCCGCAGCCGCTTCCCGGGTGCGTCGCTGATCGCGGAGCCGGGTGGCACGAGCCACGCCATCACGCCGCGCGGCAACGCGTGCGTGGACACCAAGATCGCGGACTACCTGGCGACCGGCGCCCTGCCGGCCCGCAAGCCGGGCCGTACCGCCGACGTTGAGTGCGCGCCGCTGCCGCAGCCGCAACCGGCCCCGTCGGCGTCCGCGCAGGCGAAGGCCAAGGCGGACCTGCTTCCGCTGCTGGGTCACCTCTGACCAGCTGAAACACCGGCCGAAGCGCCGGGTGGGGCACTGTCCCCGCCCGGCGCTTCGTCGTTTCCAAGGCCCTCTAAAGACCTTGATGAACCAAGTTCGCGGCGCGTAGGACTTTTCATCGCAACGAGGTTTGTGTTACAAAGTTCCTCAGCAGGTTTGCAACGCAAAGTCGATGGGGGACGGGATGAGTGAGGCGTTCGGTCTGAGAGGCCTGACGAAACGGTTCGGGCCGGTGCACGCCGTCGAGGAGCTGACCCTCGAGGTCAGCCGCGGCGAGGTCGTGGCGCTGCTCGGCCCCAACGGTGCCGGTAAGTCGACCACCATCGACATGCTGCTCGGGCTCACGCGGCCCGACGCGGGCGAGGTGCGGGTGTTCGGCGGAGACGCGCGGGCGGCCGTCGACGCCGGGCGCATGGCCGCGATGGTGCAGAACGGCTTCCTGCTGCGCGACACGACTCCGGCGGAGCTCGTCGGGCTGATGCGCTCGATGTACCGCAAGCCCTTGGCGGCCGCGGAGGTCTTCGAACGCGCGGGCATCACGGACTTCGCGAACCGCCGCTGCGGCAAGCTTTCCGGCGGCCAGCTGCAGCGGGTGCGCTACGCGCTGGCCCTGGCCGGTGACCCCGAGCTGCTCGTGCTCGACGAGCCGACCGCAGCCATGGACGTGGACGGCCGGCGCTCGTTCTGGGCCTCGATGCGCGAGTTCAGCGCAGGCGGCCGCACGGTGCTGTTCGCCACGCACTACCTGGCCGAGGCCGAGGACTACGCCGACCGCGTGGTGCTCGTGCGCCACGGCCGCGTGGTCGCCGACGGCACGGTCGCCGAGGTCCGCGCCGCCGTGTCCGGACGCGTGCTGCGGGCCGTGGTGCCCGGTGCGAGCGAGGCCGAGCTGGCGGCGCTCGCCGGGGTCACGACCGCGCGCGTCCAGGGTGGCCGCGCGGAGCTGGCGTGCGTCGATTCCGACCTCGCGATCCGCGCGCTGCTCACCACGTTCCCGGACGCGAGCGACATCGAGATCACCGCCGTCGGTCTGGAAGAAGCCTTCCTTGCCCTGACCGGCGACCAGCACACCGACGAACCGGAAGGAGCCCTGCGATGAACCTCGTTTACCTGCGCCTGGAAATCGTCCGGATCGTGCGCAGCCCGCAGTTCGCGCTGTTCACGATCGCCGTGCCGCTGGGCATGTTCCTGCTCTTCGGCGGCCTGTTCGGCGACTACGTCGGCCCGGACGGGGTCCGGGCGAGCACCACGACGATGATCAACATGGGTGCGTACGGCGCCTTGAGTGGGGCCCTCTTCACCGGCACCCGAGTGGCCACCGAACGCACCGACGGCTGGCAACGGCAGCTGCGCCTCACGCCGATGCGCGCGCCGGACTACGTGCTCGTGAAGATCGCGTCCGCCATGGCGATGGCCTTGCCCGTGCTGCTGGTGATCTTCGTGGCCGGCGCGCTGCGCGGAGTCGACATGACGGCCTCGCAGTGGGCGCTCGCCGCGGTGTCGCTGTGGCTCGGCGCGTTGCCGTTCGCAGTGCTGGGTCTGCTGCTGGGGCTGTTCGGCAAGGGCGACACGGTCGGCGCCATGACGGGCGCGTTGATGCTGCCGCTCGGGGTATTCGGCGGGTTGTGGATGCCGCTGTCGATCATGCCCGGCTGGATGACCACGGTGGCGCACTTCTTCCCGACGTACTGGCTCGGCAAGGTCGGCACGCTGCCGGTGACGCACTCAGGTGGTCTGGGACTCGCGGTGGGTGTGCTGGCGGCGTGGCTGGTGGTGCCAGCCATCGTCGTGGTGCGACGGTTCCGGTTGGACACGGCCAAGGTCAGCTAGTTGACGGCTGTTACCAATCCGACCAGAAGTAGGCGGGCACGGAACTGGACGTTACCGTGTGTGGCAGCCCTTCCCGCCGTGACTGTGGTCGGATTGGTAACCAGCGGCACAGTAGCTTCCGTGCTGCATAGGGGTCAGCACGGTGGGAGGGCGAAGCAAGGTGGATGACGACGAAGAGCAGCCGATGTCGGCCGCCGAGTCGCTGAACCTCATCGCCCGGCAGAACGAGCGGACGCGCCGGGAGCTGGGGGCCAGCCCGGCGCGTCTGCTCGGCGTCTGGGCCTTCACGTGGCTGGTCGGCTGGGGGCTGGTGTACCTGGCCGACGACAGCCACGCGAGGCCGCTCATGCCCGGGTGGGTCGCGGGGATCGTGGTCGCGGTGCTGTTCGTGGCTGCGATCGTGTACTCCGCCTACTACGGCAGCCGCATCAGCCGCGGGATCCGCGGCCCGTCGCGCCGCACCGGCGCGATGTACGGCTGGAGCTGGATGATCTCGTTCGCCGCGCTGTCGCTGATCAACATCCGGGTGATGAACCTGGGTGACCTCGACCCGCACACGATCTCGCTGCTGTGGTCGGGCACGTCGCTGCTGCTGACCGGCGTCCTGTACCTCGCGGGCGGGATGCTGTGGCAGGACAAGCTGCAGTACGGCTTCGGCGCGTGGATCGTCGTCTGCGGCGGCGCGAGTGTGCTCGTGGGCGTGCCGGGCAACTTCCTCGTGCTGTCGCTGGCTGGCGGCGGCGGGTTCCTCGTGGCATCGCTCGTGTACTTCATCCGGGAACGGCGCTCCGGTCCGACGCGAGTGGCCGACCGGTGACCGAGGCGAGCCTGCCGGAGCTCGACCCGGTGATCCACGCCCAGGCCAGGCTGCGCGTCACCGTCGCGCTCGCCGGGCTGCACCACGGCGACCAGATCACCTTCCCGAGGCTGCAGCAGCTGCTCGACATGACGGCCGGCAACCTCTCCACGCACCTGCGCAAGCTCGAAGACGCCGAGTACGTGGAGATCACCAAGGCCTACGAGCACCGCACGCCCGTCACGCTCGTGAAGCTGACTGCCAAGGGCCGCGCGGCTTTCGAGTCCTACACGACGGCGTTGCACCGCCTGCTGGACGCGACCGGCGGGAGCTGACGTGACCCGCTGGGTCGTCCACCTCGACCTGGACGCGTTCTACGCCTCGGTCGAGCAGCTCACGCGCCCGACGCTGCGGGGCCGCGCGGTCGTCGTCGGCGGCACGGGGCCGCGTGGTGTCGTTGCCGGGGCGAGCTACGAATCCCGTGAGTACGGCGCGCGTTCGGCGATGCCGATGTCGCAGGCGCGGCGGCTGTTGCCGCCGGGCGCGGTCGTCCTGCCGCCGCGGTTCCGGTTGTACGAGACGTTGAGCAAGCAGGTCTTCGAGATCGTCGCGGACGTGGCGCCGGTGCTGGAGCGGATTTCCCTCGACGAGGCTTTCGCGGAGCCGCCTTCGCTGGCCGGCGCGTCGGTGGACGAGGTGACGCGGTTCGCGGAGGACCTGCGGGCGCGGATTCGTGCGGAGACGGGGCTGACGGCGTCGATCGGGGCCGGCACGGGCAAACAGGTCGCGAAGATCGGCTCGGATCGGGCGAAGCCGGACGGGCTGCTCGTGGTGCCGCCGGGCACCGAACGGGAGTTTCTGGCGCCGTTGCCGGTGCGGGCGTTGTGGGGGATCGGGCCGGTGGCGGAGGCGAAGCTGCGCACGATCGGCGTGCTGACGCTGGGGGAGCTGGCGGCGTTGTCGGAGCCGGACGCGGTGGCGACGCTGGGCGGCGTGGTCGGGCGAGAGCTGCGCAAGCTCGCGGGCGGCACGGACGCCCGGCCCGTGGCCGAGCGTGGGGAGGCCAAGCAGGTCAGCGCGGAGACGACGTTCGACGTCGACATCGTGGACCTGGGCCGGCTGCGGGCGGAGGTGCGCAAGATCGCGGCGGGGGCGCATTCGCGGCTGGTGAAGGCGGGCCGGGTCGCGCGCACGGTCGTGATCAAGCTGCGGCACACGGACATGAGCACGGTGACGCGGTCGGAAACCACGGCCTCGCCCACCGACGACCTCAACCAGCTCGCCGCCACGGCCGAGCGGTTGTTGCTGGACCCGCAGGAGTTCGGCGGCGTGCGGCTGGTCGGGGTGGCGTTCAGCGGCCTTTCCGTGCCACATCAGGACGCGTTGTTCACACTTGCCGTGCCTGGGAATTCGCCTGAACCCGTCGTGGCCGTGGTCCCGTCGCCGGGTGGGTCGGCGCCGGTGTCGTCGAGCGGCTGGCGCCCGGGCGACGACGTGGTCCACCCGGAGTTCGGCACCGGCTGGGTCCAGGGCGCGGGCCACGGCCGCGTGACCGTGCGCTTCGAGACACGGACTTCCGGCCCGGGCGTGGCGAAGACGTTCGAGCAGACCGACCCGGCGCTGACCCGAGGCGACCCCCAGGACTGTCTCAAGTAGACGGAAGGGGCCGCCACTGCCAGAGTGGCGACCCCTTCACCCAAAGCACCTCAGCTGGCAGACGGCAGAGCGCAACCTGGGGTGAGGTCGGCGACCTGCTGACCGGCCAGGAGGAACGCGCCGACGCCGGCGGCCGAAGTGTCGGTGGCCTTGGCCGAACCCGGTCCGTCGGTCTTCGGCTGGACGTAGCCGACGAAGCCGTCGGTGGTCTCCGCCTTGGTGGACAAGGACTTCCACGCCCGGTCGACCACCGGTGTGAACCAGCGGCTGTCGAGGACACCCGCGTTGACGCCCCACGCGAGGCCGTAGGTGATCAGCGACGTGCCGCTGCTCTCCGGGCCGCCGAACGGGTTGAGCAGGTTGGCGTTCCAGAAGCCGTCCGGCCGCTGCAGGACGCTCAGCGTCGTCGCCATCTTCTTGAACACGCGCAGGTACTCCGGTCGCCGCGGGTCGTTCGCGGGCAGCACCTGCAGCACCTTTGTCAGGGCGGCCAACGCCCAGCCGTTGCCCTGCGACCAGTACGACAGCGAGTGCGCGTCGGTGCGCCACAGGCCGGAGAACTCGTCGAACAGGCTCTTCTCCGTGTGCTGGAACAGCTTCTGCATCGCGGCGAGCGTCGGCTCCGAGGAGTCCATCACGCCGATGCGGGCGAACGAGGGCATCGCCATGTTCAGCGCGCTCACGTGGTCCCAGTAGCCCGGGTGCCCGGCCTGCACGCTCGCGACCTCGTCGGCCAGGCGCGAACGCAGGTCGGCGAGGATCGGCGGGTCGGGGTGGAAGTAGGTGTACAGGTCGAGGTAGGCCTCGCCCGCGGCCTCGTCCTCGGGCGAGAACGGCTGCCCCGGGGTCGTGGGCAGCAGGTAGTTGTTGGCCTCGCCCCACGGCAGGGTCTGGTGGTTGGACACGCCGGTCGTGCGGACCACGGCGAGGTTGCCCACGTGGAACGTCGCGTTCTGCCAATCGGCCGGCGCGAGGTTCGTCCCGTGGGCGACCCAGTAGTCACCGGCCTTCACCATCGCGTCGGCGACCGAGCACTGCGCGGCCGGCGCCGCCGGTGCCGCACTCGCCACGGCTGCCGGTGCCAGCCCACCGGCCGTCACCGCCGCCGCGAGCACGGCGAAACCGCGGATTCCCGGGAAACGCATGGGTGCGTCCTCCTCAAGCAGCTCATGGCGGCGGAGGCCATCGTGATCGGTGGCCGGTCGATCACGGACTATGGTGTGGACCACTGGGCGTGTCAAGGTGCCGGTGAGCGGTACGCCGCAACGGTTTCCAGCAGCCGTCGGGCGGCGTTCTCCGCTCCGTCGGCGTTCTTCGAGAGCACGGTGGTGAGCACGCGCGAGTGCGCCACGAGCGTGCCCGCCGTCGGCTCGGGTGCAGCCCGCAGGGCGGCGACGACCGGCACCTGCAGCTGGGTGAGCAACGCGTTGCCCGCGGCTCGCACGAGTGCGGCGTGGAACAGCGTGTCGGCCTCGGTGAACGCCTCGGTGTCCTCGCGTTCGACGGCGTCGGTCATCAGCTCGTACGCCGCCGCCAGCGCGGAGAGCTCGTCCGGCGCCCGGTGCCGGGCCGCCAGCCGCGCGGCCTGCGGCTCCACGAGGTGGCGCAGCTCCATCAGGTCGTGCAGCTGCCGCGGCGAATCCGGGCCGCTGACGCGCCAGGCGATCACGTCGGGGTCGATCGCGTTCCACGTCTCCGGTGGCTGCGGCCATGTGCCGACGCGCGGTCGCGCGGCCACGAGCCCCTTCGACTCCAGGACCCGCAAGGCCTCCCGGACCACCGTCCGGGAGGCGGAGAAGCGGCGCCCGATGTCCTCGGGCACGATCGGCTCGCCCGTGGGCAGTGCCCCTTCGACGATCAGCCGGCCGAGCGCGTCGACGATGCGGGCGTGCAGCCCGGCCCCGTCGGCGCCCACGTCAGGCCGGAAGACCGACGCGGCGCTCCCCGCTGCGCAGCTGCTGCAGCACGACGGCGACCACGAGCAGCGCGCCGTGGGCCACGTTCTGCCAGAACTGGTTGATGCCCAGGCCCGACATGCCGTTGTCGAGCACGCCGAGGATGAACACCGCCAGCACCGTGGAGACGATGGATCCCTTGCCGCCCTTGAGCATCGTGCCGCCGAGCGCCGCACCCGTGACGGCCTGCAGTTCGAGGCCTTCGGAACCGGACGTCGGCTGGCCCGAGCCCGTGCGCGCCGTGATCAGCACGCCCGCGATGGCCGCGACCACGCCGACGAGCGCGTAGACGCCGATGATGTAGCGGTTGATGTTGATGCCGGCCAGGCGCGCGGCCGTGTCGTTGCCGCCGATGGCGAACACGTTGCGGCCGATGTCGGTGTACTTCAGCAGGAAGTGCAGCACCGCCGCCACGATCAGGAACACCCACACCAGCGTCGGCAGCCCGAGCACGCTTCCCTTGGCCAGGAAGATGAACAGGTCGTCGGCGCCCGTGTAGCCCTGCGCCTTGCCGTCGGACACGACCTGCGCGATGCCCTTGTACGTGGCGAGCGTGGCCAGCGTGGCGACGACCGGGTTCACCCGGCCGAAGATGATGATCAGGCCGTTGACCAGACCGCACAGGATGCCGGTGCCGACCGCGGCGAGGATGCCGACGATCGAGCTGCCGGTGGACGTGAAGGCCATCGCCGAGATCACCGACGCGAGCCCGGCCATCGAGCCGACCGAGATGTCGAGCGCGCCGAGGATGATCACCAGCGTCTGCACCAGCGACAGCAGGCCCATGATGGTGATCGCGCTGCCGATGAGCAGCAGGTTGTTGGTGCGGAAGAAGTTGTCGTTCAGCGTGGAGAGCAGCACGACGAGCACCACGAGCGTGATGATCAGGCTGCTGTTCTGCACGCCGATGCCGTTGAGCACCTTGCGTGCGGTGGACACCCGGTGCGGGTCGGGCTGTTCGGTCGGCTGCTCCTGCGCGGGGCTGGGCCGGGTCGGGGTGCTCACGCCCCCACCTCCTGGATGTCTTCGGCGGCCGGCTCCGTCGCCGGGATGGCCAGGGTCAGTACGGCTTCTTCGGTCGCGTCGTCGCGGCTCACCTGGCCCGCGACGCGCCCGGCCCGCATCACGACGATGCGGTCGGCCAGCGCGAGCACCTCGGGCAGGTCGGATGAGATCACGAGCAGGGCGACGCCTTCGGCGGCGAGACCGTCGATGATGCGGTAGATCTCGGCCTTCGCGCCGACGTCGACGCCGCGAGTGGGCTCGTCGAGGATCAGCAGCTGCGGACGGCGGGCGAGCCAGCGCGCGAGCACGGCCTTCTGCTGGTTGCCGCCGGAGAGCTTGCGCACCTCCTGCTCCATCGACGGCGTGCGCACGCGAAGCTCGCGGATGTACTCCGCCACGAGCTCGCGCTCCTTCCCCCGCTTGATCACGCGGAAGCGGCGGAGGCGGTCGAGCACGGCGATGGAGACGTTGTCGCGCACCGAACGCTGCATCAGCAACGCGTCGGTCTTGCGTTCCTCGGGCGCGAACCCGATGCCCGCCTTCACGGCGTCGCCGGGCGTGCGGGCCTTGAACGGTTTCCCGTCCAGCTCGAGGGTTCCCGAGCGCACGGGCAGGTCGCCGACGATCGCGCGCGCCAGCTCGGAGCGCCCGGCGCCGACGAGCCCGGCCAGGCACACGACCTCACCGGCGCGCACCTCGAACGAGACGTCGGTGACGTCATCGGTGGTCACGTGGTTCAGGCGCAGCACGACCTCGCCGGTGTCAGCCGTCTCGCGCCGCTCCAGCGCGGAGAGGTCGCGGCCGATCATCATGCGCACCAGCTGGTTCTCGTCGGACTCCGCGGCCTGCTGCACGCCGACGAGCTTGCCGTCGCGCAGCACGGCCACGCGGTCGGCGAGCTGGAAGATCTCCTTCATGCGGTGCGACACGTAGACCACGGCCACGCCGGAGTCGCGCAGCCGGCGGATGAGCCGGAACAGCGCGTCGACCTCGTGCTCCGAGAGCGACGAGGTGGGCTCGTCGAAGGCGATCACGCGCGGCGGGGTGGCCGCGGTGAGCACCCGCAGGATCTCGACGAGCTGGCGCTGCGCGGCCGAGAGCTTGCTGCCGAGCGTGGCGGGGTCGAGCACGCCTTCGAAGCCGTATTCGACGAGTGCTTCGTGCGTGCGCTGGTTGAGCGTGCGACGGCTGAACACGCGGGCGCGCGAGGGCAGCTCGCCCACGAACACGTTCTCCGCCACCGAGACGTGCGGGATGATCTCCGGTTCCTGGTAGATCACGCGCACGCCCGCGGCCATCGCGGCGCGCGGGTTGTCGAACACCACCGGCTCGCCGTCGACCCGCAGAGTGCCGTCGCTGGGCTCGTGGTCGCCCGAAAGCACGCGCAGCAGCGTCGACTTGCCGGCGCCGTTCTCGCCCATCAGCGCGAGCACCTCGCCGGAGTGGAACTCCAGCGTCACGTCGTCGAGCGCGGTGACGCCGGAGAAGCGCTTGCCGATGCCCTCGGCGATGAGCGCCGTGGAACTGCCCATGGTGAGCCTTCCTCAGCCTTCCTCACAGGAGAGCCCGGGGGTGTCGCGAGTGGACACCCCCGGGCCGCGGTCGGGTCAGGTGCAGTTGACGCCGGCCGCCTTGAAGTTGTCCTTGTTCACCATCGTGGTCTTGGCGATCGTCTCGGCCGGGAGGTCCTTGCCGTTCTTGACCTTGTCGACGAGGACCTGGATCGCGCTCTTGCCGACCTCGGCGCCCGAGATGTAGAGCGAGGACTTGTTGCCGGTGTCCTTGCCCGCAGCCCAGTCCTTGCAGTCGAGGTAGGCGCCGAGGCCCACACCGATGATGTCGTTCGCGCCGACTCCGGAGTTGGCGAGCGCGGTGACGACGCCGGTCTCGTTCTCGTCGTTGCAGCCCCACACGACCCAGTGCTTCACGCCCGGGTTGGAGCTGATCACGGCGCCGGCGCGGTTCTGCGCGTCGACGGGGGAGTTGTCGGTGCCGACGTTGATCACCTGCACCTGGGCGCCGGAGTCCTTGTCGAACGCGGCCTTGGCGCCGTTGACGCGGTCGGTGCACACGGTGAGGTCCTGCTTGTAGGCGCTGATCACCTTGGTGTCGGCGGCGGACCAGCCGGCGGCCTTGAACAGCTTGGCGGCCTCCTGGCCGACCGAGGTGCCCATCTGCGTGCCGTTGAAGCCGACGAACGCGGCGGCCTTGCCGGTGCCGTCCTTGATCACGTCGTCCGACGCGATGATCGGGATGCCGGCGCTCTTGGCCTTGTCGATGACCTCGGGGCCGATGGCCTGGTCCGGCACCACGATGGCGACGCCGTTGGCGCCCTGCGCGACCGCGGCGTCGAGTTCGGTGATGGCCTTGTTGGCGTCCTGGCCGAGGTTCACGACCTTGAGGTCGACACCCAGCTCCTTCGCCTCCGCCTGGGCGCCCTGCGCCTGCTCCACGAAGTACTGCTGGTCACCCTGCTTCTGCAGGTAGTACAGCGTGATCTTGCCGTTCGTCGGCGCCTGCTGCGCGGGCGCGGCGGTGTCCTTGCCGGAGGAGCATCCGGCCAACACTGCACCGGCAACCAAACAACAACCAACAACGCTCCAGGTACGTGACCTGTGCGGGTATGTGGACATCGAGTGCTCCCATTGGGGCCGAGGACGACTGTTGCGTGGGCGTGAATTCCGCGTGACTCGTATTACAAGACACTTGATCGGGTGACGTCAACCACGGGATCTGCCGCAGTTAGCGGATGGATACCTACGGAGAGTGATTTTCCGCCTGGTGGTTGGCGGGCTAATTATCGTATTTTTTCCTGACTGACCAGGGTTTGTTGCTCCGTGCTGATCGTGCTGGTGTTTCGGTTGCTGGTGGGTTTTCTTGTTGACTTGGGTTCGATTACGGTCCGTTATGGCGGGCGTTGCGTCTTGTCCGGTCGACATGCGGCAGGATGTGGCCCGCAGCTGGACAAAGGGGGCGAACATGACGCACATCCGTCGCTCGATCGTGGGATGGGCCGGTGCCGTGCTGGTGCTGGCCGGGTGCAGCGGGGCTCCGCAGGCCGCGTTGCCCGCTTCCGCTCCTTCGGCCCCCGCAGGCGTGCCTTCTTCGGCCACGCCCGGGTCGTTCACGGTCGTGGCCACCGGCGACGTGCTGATCCACCCGGCGCTCACCGACCAGGCGCAGGCCGATGGTGGCGGCGAGATCGACTACCGGCAGATCCTCGCGGGGGTGAAGCCGCTCGTGTCGGGCGCCGATCTGGCCATCTGCCACCTCGAGACGCCGCTCGCGCCGGAGGGCGGGCCGTACACGGGGTACCCGTCGTTCAGCGCGCCGCCCGAGATCGCCGACGCCATCAAGGACACCGGCTACGACACCTGCTCCACGGCTTCGAACCACACTCTGGACAAGGGTGCCGCCGGCATCACGCGGACGCTGGACAAGCTGGACGAAGTGGGCCTCGAGCACACGGGTTCGGCGCGCTCGGCCGCCGAGGCTGACAAGCCGCTGATCCTCGACGTCCACGGTGTCAAGGTGGCGCAGCTGTCGTTCGCCTTCGGCTTCAACGGCATCAAGGTTCCCGCCGGCAAGCCCTGGCTGGCGAACCAGATCGACGCCGACGACATCCTCGCGGCGGCCCACGCCGCCCGTGCGGCCGGCGCGGAGGTGGTGATCGCCAGCCTCCACTGGGGGATCGAATACCAGCACTCGGTGACGGACGACCAGGCTTCGCTGGCGAAGGAGCTACTGGCTTCCCCGGACATCGACCTGATCGTCGGCCACCACGCCCACGTGGTCCAGCCGTTCGAGAAGGTCGAGGGCAAGTGGGTCGCCTACGGCCTCGGCAACGAAATCGCCCGCCACGACGACCCCCGCGGCTCCACCGAAGAAGGCACGGCCGCGCGCTTCACCTTCACTCAGGCGGACGGCCACTGGGCTGTTTCCAAGGCGGAGTACATCCCCACACTCATCGACCTCGGCCCGCCCATCCGCCTGCGCGACCTGAGCTCCGCGCCGCCGAGCCCGCGCGGCACGGAGGCGCTGTCGAACACCGACAAGGTGGTCTTGTCCCGCGGTGCTGCCGACGACGGCCTGACTCGGCCGGGCAAGTGAGTGTGCCGTCGATTCGTCTGGCTGACCTGACGGCGTACCCGTCCGCCGTGTGCGGCGCGGAAGCCCCGACGAACACCGACCAGGTCGTTCGAAGGTGCCGATCTCGATAGCCTCACTCGGCCGGGCAAGTGAGCGATTCTCGGTCGAGGGGCTGGGAAAGTGCGGCCTTGAGCCGCCGCGCCGCTTCGTCGACCAGGACCTCGACGCGGTCGTCCAGCAACGCCTGCATGGTCTTCGCCGCGACCTCGGCGGGCCCGATCTTCGGGACGTCCAGCCACGCGGAGCCGTCGGTGTCCACGTAGCCGGCGTGCACGCCCACCACCAGCGTGCCCTGGTCGCGCAGGCCCTCGCGCAGCGCGTCGGTCATCGACCAAAGCGCCGCTTTCGACGCCGAGTAGGAGACGGTTCTCGCGTTTCCCTTCCAGGACGCCACGGAGAGCATGATCCTGCGCCAGCTCTTCCGGGGCCAGACGCGGTTCAGCGAACTGCGCGAGTCGCTGGGCATCGCGCCCAACCTGCTCAGCGCGAGGCTGCGCACGCTGACCGAGGCCGGGGTCGTGGAAACCGCGCCTTACCAGGAGATCGGGGCGCGGCAGGGGGGCAGGGTCGTCCGGTTGACCAGGGTCTTGACCGCGGCGATGGGCCGCCGACCGAGCAAGTAGGCCTTCCCCGCCGCCACGACTGGACCTTTCGTGCTTTGTCGTCCGCGCGACTGGTCCTGTCACACGTGCGCGGCGGCACGAACTGACCACTCGCGTCTGCCTGCGGTGGCGACGGGACCTTTCGTGCTTTGTTGTCCGCGCGACTGGTCCTGTCACACGTGCGCGGCGGCACGAACTGACCACTCGCGTCTGCCTGCGGTGGCGACGGGACCTTTCGTGCTTTGTTGTCCGCGCGACTGGTCCTGTCACACGTGCGCGGCGGCACGAACTGACCACTCGCGTCTGCTCGCGACTGCGACTGGACCGTTCGTGCATCGGCCGCGGTGCGACGGGACCGTTCGTGCCAACGCCCGATCGCGGCCTGGCCGAAGACTGCGGCCGGCGCGAGTGGATCCTCGTCCGTCGGAACCCGCGTGGCTGGACCGTTCGCGCTCCGGGTTCCCGTACGAGCGGACCGTTCATGCCGCGCTGTCGCCGCGAGTGGACCTCTCGCCCCCCGATCTTGGTGCGAGGGGACTTTTCGTGCCGCGGGCGAGTCGCGACTGGACCGTTAGCGTGTTGTTGCCTGTGAGAGTGGGCCGTTCGTGCCGCGGCGGAGGCGCCACTGGGCAGGTGGGTGCGCCCGGCGCGAGGTGACTTTTCGTGCACCGGGAGCCGGCGCGAGTGGGCCCGTTCGTGCAAGGATCGCGGTGCGAAGTGACCGTTCGTGCCGGGCGGGAAGCGCGAGGCGCCGGTCGTGCGCCCCGGCGGCGGGCGAGGGGACCGTTCGCGGACCGAAACGCACCCCGGGAAAGAGAACGGCGCGCTCG
The DNA here is from genome assembly GCF_040689465.1 of Amycolatopsis sp. NPDC051373. NCBI lineage: Bacteria > Bacillati > Actinomycetota > Actinomycetes > Pseudonocardiales > Pseudonocardiaceae > Amycolatopsis > Amycolatopsis sp. NPDC051373. The sequence goes on along the minus strand of NZ_JBFBAE010000023.1, from coordinate 124,185 downwards.
TGCACTGGGGGAGGAGCACAAGCGCGCCAGGTCGGTCAGCGCGGCTCAGTGGTCCCGGCGGGTGATGTGGTGCGCCAGCAACGTGAGTTCCGCCGCGGGGCGCGGCGCCGGCGTCGTGGAGGCCAGCGAGGCCAACGCCGAAGCCAGCAACCGCGCAGCCTCCGAAGAGCTCCACGAACGCCCACCCGCCGAGTCGACCAAGGAAGCGGCCCGGGCCAGCTCCCCAGCCGACAGCGGAGCCTCCTGTCGGTACAACCCCGCCAGCTCCTGGGCAGCCGGGGTCTCCGAGGCCAAAGCCGCCACCACCGGCAGCGACTTCTTCCGGTTCTGCAGATCCGAGTAAACCGGCTTCCCCGTCACGGCCGGGTCGCCCCAGATGCCGAGGAGGTCGTCGACATGTTGGAACGCCAGGCCGAGCGAGCGGCCGAACGCGCCGAGTTCCGAGACGTGCGTGCCGCGGCCGCCGACGACGAGCACGCCCAGGGTGCAGGCGGCACCCAGAAGTGCGCCCGTCTTGCCCTCGGCCATGCGGATGCAGGAGGACCGATCCACGGACGCTCGTCGTTCGAAGGCCAGGTCCTCGTTCTGGCCGTGCAACAGGTCCAGCACCGCCGTGCTCAGGACGCGAGCAGCGGCGGGACCGTCCGTGGCCAGGACGTCGAAGGCCAACGTCAGCAACGCATCCCCCGCGAGGATGGCCGGGCTGGTGCCGAAGACGGTCCACGCGGTCGCCCGGTGGCGGCGGGTTTCGTCGCCGTCCATGACGTCGTCGTGGAGCAGCGAGAAGTTGTGCACCAGCTCCACCGCCACGGCGGCGGCGATCGCGTCGCCCGGATCGCCGCCGGCCGCCGCGGCGGACAGCAGCACCAACGCCGGCCGCAGGGCCTTGCCGGCCGGTACGGCCGACTCGGCGCCCGACGCGTCCCACCAGCCGAAGTGGTAGCCGGCGATGCGGCGCATCGAATCGGGCAGCCGGTCGACCGCCGCGCGCATCGCCGGTTCCCACAGGTCCCGGCTCCAAGCCAGCACCTCCGGCACCGTCCGCGCCCGGGCGTCCACTGTGGTCATACATCCCCTCCGAAAAAGAAGCTCAGCGCCCGATCTCGACGTCGTCGAGCACTCCCAGCGCGTCCGGCACGAGCACCGCGGCCGAGTGGTACGCACTGACCAAGTAGGACGTCACGGCCCGGTCGCTGATGCCCATGAACCGCACGTTCAGCCCCGGCTGGTACTCGTCCGGCAATGCCGCCGGCCGTAGCCCGATCACACCCGCGTCGTCCTCGCCGGTACGCATGACGAGGATCGAGGTGGTTCCCTGCGGCGAGATCGGGATCTTGTCGCACGGCAGCAGCGGCACCCCGCGCCACGTCGTGACCCGGCGTCCGTCGAGCACCGAGTTGGCCGGGTAGAGGCCCCGCGCCGTGCACTCGCGCCCGAACGCGGCGATTGCCTTGGGGTGCGCCAGGAAGAAGCGCGACTTGCGACGACGGCACAGCAGCTCGTCGAGGTCGTCGGGCGTCGGCGGGCCGCTGCGCGTGGTCACGCGCTGGCCGAGGTCCGCGTTGTGCAGCAGCCCGAAGTCCGTGCTGTTCACCAGCTCGTGCTCCTGCCGCTCCCGCAGCGCCTCCACGGTGAGCCGCAACTGCTGCTCCAGCTGGTTCATCGGCTGGTTGTAGAGGTCGGTCACGCGGTTGTGCGTGTGCAGGATCGTCTGCGCGACGGCGAGGTCGTACTCCCGCGGCGCCGGGTCGTAGTCGACATACGTGCCCGGCAGCGCGACCTCGCCGTCGTGCCCGGCGGACAGGTCGATGCTCGCCTCGCCGGCCTTGTTGTGCTCGCGGCCCGGGCTCGCCAGCACGGCACTGATGTGCGAGCGCAGACTTTCGACGGAGGCGTTGAGCCGCTCGAACGCCTCCGCCGGCAGCGCCAGCACGATGCACCGCGTGGCCGCCTTGGCGGTGAAGGTCCAGTTCCCCGCGGTGCCGCCCAGCAGTTCGGCGCCGAAGTGGTCGCCCGCGGTGAGCGTGCCGAGGTGCGCGTCCTCGCCGTAGGAACCGGGCGCGGTGCGCGAAACCTTGCCGTACGCCAGCAGCACCACCGAGTCGAGCGGCGAACCCGCCGTCACGATGGTGTCGCCCGGCTCGTACTCGCGCTGCTCGAAGCGCTCGGCCAACGCCGACAACGCGTCGGCGTCGGCGAACCCGCGCAGCAGCGGCAGTTCCGCCAGCTCCGCAGGGACCACCTGCACCCGCGCGCCGGTGTTGAAGAAGCTCACCCGGCCGTCGCCGACGGTGTAGGTCAGCCGGCGGTTCACGCGGTACGAACCGGCCGGCACCTCCACCCACGGCAGCTGCGACAGCAGCCAGCGCGGGGTGATGCCGCGCATCTGCGGCAACGACTTGGTGGTGGTGGCCAGGGTCCGGGCCGCGCGCGTGGAAAGGGAAAGCGGCGGCTCTTCGGTCACGGTCATGCGGTTCCTCGCTTGGTGGGCTCAGCTTCTCCAGGTCGCTGGGACGCGGGTCTCGACACGATCCGCAGCGCGCTCGTGCCCAGGCCCGTCGGCCCGAACGCCGACGGGGGCAGCGGCGCCGGCCCGGACCGCACAGGGGCGGTCTCGGGCGGGCGCGGCGGGGTGGCGGGCGCGGCCATGCTCACTCACCGCGCCCGATCTCGGCGTTCTCCAGCACGGCCAGCGCGTCGGGCACCAGCACGGCGGCGGAGTAGTACGCGCTGACCAGGTACGACATGATCGCCTGCTCGCCGATGCCCATGAACCGCACGTTCAGGCCCGGCTGGTACTCGTCGGGCAAGCCGGTCTGGTGCAGACCGACGACACCCTGCGACTGCTCGCCCGTGCGCAGCAGCAACACGGAGCTGGTGCGCGTCTCGGTGACCGGGATCTTGTTGCACGGCAACACGGGCACACCGCGCCACGCCGGCACCTGGTGCCCGCCGAGGTCCACCGCGTCGGGGTACACACCGCGGCGGCTGCACTCGCGGCCGAACGCCGCGATCGTCTTCGGGTGCGCCAGGAAGACCGCAGGGTCCTTCCACACCAGGGAAAGCAGGTCGTCGAAGTCGTCCGGCGTCGGCGGGCCGGTGCGGGTGGACACGCGCTGGGAGTAGTCCGCGTTGTGCAGGAGGCCGAAGTCGCGGTTGTTGACCAGCTCGTGTTCCTGTCGTTCGCGCAGGGCCTCGACCGTGAGCCGCAACTGCTGCTCGATCTGGTTCATCGGCTGGTTGTAGAGGTCGGCGACGCGGCTGTGCACGCGCAGCACGGTCTGCGCCACGCTCAGCTCGTACTCGCGCGGCGAGCTGTCGTAGTCCACGAACGTGCCGGGCAGCTGCGGTTCGCCGTCGTGCCCGGACGCGACGTCGATCACCGCCTCACCGTGGTCGTTTGCCGGGCCGGCCGAACCGGCGGCGACGGCGGCGAGGTGCTCGCGCAGCGCGTCGGAGCGGTCGAGCACGCCCTGGAACTCGCTGCGGGACAAGGAAAGCACCGTGCACGCGGTCACGGCTTTGGCCGTGTACTCCCAGATCCCGTCGGCGTTGGTGAGCACGGCGTCGCCGAAGTAGTCGCCGTCGGCGAGGGTGCCGAGCACCGTCTGGTCGCCGTACGCGCCGGTGCCGACCTTGCTGATCTTGCCGTGCGCCAGGAGGAAGACCTGGTCGGCCTGGTGGCCGAGTTCCACGAGCGCGTCGCCGGGGGAGAACTCGTGCTGCACGAACCGGCCGGCCAGCTCGATGAGCACCTCTTCGTCGTCGAAACCGCGCAGGGCCGGCAATTCACCCAGCTCCGGCGGGATCACGCGGACCTCGGCGCCGGTGGTGGAGAACGTGACGCGGCCGTCGCCCACCGCGTAGCTCAGCCGGCGGTTCACGCGGTACGCGCCGCCCGAGACCTCCACCCACGGCAGCACTTTGAGCAGCCACCGCGTGGTGATGCTCTGCATTTGGGGAACGGACTTCGTCGTCGTCGCGAGCGTGCGGGCCGCGGCCCGGCCCAGGCTCAGTTGCGGTTGTTCCTGATTCGCGGAGTCCACGGGGTCCGTGACGGTCACAGCGAAAACCACCTATCGTCGGATTTCGGAACGTGTGAGAAAGTTTCCAGCACGAATTGGAGTTCGTTATCCTGCTGCAATTCATTCGGGTCGGCACCGCGGAATCAACATAGCAAGCCGGCCTCGCCCGACAATCCCACGATCGGGTAGCCGGGTCGGTTCACCTGTTTGCCAGAAAGGGTAATCGGACATTCCAGTTGCTGTTGTCGGAGCGCCAGATTTAGACGATCTTCGTCGGCGCAACGTTCGTCACCCTCGGTCGGCAGGACTCACCCGGACGGGAAGTTCGACCGAAGATCGCCGGTGTATCCCAGGTGAACGAGCGTATCCAGAGCAGGTGTTCCAACATTCAACTGCTCCGTTCCAGTGATCATCGGGGGCCTCGCAGGGCCACTCGAATGAACCGAACTGCCGCTTCTTGTCGCTCGGGAATCAGATGACTAACTTGAGCGGGCCCACTTCCGGGAATTCGCCGAACAATGGCGGACGCAGTGGTCTTCGAGTGTGAAAGGGGTCGGATGAACGTCTACCTGACCGGGATCTTCTGGGTGGTCGGAGCGGCCGTGGTCGGCGGCGGCATCGGCTATCTGGTGAGGCGGTTCGGCTGGGATGAAGGTCGTCGTGACAACAACGATGCGGCCGGTCAGGTGTTCACCATTGTCGGCGGTCTCCACGCGGTGCTCGTGGCGTTCGTGCTGATCTCGCTCTTCGACGCGGTGGGGACCGCGCGCGACGGCTCCTACACCGAGGCCGACAGCCTCGTCTCCATGACCTGGGCCGCCGAAGCGCTGCCGGGCGACACCGGCCAACGCGTGCAGCAGCTCGCGACCGCGTACGCCAGTACTGTGCAGCACCAGGAATGGCCGCGTCTGGCCGACGGTGGCACGGTCCCCGACACCGGTTGGACGCAGCTCGACCAGCTGCGCCGCACCATCGCCGGCGCGCAGGCGAGCAGCGACTGGGAGAACGACCGCAAGACCGAGGCCGCCAACGATCTGTGGCAGGTCTACCAGGCCAGACAGGCGCGTCTCACCGACGCCGCCTCGAGCGGCGTCGGCTCCGTGGTCTGGTTCGCGTTGATCCTCGGCAGTCTGATTTCCGTGCTGCTGCCCAACCTCTTCGGCGGCACGCGCATGGCGGCGCACCTCGTGATCGTGTCGACGCTGGCCGGCACGATCGCACTGCTGCTCTACGCGATCTTCCAGCTGCAGAACCCGTTCGCAGGCGGGGCGAGCATCCAGCCCGACGCGTTCAGCTCGGCACTGGCGCGACTGGGCTGAGGGTCGTGCGCATTCCCCGTTTCCTCCCGGTGGCGGCCGCCGCGGCGGCCGTGTCGGCGCTGCTCGTGGCGTCGGGGTGGCTCGAACCACCCGGCCGGACGCACCCGGCCGCGCCGGCGACGTGCGCGATTCTCCAGGTGGAGAGCCAGAACTCGCACTCGTCGTCGTTCGTCCGGCTCACGTTGCCGACCGGGCAGCGGCAGTCGCTCGGCAACCCCGGCTACAGGATCAACGCGATGGCCTACTCCGCCTCGCAAGGTGTGGTCTACGGCGTGGCCGACGGTCCGACCTCGGGCCACTTCCACGACGGCGCCCATGCGGTGCGGATCGACGGTTCGGGTCACGTCACCGACCTCGGCGGCGTGTTCCGCGCCGGCGCGCGCCACGGCATCTGGAGCTGGGCGACCGGCTCCACGGGCGGCGCGATGGCCGGCAACTCGTGGTACCTGCTGCATGCCAACAGCCTGTACACAGTGGACGTCGACCCGGCCAGTCCCCACTACCTCGACGTGGTCGCGCACCTGCAGCTGCGGCCCGTCGTCCTGTCCGCCGGTGTCGACGACTTCGCCTACAACCCGGCGGACGGCTTGCTCTACGGCGTGTCGGTCACGGCCGCGGGCCACGGCTCGGTGGTCACGATCAACCCGCGCGACGGCCGCGTCGCCATCGTGCCGGGCTTGAAGTTCCCCCTCGCCACGGCGTACGGCTCGGTCGTGTTCGGTCCGGACGGTGCCCTCTACGCGACGGCGAACCGCATCGGCCACCGCAGCGTGACCTATCGCCTGCCGCGCGACGGCTCCGGTGGGGCGCAAGAGATCAGCACCGGGCCCGAGCTCTACACCTCCGACGCGGCCGGGTGTCTCGCCGGGGCAACGGCACCGCCCCCGCCGCCCCCACCGCCTCCGCCGTCCCCGCGACTGGATCCCCCACCGTCGTCGAACTCGGTGAAACCTTCGCAGACCGCGGAAGACCCCCCGCCGCCCGTGCTCGCGGAGCAGTCGCCGGCGGTGCCCCAGCCGCCGAACGCGCCTTCGCCCGCCCCGATCGTCGCCTCGACCTCGGTCGCGCCACCGACGAAGTTCCGTCCCGTTGCGACACCGCAGCCGGTGGCCGACGCCGGCCACCGCGTGGAGAAACAACGCAGGTGGAGCGTTGCCGTGCTGGTTCTCGTGATCGGTGGTGGAGCGGCGGCAGCGCATGTGAGACGAGGCCGTTAACGCGGGCGTCGCCTCGAAGACGGCGGTTGTCCAACTCCGTTAACCAGACTCCTCCTCCGGTGTCGTGTGACGCCGGAAGAGGAGAAAACAGATGAAGCGCGTGAGAATCGGGGTCGCCGCGGGGATCCTCGCCCTGCCGCTGCTGGCCACGGGCACGGCGTCGGCGCACGGAGGCGACGGGCACGCCGCGTTCGCCGCCCGCGACGACCACTACGGGACGCGAGCCGGCCGGGCACTGCAGGTGCACGGCGACGGGGTGCTCGGCAACGACAGCCGCGGTGACGCGAGCGGCGCCATCGTGCGCCACACCGCGCCGGAACACGGGTCGCTGACCCTCGACCCCAGCGGGTCGTTCAGCTACACGCCCGCGCCGGGCTTCCACGGCCGCGACACGTTCACGTACTCGGTGTCGGACGCGGTGCAGCTCTACCCGACCTCCCTGCCGCCGCTCGCGACCATCGGCGGCGTGAAGCTCACCGGTGGTGCCTACGGTTCCGCGCTCACACCGGTACCGGGCTCGCGCGACGAGTTCTACGGCCTCACCGACCGCGGCCCGAACGTCGACGCGCCGGACGGGTCCAAGGTGGAGCCGCTGCCCGCGTTCGACCCGGCCATCGGCAAGTTCCGCCTCAAGGACGGCAAGGCCGTGCTCGAGAAGCGGATCCCGTTGCGCGCCAAGGACGGTTCGCCGTACAACGGGCAGGTCAGCACGGCGGCCGACACCGGCGAGACGATCGTGGGCCTCGACGGGAAGCCGTTGCCGGCCACTCCCAACGGGTACGACTCCGAGGGCCTCGTCGCCGAACGCGACGGCACGTTCTGGGTGTCCGACGAGTACGGTCCCTTCATCACGCACTTCCGCGCCGACGGCCGCGCGATCGAGCGGCTCTCGCCGTTCGACGGCTCGCTGCCGAAGGAGCTGAAGTACCGCGTGCCCAACAAGGGCATGGAAGGCCTCGCGCTCACGCCGGACGGCAAGACGCTCGTGGGCATCATGCAGTCGGCCCTGCAGCAGCCGGACCTCACCAAGAAGCCCGGCAACGTGACCACGCTGCGGATCGTCACGGTCGACCTGCGCACGCACGCGACGCATGAGTACCTGTACCTGCTGCAGGACCCGGACGACACGGGCACGGCCGTCAGCGAGATCACCGCGCTGTCGTCGACGAAGTTCCTCGTGGACGAGCGCGACGGCAACTTCGAGCCCGGCGCGTTCAAGAAGATCTACGAGATCGACCTGCGCGGCGCGACCGACGTCGGGCCGAAGGCGAAGGTGGCCGGTGCCGCCTACGACTCCGCCAAGGGCGGGCTGCTCGTCGGTGACACGCAGTCGAGCATCGACGCCTACGTCGGCAAGGACACCACCGAAGAGGCCACCGCGGACCTCGCCAAGGTCGGTATCACCCCGGTGGCGAAGAAGCTGTATGTCGACCTCGGCGCGCTGGTGACCGGGTTCGACCCGACCGGCGGCTTCTTCGGCCACGACAAGGTGGAGGGCGTCGCGACCACCGACGGCGGCCGCACCCTCGTGGTCAGCAACGACAACGACTTGGGCATCGACGGCCTCTCGAACACCGCGCCGCCGTACGCGCTCCACGCCAAGACGCTGCCCAACGGTCAGCAGGACGACGGGGAGTACTTGAAGATCGACACGACGAAGCTGCCCGCCCGCGTCACCACGGCGACGGTCACCATCGACGTGCGCTGAGTTTCTGTTTCACAGCAAGGCACTGGTTTGTCGCAAGGCACTGGTTTGTAGCAAGGACTGCGGCCGGGGCTCCGTCAACGGGGCTCCGGCCGTCAGTATTTGAACTGGTCCACGTTGTCCTGGGTGATCAGCAGTGGATCGCCGAGCAGCATGGTCTTCGAGCGCGCGTCGTACTTCACCGCGGGCAGCTCGAGGCTCACGTTGTTGCTGGGCCCGAAAGAGTGGCCCTCCACGAGCTGTTCCGCCGCCCACGCGGTGAGGTAACCCAGCGATTCGACGTTCCACAGCACCGACATCGAGCAGGAACCGTCGAGCAGGTAGGGCTTCATCGTTTGCGGTGTGCCCGTGCCGACGGTGTAGACGCGGCCGATCTTCTGCTGGTCCCGCACCGCTTGCGCGACGCCGGGAGCCGACGTGGTGCACTCGCCGATCAGGCCCGTGAGGTCGGGGTGGCGGTCGAGGACCTGCTTCGCGAGCTCGGTCGCCGTGGTCGTGTCCTCGCCGGCGTAGACGGTCTCCACGAGCTGCGCCTTCGGGTAGCGCTGGGCCGCGTAGGTCTGCTCGACGGAGATCCACGCGTTGAGGTTCGCGGCGGTCCGCCCGCACGAGACGATGGCGAACTTGCCGCTGCCGCCCGTTTTCGCCATCAGCGCGTCGACGAGCGCGGTGCCGACGCCTTCGGGAGATGCCTGGTTCACGAACACCTCGCGCTGAGTTGCCGGCGCATCGGTGTCGGTGGTCAGCACGTGGACGCCCTTGGCTCGAGCGTCGGCGATCGCGGGCGCGAGCGCGCGGGGATCGTTGGGCGCCACGGCGATCACGTCGACGTGCTGGGCGACGAGGTCGTTCAGGATGGCGGTCTGGGCCGCCGGGTCGACGGTCGCGGGGCCGCGCGTGATCCACTGCGCGCCGAGCCGCTTCGCCGCTTCCAGGCCGCCGGCGTTCATGGCGTCGAAGTACGCGATGCCCGCGACCTTCGGCACGAAGGCGATCCGGACCGGGGCTTTGTCACCGTCGGCCGTCGGCGTCCGGAGCGAGGAGGAACAGCTGCCGAGCCCCACCACCGCGCTCAGCAGCAGCGCGACGCCCAGGAAGAGCGTCTTGGACGGCCCTCGCATCCCCACCATTCCTTCAGTTCACGGTCTGCGCACCGCCGGCGACCTGGAGTGAACGTAAGGGAGCGTGCTCACAGGGGTCAACCGGTCGTGTGCAAAGGGTTACGGAAGCGAGTTCAACGGTGATCTTGGCAGCACCTGATACCCGTTTGGGGTATGTGGCTAGCCTGGTGGCGATGACTCGACCGTCCCGCGGGTTCCGGTTTTCGGCCCCGGCGCGCCGGCTGTTGCTCGGCGCGCTGGTCTTCGGTGTGCTCGCGATGCACCACGTCCCGGCGCCGCACGGTGGTGAGATGAGCGGGATGCCGGCGGTGTCCGTTGCGCACTCGGCGATGGACGCACCTGCGGTGGCGATGGTTCCGGTGCCCGTGGCTTCGACGTCGGCGGATCCGGTTGCCGCGCCGCCCGCGAGCGACGGCGGCCACGTGATGCTGCACCTGTGCCTCGCGGTGCTGCTGGCCGCGGCGGGGTTGTTGCTCGCGCTGGCCTGGCTGCGCCGGCGCCGCGAGAGTGCGGTGTCGGGTCCGGTCGAACGCGGGCCCGCCGGGTTTGCCCGGGCGCCGCCTTCGCGGACGGGCCGAGAACTCCTCACCGCTTCCTGCGTACTGCGGATCTGATCGGGCACGGGCTCCAGCGTGTCCGAACTTCGTCGTACCCAGTGAGGAAAGAAACGTCATGAATCGCAAGTTCCTGGTGGGCATCGCGGCGCCCGCGATCGCCGCCGTGCTCGTCGGCTGCTCGTCGCAGGCCGCCGCCCCGCCCGCTGATCACAACACCGCGGACGTCACCTTCGCGCAGGACATGGTCCCGCACCACCGCCAGGCTGTGGAGATGTCCGCGCCCGTGCCGGACCACACTGGCGACCAGCGAGTGATCACGCTGGCGAAGCAGATCCAGCAGGCTCAGCAGCCCGAGATCGACCAGCTCACGGCGTGGCTGAAGGCGTGGGGTGCGCCGGCGCCTTCACCGATGGGCGGCATGGACCACGGTCAGATGTCCGGCATGGTCGACACCGCCGGCCTCGGCCAGCTGCGCGACGTGGCCTACGACCGCAAGTGGCTCGAGCTGATGATCCAGCACCACAGCGGTGCCGTCGCGATGGCGCGCACCGAACTGGCCCAGGGGAGCAGTGCGGATGCGAAGGCCATGGCCCAGCGGATCGTCGACACCCAGGAGGCCGAGATCACCGCGATGAAGTCGCTCCTCGGCGGCTGAGCATGTGATCGAGATACCCTAAGGGGGTATAGTGGACGACATGACTGACCACCAGCACGGCGCGTCCTGGTCCACCGCGATCCAGGCGACGCTGCACTGCCTCACCGGCTGTGCCATCGGTGAGGTGCTCGGCATGGTTCTCGGCACTGCGTTCGGGCTGCACAACGCGGCCACCGTGGTGCTGTCCATCGTGCTCGCGTTCGTCTTCGGCTACGGCCTGACGATGCGCGGTGTCCTGAAGTCGGGCCTGAGCGTCTCGGCGGCGTTCAAGGTCGCCCTGGCCGCCGACACCGTGTCGATCGCGGTGATGGAGATCGTCGACAACCTCGTGATCGTCATGGTCCCGGGCGCGATGGACGCGGGTGTGACGTCGGCGTTGTTCTGGCTCTCGCTGCTGTTCTCGCTCATCGTCGCCTTCGTGGTCACGGTGCCGGTGAACAAGTGGATGATCGGCCGGGGCAAGGGGCACGCCGTGGTCCACGCACACCACCACCACTGAGTGGTCCGGACCGGAGTGAGCACGTGGTTCACTCCGGTCCGGCGCGGAATAACGAGTTCACATCCATGAACAATTCACAACCGTGAAAGCACGCTTTGGTGGGTGTACAACCACATGACGGTCGTGTACGGTGCCGATTATTACTAATCCGACCACAGTCACGGCCGAATGGCTTCGTGGCAACAGTTGCGTGCCGTGTGGGGGGCGGCCTACTTTTGGCCGGATTAGTAAAACTGCAGGCGGCCTTCTCGTGAGGCATTTCCCCACTGGCGTTTTCCACGACTGTGAAATGGCGGGCAATCGTGAGCGTTTCCCGGCGTACCCTGCTGACCACCGCGGCCGGTGCCGCCGTGGCGGCGACCGCGACCAGCACCGTTCCGGCGGTGGCTTCGGAGCAGGGAGTGTCCGACATCGCGAGCCAGGAGAAGGTGTTCCGCTCAGCGGCAGACTACGCGGTGAAGAAGCTGCGCGCGGTCGCCCCGGGCGTCACCTCGTTTCCCACCGGGACCAAGTTCGAGAAATGGGCCTTTTCGCAGAATGGTGACTGGGTCGGCGGATTCTGGCCCGGCACGCTCTGGATGGCATACCTGCACACCGGCGACGAACAATTCCGCACGCTCGCACTCGCGTCGGCCGACAAACTGGCGCCGCGCCAGAACGACACCAGCACGCACGACCTCGGATTCCTGTTCTATCCGTCGTGGGTCACCGCGTGGCGCGTCACCGGCGACGACAAGTGGCGCGCCGGCGCGATCCAGGCGGCCTCGTCGCTGATCAAGCGCTACAACGCCAACGGCCACTTCATCCGGGCCTGGGGTTCGCTGACCGACCCGAAGGACGCGGGCCGGATCATCATGGACACGATCATGAACCTCGACCTGCTGGACTTCGCGACCAAGCAAACCGGCGACAGCCAGTACCTCGACATCGCCATCGAGCACGCGAAGACGGCGCAGCGCGTGTTCCTGCGTCCCGACGGCTCCACGCCCCACGTGTTCGACTTCGACCCGGCCACCGGCGCCGAGATCGGGCCGAACACCGTGCAGGGCTACAGCCCGGCATCCTGCTGGTCGCGCGGGCAGTCGTGGGGCATCTACGGCTTCACCACGATGTACCGCCGCACCGGAGACCGCTCGTTCCTCACCACCGCGCGACGGCTCGCCGACTTCGCGCTGAAGGCCCTCACCCCGGACAACGTGCCGGTGTGGGACTACACCGCCCCACAGGCGCCCAACGACATCAAGGACGCCTCCGCCGGTGTCGTGATGGCGTGCGGCCTCATCGACCTCGCCTCGGCCGCGGGCCGCCCGGAGTACCGCGCCGCCGGTCTGCGCCTGCTGGAGGCGACTTCGCGCACGTGCCTCACGACGAAGTCGAGCCGCGCCGACGCGGTGGTGGCCCGCTGCACGCGCAACCGCCCGGCCGAGGACGGGATCGAGATCTCGTTGCCGTACGCGGACTACTATCTGCTCGAAGGCATCCTGCGCGTGCTGAAGCCCCGCGAACTCGACAAGGCGATCGACCTGTCCGGGCACTGAGTTCCCGGCCCGGGTGGGTGCCGGCCGCCGTGTCCGCGGGCGGCCGGCACCGTGGTCCGGTCCGGCGACTTGTCAGACGGCCACCGCGGGCCGGATGTTGGCGCCCAGGTGGAAGACGTTGCCGGGGTCGTACTTCGCCTTGATCAGCGCCAACCGGTCGTACTTCTCGGCGCCGTACGCCGCGCGCACGCGGTTCTCGTCGTACTCGGTCATGAAGTTGACGTAGCCGCCGGCGCTCGACGCGAACGGCGTGAGCGCGGTCCAGAACGCGCGTACCCACTCGCGGTCCGCCTCGAACTCCTGCGGGTCGGCCGTGGTCGCCGCGAGGTTCACGGCGATCTTGGGCGTGCGCGTGCCGCCGAAGGCCGTCGCGTCCTCGGCCACGCTGCAGTAGGCCTCGCGCATCAGAAACATCGGTGTGATCGACAGCGGCGACGACTTCCGCGGCAGGTACTCGGCGATCACGTCGAGCACCTCGTCGCTCAGATCGTCGATGTACAGCCCCTTCTCGTACGCCAGCAGCCCGCGCGGAGCGGCTTCGTCGAGCATCTTCTGCAGACCGACGTACGGGATCGGTGTCACCAGCTCAAACGCCGCCGGCAGCCCGCGCCGGACTCGCGCGACCACCTCGGCGTGCTCCTCCGGCCCTTCGAACCCGGCGATGATCAGCGCGTACCCGGGCGCGAAGTGCGCTTCGGGCGGCACGAAGTCGGCCGGCGGCGCGTTGAGGCCCACCAGCATCGCGCCCATCGTCGGCGGCAGCGTCGCGAGCGTGTCGCGGATGAACCGCAGTGCCTCGGGAGCCTGCGCGAGCGGCCAGAAGAACAGGCCCAGCTCGATCATCGGGCCGACCGGGTGCGCGCGGAACTCGAACTCCGTCACCACGCCGAAGTTGCCGGCCCCGCCGCGCAGGGCCCAGAACAGGTCGGCGTTCTCGTCCGCCGATGCGTGCAGCGGCACACCATCGGCCGTGACGACGTCGGCCGCGAGCAGGTTGTCGATGCTGAGGCCGTGGCGTGCGGTCAGCCAGCCGACGCCCCCGCCGAGCGTCAGACCGCCGACGCCGGTGTCGCTGATCGTGCCGCCCGGGACCGCCAGCCCCTCCTGCTGGCCTGCCGCGTCGAGCTCGGCCCACGTGGTGCCGCCGCCGCAGCGGATGGTGCGCGTGTGCGTGTCCACGGTGATCGCGCGCAGCGCGCTCAGGTCGATCACCACGCCGTCGTCGCACATCGAGAACCCGCCGAAGCTGTGCCCGCCGCCGCGCACGCCCACCGGCAGCCCGTGCTCGCGGGCGAACCCCAGCGCCGTCGCGACGTCCGCGGTGCCGGCGACCTGGGCGATCACGGCCGGGTGCCGGTCGATCTGACCGTTCCAGATCTTCCGCGCGTCGTCGTAGCCGTCGTCGCCCGGCGTGAAGACGGTCCCCGCGAACCCCAGCCGCAACGGAGTCACGTCCTTCGTGTCGAGTGTGGTCATGCTGCCCCCTCAGGCTTGGCGAATTGTCCAGTATTGGTCGCCTGTCGTCGCAGCTCAAGGGCATATCGGCGCGACGGGACCGGCGGCGCCGGTTTTCACGTAGGTGTCCGAGACGTAGAGGTCCGGGCCAACGCGGTCCCAGATCGCGCTGGTGCCGAGGGCGCCGCTCACGGACTCACCGGGCACCGAGCACTCGATCGGCACGCGTGCGTAGGGCGCTGCGACGCCCTTTGTCGCCGCTGACGTGCTGGGGCTCTCGCGCAGGTTCAGCGGCGCGCCGGCGGTGGTGATCACGCCGGCGGGGCCGCCGGTGCCGGTCCAGAGGTAGGTCACGTCGACCCACGAGCTGCCGGTGAGGCCGAGGCCGTCCCAGAAGACGCCGTCGGCGAGATCGATGCCGGCCGGATTTTTCACCGCACGTCCGCGGGAGTCCTTGCCACCGTTGAAGCCGTCCTGGAACGCGGCCTGCGCTTCGGGCGTGCCCTGCGGCAGCGTGGGGAAGGTGGCGCGCTCCTCGGCCGGGTTCCAGTAGTCGTCGTGGGTGTTCCAGGGGCCGACCTCCCACACGGGCGCGAACTCGCAGCGGGTGCCGTCGGTGCGGCAGACCTTCGCCGTGTAGGAGCCGGTTCCCTTGGGGGACACCGATTTCGTGGAGGGGAACGACACGAAGTGGTCGCTTTTGGCGATCACGTGACCGTTGGACGTCTTGCCGCCGACGAGGCCTTCGCGCGTCGCGTAGATCCGGTAGGTCAACGGCTCGGTGACGACCGCGTCCCGAGCCGAGCCGGCCGATGCGGCGAGCGTCACCGCACGCACGGTCGGCCGCACACCGTCGGCCGTGCTGGACAGGGAGATCCGGGCCTGGACCACCTGGACGGCGAACGGGAGCTCTTGGCCTGCCGGTATCCACTCGGTCCAGTCGCCGGCCGTGTCGCGGCCCCGGACGTCGACCTCCACGGTGGTGCCGGCCGGGACGTCGTCCGCCACCCGAGCGGTCAGCCGGCCCACCGAGGAGGCGAGGTGACGGGTTGCCGTGACGAGAACACCCCAACTCCGTGCGGTCACCGGGTTCCACGCCGAGTCGGCCAACGTCAGGAAACCCGAAACCGAGGACACGTTCACGTCGTCACCGTCCACCGTGGACAGATCCACCTGCCACGACCCGGCCGCGGCGGCCGGCGTCACGGGTACCACCGTGAGCACCGCCGCCAGCACCACGAGCACCCGCCGAACCAGACCTCTTCGGACCATTCCCGCTCCTCCACGACAAAGGGGTCCTGTCGAGACGCAATCCTCGTCTCGGCAGGACCCCTTGCCGCGCAAGCGAGCCCGCGCGTACGGGTCAGGCGGACACGATCCGCGGCCCCTCACCTGGAGCGGACTCCAGCCGCGTTTCCAGCGCCGATTGCTGCGGCCGCGCCGAAAGCTCCCGCCAGATCGCCAGCGCCCGCTCGGAGTACGTGCGCGAGCGCTCCGGCTGGCTGAGCGCGGAATGCAGCTCACCGAGCAGCTGCGACACCTCGGCCTCCGAGCGCCGGTCACCGTTGCGGCGGTGCACGCTCAGCGAGTTGACCAGCAGCAGCTGCGCGTGGGCGAAATCGCCGCTGTGCAGGCACAGCTCACCGAGGTTCTGGTTGGCGTAACCCACGCAGTGGTCGTCGCCCAGATCGGTGAACACCGCGATCGCGCGCGTCACGAACTCGCGCGCCGGCCCGAGGTTGCCCTCGTGCTGGTGCAGCAGCCCGAGCCGTTGCAGGGCGTGGGCCTCGCGGTGCCGGTCGCCGATCGCGGCGGCCAGCTCGAGCGCGTCGGTGAACCACCGCTTGGCCGGCGCGTAGCACTTCTGCGCCATCCAGACGGCACCCACGGCGATGCGGATCACCGCCTCGCCGTGCCGGTCGCCGGCTTCGGCGAACAGCTTCGACGCTTCGTGGCAGCGTTCCAGCGCGAGGTCGTTGTCGCCCTGGATGCGCAGGATCGTGCCGAGCCCGGCGAGCGCGATGCCGGTGCCTTGCGCGTCGCCGACGCGTTCGTACAGCTCCCGCGCCGCGTCGAACGCCACGAACGCTTCGGCGTAGCTGTCCTGGTACAGGTGGATCTGCCCCAGGTTGCGCTGCACGATCGCCTCGCCGCGCTCGGCCCCCGCACGCCGGGCCGCCGCCAGCGCCACCTCGTGCGTGGCGTGCCAGTCGTCCTGGTGCCCGCGCAGGTCGAAGTACGGCGTGAACGCGGCCGTGAGCTGCCACGCCAGGTCGTCGAACCCGAGCTGCGCGGCCAGCGTCACCGCGGCGACACCGGAATGGCGCTCCGCGGCGAACCACGCCGCCGGGTCGGCCAGGAGCTGCTCCGTCCCCTCCGGCAGCTCCGGGTGCGGCACGGCGTGGTCGCGGTACTGGCCGAAGAAGTGGATCGGCATCCGCTCCGCCGCCGCGACGGCCAGCGCGAGGTAACCCTCGAGCACCCGTCGCGCCGCGCGTCGCGTCTTCTCCGGCGCGTCCCGCCCGGCCAGCTCCGCCGCGTACACGCGGAGCAGGTCGTGGAGCCGGTACCGCGGCTGGCCGGTGGCGTCGGACGCCACGAGCTCCACCAGGTGGGCATCGACGAGCACGTCGAGCACGTCGTCGGCCGACGGACGGCCCAGCGCGGCCGCGACGACCCAAGCGGGGAACTGGATCGGCCCCAGCGCACCCAGCCAGCGGAACGCCGCGGCCGCCGACATCGGCAGCAGGTCGTAGCTCAGCGTCACGCTGGCGCGCACGGCGAGGTCGCCGACGCGCAGCTCGTCGAGCCGGCGCCGCTCGTCGTGCAGCCGATCGGCGAGGATCCGCAGCGACCAGCTGGGCCGGTTGGTGAGCTTCGCCCCGGCCACGCGGATCGCGAGCGGCAGGTGCCCGCATTGACGCAGGATCACGGCGGCGTTGCCGGGCTCGGCCGCCACCCGCTCGGCCCCGACGATGCCCTCCAGCAGCCGCGCGGCCTCCGGTTCGGGCAGGAGGTCCACGTCGACCGCCACCGCGCCGTCGAGGTCGGGCAGCCGCACCCGGCTCGTCACGAGCACCGCGCACGCACCCGTGCCCGGCAGCAGCGGCCGCACCTGGGCGGCGCTGCCCGCGTCGTCGAGTACCACGCACATGCGTTTGCCGGCCAGGCGCGAGCGCAGCAGCGCCGAGCGTTCCGGCAGATCGCGCGGCAGGCCCGCGTCGGGAATGCCGAGCGCGCGCAACAACTCCGCGAGCACACCCATCGGCGCCCTTGGCGACGACGACGTGCCGGCGAGGTCCACGTGGAGCTGCCCGTCCCCGAAAGCGTCGCGCACCGCGTGGGCCACCCGGACCGCGATGGCGGACTTGCCGACGCCGGGCGCGCCCGAGAGCACCACCACCGTCGGCCGGCCCGTCTCGCCGTGTTCGCGCAGGCGCGTGACCAGCCGGCCGACCACGTCCTCGCGGCCGGTGAAGTCCGGCAGATCGAGCGGGAGCTGGCAGATCGGCAGCCCCGGTTGAGCTCGCGGTAGCGGCACCGCGAGCTCGGCCGGCAGCCCGGGCAGCTCGGGCACCGCGGCGGGCGTCACGAGCGTGGCCCGCAACTCTCGCAGCCGGGGGCCGGGCTTCGCCCCGAGTTCCTCTTCCAGCGTGTGCTCGGCCAGCTCGTAGGCCTCGACGGCCTCGGCGATCCGGCCGCCGTCGCGAAGCGCCGTCACGAGCTGCTGCCACAGCTGTTCGCGCAACGGGTGTTCGGTGACGAGGCCGCGCAGCTCGGCGATCGCCTCGCCGTGGCGCCCCAGCGCGAGGCGGGCCCGCAGCCGCTGCTCCTGCACCGACAGGCGCAACTCGGCCAGCCGCGCGATCGCCGCGCCCCAGCCGTGGTCGTGTGGCAGGCCTTCGAGCACTTCGCCGCGCCAAAGCGCGTCGGCTTTGTCGAGCAACGCGAGCGCCGCTTCCGCGTCACCGCGTTCGAACGCTTTCCGCGCTTCGGCAGCGTGGTTGGCGAACAGCACATGATCGAGTTCTTCGTCTGCGGCGATGAGCAGATATCCCGACGCGCGGCTGCTGATGCGATCACCCAGCTCGGGTGCCGTTTCCGCGAGCCGCCTGCGGAGGGAGTGGACGTAGGTGCGGATGTTGGCTGCCGCGGAGCGAGGTGCGGTACCCGGCCAGAGGACTTCGACCAGCACTTCGGTGGACACCACGACATTCGGCTGCAAAGCCAGCGCGGCCAGCAGCAACCTCGGCTTCGGCCCGCCCAATGGGACGGTCCGGCCTTCAGCAATGACCTCCAACGGTCCGAGAATTCGGAACGCCAGCGAAGTCAACAATTTACCCGCCTGAGCGGCAAGGTCCCCATGACCGGGCATGCTAGGAGCGTTTGCGCAGGTTAGCTAGATCCATTCGGAGGCTCACGTCCCCTATATCGCGATTTGTACGGGTCGTGTACAAGGCTTCGACACGCTATGGCCATGAAGCGTTCGAAGCTCCGGCGCCTCGCCGGATTCGGGGTTGTCCTGGCCGCGATCGGCGGGTTCGCGTTTTCCTCGGGAGTACCCGCGTCGGCAGTGTCGTCAACCGTGCCCGGCAAGGTCCAGACCGCGGGTGACCCGCTCAACGTCCGCCGCGCACCCAACGCCGCCGCCACCGCCGTGAAGACGGTGGCCAACGGCGCGACCGTCGCCATCGAGTGCCAGACCACCGGCAGTTCCGTGGCCGGCCCGCTCGGCACCACCACCATCTGGGACTACGTGCCCGCGCTCGGCGGCTACGTGTCCGACGGCTACGTGCAGACCGGCTCCGACGGCCGCGTCGCACCCGATTGCGGCACCGGTACCGGCAGCGCCCAGTGCGCCGCGTCCTGCGCCGCCGAAGGCGTGTTCCGCTCGTCCGACTCGCACTTCGTCGCCTACGACACCAATGCCGACGGCAGCTCCGGCGTCGTGCAGTACTGGCTCGCCGACGGCTCGGGCCCGTACTACGTCTGGGCTTCCGGCGGAAACGGCACGTCGGTGGACAAGGCCGCGCCCGTCGCGCAGGGCAAGTGGGTCTTCTACAAGGTCTGCACGGGCCACAACACCTCGCCGCCGACGTTCGCCGGCTGCAGCGCCGGCCTCACCGACTTCGCGGCCTGACAACCCCTACTCCCTGAAAGGATCCCTGACATGGGCCAGGTGAACCGGCGCTCGGTGCTGCTGGGCGGACTCGCCGCCGTGACCGCGGCCGCCGCGACGACCGCACTGCCTTCGTGGGCCGACGCGCGCACCGCCGTCGCCGCCCCGGCGATCCACGACCCGTTCCAGCTCGGCATCGCCTCGGGCGACCCGTTGCCGGACAGCGTGGTGCTGTGGACGCGGCTCGCCCCCGCGCCGCTCAACGCCGACGGCTTCGGCGGCATGCCGGACGCGACGTACGCGGTGGACTGGGAAATCGCGAACGACGAGGCGTTTTCCTCGATCGTGCAAAGCGGTTCGGTGAACGCGGTGCGCGCGTCGGCGCACAGCGTGCACATCGAGCCGACGGGTCTCGAGCCGGCGCGCGAGTACTTCTACCGCTTCAAGACCGCCGGCTACATCTCGCCGGTCGGACGCACGCGCACGGCGCCCGCCGCGGGTGCGGCCGTGAACCAGCTGAAGTACTGCTTCACGTCCTGCCAGCACTGGGAGGAAGGCTGGTACCACTCGTACAAGGGTGTGGTGCGCGACGATCCGGACCTGGTGCTGTTCCTCGGCGACTACATCTACGAAAAGCCTTCCGGACGCAAGAAGGCGGAACTCAACCCGCGGCGGCTCGCGGTGCCTTCGGACACCACGACGCTGGCTCTGTACCGGGCTCGGCACGGCCAGCACAAGACCGATGTGGACCTTCAGGCCGCGCACGCGCTGGCGCCGTGGCTGGTCGTGTTCGACGACCACGAGGTGTGTCAACTGACAACATGCTAGCACCCTACGACCAGCGAGAATCCGGCTGATTGCCACGTTCTCGGTCTGGCTGTTGGTTACGCTGGCTCGGTCGGCTGATGCTGCCCGGCGCTGCGGCCGGTGCCGCGTGTGGCGACGTAGTACAGCAACGGCACCAGCGCCCCCGCGCCGAGAAGTTCTTCCCGCTGCGCCAGTTCCGGTATCCGGCTGAGCGGAACCCATTCCAGCCTGCCGACTTCTTCGGTATCCGTGGGTTCGCCGACCTTCTCGGCCGCCCGCCAGAGATACACCTCGGTGCCTGCGGTCACTTGTCCGGGCAACGGCTCGAAGCTGATCAGGTGTTCGGCCTCGCCAAGCGGCTGATAGCCACTCTCTTCGCGGATCTCGCGGGCCGCTGTGGTTGCCGGTTCCTCGCCCTCTTCGACCAGACCCCCGAGCAGTTCGTAGCCCCATTGGTCAGTGGGGAAGCGGTAGCGCCAGAGCATGAGCACCCGATCCCGGTCATCCACGATCAAACCGATGGCGATCTTCGCCAGGTGCACCACGTGGTAGTCCCAGCGTTCGCCGTTCGGCGCTTGCACGTCGGCCAGGCCGAGCCGGACCCACTTGTTGTCGTAGACGGTGCGCTCACCGAAGGTCTTCCATGCCCCAAGCTCGTCAGTCACGCCCAGCACCCTACGGGGCTGTCGACGTCCATGGCACGCCCATCCGATGGGCGTTCAACGTCCGTTGGACGCACCTCGCTGATTGCCGATCCAGCCCTGTACGGCCTGGTCAGAGCGGGTGTGGGCGGCCACGGGTGTGATCTTCGGCGTTCTTGAGACGGTTTGTTGCCGATTGGCTACTATCGGTGTGAGTACGAGCCCACGGTGTGTCAGGGGAGGCTTGCAGTGGCCGGGCAAGAGCAGGCGTTGAAGGCTGCCAGATTCGTGGTGGCCGGTGAAGGTGGCGGAGGCGCCGCTGGCGGCGGGTCGGCTGCCGGGGCCTTCGCTCTTGACCGGGACGCTATGACCGCCGAGCTCGGGAACCTCAAGAAGCTCCAGGACCGGATATCGGATCAGCTCCGCGTTGCAGTGCCAATGTGGTCTATCCAATCTCCGGGCAACGATCCGGCGTCGCTACGCAACACGGCGGCGTGCAACAAATCAGGTCTCGCCTATCAGGATGCGCTTGTTCGTCAGCGCGATTTCGTGGGCGTCTTCATCGGAAAAATTGAAGAGGCGCTCGGGATTTATGAGTCCAGCGACGAGCAGGCCGCGCAGACCGTGAATACCCAGGGCGACGGAGGTCACTTCTGATGGCTCGTGTGTCCCGACTCGCCGGTGCCGCATCCGTGTTGGCTCTTACGTGCGTAGTCGCCGCATGCTCAGGATCTACAGGGGGCACGCCGGAGCCGAGCCCGTCGTCCCCGTCTAGCGCTGGGCCCGCGACCCCCAAGATCGAGTCACCTTTGCCCGCGTCACTCATTCAGGGCGACCCATGTGCCGCTCTGACTCCTGCGCAAGTCGACAGCCTGTTCACGAATCCTCCGACGCGTGACCAGGCTGCGAAGGATACTGGTGTAGCCAAGTCATGTGGTTGGCACGACATTGATCGCGGCTCCCTCGTTGGCATCCAATTCGTCTACGCGTGGAAGCACGGATTGTCCGACGTCTATGCGACTCAGGGTCGGGGATTTTTCAAGGTCTTGGCTCCTGTTCAGGGATATCCAGTGGCCGCCTATGGCCCGTCGGACCTGCGCTCCAAGGGTATGTGCAACGTGGCGGTCGGGATCGCCGACAACGCCGCGTTCGAGGCCGATGTTCAGTTCGCCAACTCGGCGGTGGGCAAGGGGGATCCCTGTGATGATGCACGGAAGGTTGCGGATCTGGCAATCACGACCTTGAAGGCGAGTGTGTGATGTCTGGTGGGCCTGCTGAGGTTTTCGAGTCGTGGATGGACCAGCAGCAGAAAGAGGGAAAGTTGATCCTGCCCGGCGAGCTGGTGCGACGGGTTAAGAACGGCGCGGGGTTGGATAGCTGGGGACGAGCGCAGCACGTGACCATGTCGCAAGCCGCAGAGCAACAGGGGATCGACTCGGATACGCGAGCGATGATTGCACGGTTGGAGGCGGCGTGGTCCGGGCAGAGCGGCGACGCAGCTCGCGCCGGGTTGCAACCGATGGCGGAATTCGCTACCTCGTCGTCGTCCGCGCTGTCCACCAGTCAGGGCACGCTTACTGATCAGGGTCATGCGTTCCAGTCCACTCGCGACTCGCTCCAGGAAGTGTCCGATTGGCCGCCGACACGGGATGCCGTCGACGTGGTAACTCCGTGGGATACCGACACCGAGGACCAAATCAACCAGCGCAACGCGGCGGTCCAGCGGAACAACGAGATCTATCAAGGCTTCACCTCGATCAGCGACGGTCACGCACGGGCGATGCCGACCGAATACGGCCAGATGCCTTATGCGCAAGGTGACGTCACGGCCGGGAATCCTTCTGCCGTAACGAATCAACAGGCAACGAACAGTGGGCCTTCGACGTTCCGGCCGCAGTCGTCCGGTCTGAACGGCGGGTCGTCGCAGTCAAGCCAGAACAACTCGTTCGTCTCACAGCACGTGCAAGACCACGCCGGGAATAGTCACGGGCCGATCGGCAACGAACAGTTGCCGGCCGCGCAGGAAAACGGCGGCGACGGCACGCAGTCGGCCGGTTTTGTCCCGCCGGCGGAGCCGGGCACGGGTGGTGGCGACGCGACCCGATTCACGCCGAACGGCCCGGGCGTAAGTGGGTCATCCTCCTACGGCCCGGGGAACGGACCCGGCGGTGGCTCCGGCTTCAGTGGCGGCTTCAGCGGTGGTGTCCCGGGTCTGGGAGAGCCGGGTTCCGGTGGACGTACGCCGGGAACGCCTGGGGCGGATCCGCGTACCGGCGGCCTTGGCGGGCCGGGGCGCTCGACCGGTTCGGGCCGGCTCGGCGGCGCGACGGAAGAGCCGGTGACGCGCGGCGGAGCGGGTGCGACTGGTGCGCGTGGTGCTAACGGCATGCCGATGGGCTCTGCTGGTGCCGGGAAGGGCGCCAACGAGGAGGACAAGGAGAAGAAGTCCGCCTCCTACCTGCTGGAACCGGACCCGAACGCGTTGTTCGGATACGACGGTAAAGCCACTCCACCGGTGATCGGCAAATAACGGCTACCCGCATGCTCATCGACGAACCAGTGACGGTGCCGCGCGTGGCCCTGGCCAGGGCGTGGGAGTGGGAACGAATCGGTGCGGCGCACCCCGTGCTGGGTGTGGTCGAGTGGTGGCTGGAAGACGACGCATCAGCCACGTTCGACGATCTCACGCGGCAGGTCCTCGCCGAGCCCGGGTTCTACGACCTGCGCCGGCAGCGACTTACGGGGGATTTCCGCGACGTCCTGTGGGCAATTTCGACTGCGGACGCGGAGTGCTATCGCCTCTCCGGTGCTCGTGACCGGCAGACTTCCGGAGCGTTGGCCGTCGTCGCTGGACGCACGGGTTTGCTGGTCACAGTTGAGGACGAGCAAGCGACGCTGGTGCGCATCCCGACCGGGCGTTTGTGTCGAGCGGTCGTCGACACCCTGCCCAACGCCCGTCCCGCCGCGATCGGAGAGATCAGGGTGCCTCGCGCGGAATACGGCGCGGGGTCGGTGTCCGAGTCGTTCGACTTGGACACGACCAGCGACTACACCGCGCCTGATGCTGCCGGGCAGCTTCGAGAGCTGATGGCCGCGCCCCGCAGCGCAATGCACCAGTTCTACGTGGCCAGCCGCGCAAATGGCCCACGTTCGTCGAGCTATCCCCTGAGTGCGATCGACACTGTTGACCACGGACGGGTGCTGACGATGCTTCAGAACGGCGCCGATGGCCAGGACATCATCTCCTGCGGCCCGGGCAGTGCCGAGTACATCACTGCAACCCTGGAAACCACCATGCGCGGACTGGACGACTGATCCCGGCCGTTACTGACGCTTGCCAGGCAGACGTGCCAGCCGCCGCAGCTGGCGCGCTGAGCCAATTTCCGTTGCCAAGTCACGTGCCTTGGTGATGTGAAGGCTCGCTTCGTCGTGTTCTCCTGAGACGGCAAGAGCGGTGGCCAGATCAACGCGGAGCCCCGCTTCGGCGCGCGTAAAGGTCGGATCCAGACCTCGTAGAGCCGTGTCGAGAACGTGTACGGCGTCCGCCTCTCCGATGCGCGCGAGGGCGTTCCCACGCCAGCGAGTGAGGTGCACTGAGTCGAGAACGAGGTAGGGCCCGTCATCCGTCGACGGGTCAGGCGGAAGCATCAATTCAGCACGGTCGAACGCTCGGAGGCTGTCCGAACGCCTGTCGCTCGCTGCGAGTGCTTCGCCATGGGCAGCAGCCAGCCACGTACGCAGCAGCGGGCTGCCATCTCCCCGGGCCTTGCGTTCAGTCATTGCCAGCAAGTCGACGGCGTCTGTCGCGTGGCCGACGTCGAGCAGCACGAAGGCCTGTTCAGCTTCAACGTGCCGGGCGAAAGCGGCATCGTCAGATTCGCTCGCGGCCTGTTTTGCACGTTCGTAGTGTTTCCACGCGGTGGAGACCCGGCCTTGGTCGAGCGCTTGCCACCCGGCAAGGGCACTCCATTCAGCGAGCAACGCGGCCAGCTGACTGCGAGTTCCGGCGGACAGGCTGTACGAGTGCAGCTGCGCCACCTGGTCAATCTTGACCGCAACTTCGCGATACGCAGTGGCAGCACCCAATTTCCGGTCGAGCTTTCGCACCGTCGCCAGCTGATCACGTAGGAGCGCGACCACGCCCGGATCGATCCGTTTGGCAGTCGCGATAGCTGACCGCAGCTCCTGTCCGGCTGTATCGGCGCTGGCGGCGGACCGCTCGATCGGTACCAGAAGCTCGTCAACGCTGGTTCCGAAGATCTGTTCGAGCAGGCGCGCCGTGGCGGGGCGCGGGCGGCCGACACGGGTGCCGTCGGTGCGGCGTCCAGCAACCAGGCGCTTGAGGTTGCGCTCGCTGAGCGTCCCCGGCTCCCCGGACTGGCGGGCGAACGCCTCAGCGGATTCGACGAACTCGGACAACGACTGGTTGCGCTCCCAGATCTTCTGTTCGAGCAGCGTCCGCGGTTGTCGTGCTCCCTCATCGCCTACTGCCATGTCCCCACCTCTGTGGCCCCGCACTGGCCTGTCACTGGCCTGCCAGTGTCCTTCCGCTGAAATAGCTACATCATACACGCTTATATCAGCTTAATGAACACGCTGAACTCCGGCTGTGAAGCGTGCCGGCGGGGAGGGCTTGGACGATGGAACCGGATCGGGCGCGGCTCTACATCGCGTGGCACCGCTGCGCGAACGATGGACACGACCACGCGATTACCGATGACGAGTTCGTGCGAGCTCGCCGCATGAGGTCTTGCGGTCAGTATCAGGCCGTCTGCGGGCACGTCGTCACTGTAGGGTCGATGCTGGAAGCTCCTGGTGCGCTTTGCGTGGCGTGCCGGACATACGTCTTCGTGCGAAGCCGAGTGCCATCTTCGGATGGGCAAGCTCGCCATGCCCAGCGTTCGGCGCCGTCGCTGTGGTCCCGTGTCCGGCGTCGCGTCACCAATGGCGCGCGCCTCTCCGGCGCGACGTCGGCTGCCACTGAGGGCGCGCAGTGACCGGACACGTGTTCCTTGCGCGTGCCGTGCGCGGACTGGTCGGTGAAACGCGCAGGGTCGTGCACATATTCGCAGCCACTCGTGGTGAAACGCCATCTCGCCTCGTCGCATTCTGCGGTGCAGATTTCGGTCCCGGAGAGCTTGAAATCATGAACGTTCCGGGCGGAATGCCCTGTACGCAATGTTTGCGTGAGGTGCCTTTTGTCGACGATTTGGCGGGAAGAATCTGATGGCACGTTTTGTACACGTCGAAGGATTTACTGAGGGGATCGATCCGATTCTTGTCCCGCCGGTGCGAATACTGATCGCCGTCCTTCTGATTGACCAGAGATGGCGCGAGTATGCCACGCTGCGAGAAGATCTCGGGCTGGAACCGGCCGTGCTTTCGAAACAACTGGCCACGCTACGGTTGGCAGGCTACGTGATCACTAGGTCAGCAACCGATGGTCGAAGATCAGAATGGCGCATCTCGGAGCTCGGAATAGAAAATCTAACCGCTCACCTGGCCGGATGGCATCGCCTTACTGTTATCGCGTCAGAGGCGATATCTGCGGCTCGCGCCGCAGATTCGCGCTCGTCGCGATCTTTGGGAGCTTGCTGACGGGGAAATATTTCGAAACCTACAACTTATGACTTAAAGCCAGGATCGCCACCGTAAGAAAGACTGCCACCACGCCCAGCGCAAAGCCCCACAACCCCCACTTCCACCGCTGGCCGTCGTCTACAATAACTGGCGGTTCACCGACGTCGATAGCCTCGACTCGACGCTCAATCCGCGCGATAGCTACATCTGCTGCCGACTCGATCGATGCCGGTACATCCGGAATCCATTGGTAACCCTCGATGAACTGCGTCAAGCGCCGAGAAGATCCATTAACATCATAATCGGCGAGATTGCCAGCCGCCGTGCTCAGCATACCTGCGGTGTCCTGTAGGTGTTCCAGTTCCCTCGCCGCATGTGCCAGCAGGCCAACGCTGTCTTCAAAGTTTCCCAAGCGCTGAGCGGAAGCATGGAGGAGACCCGCAGTGTCCTGCAGGTGTGAGAGCCGATATGCGGCGTCACTCAGCAGTGCGATCGTTTCCGTGTCGAGGTATTGACTCTCGATTTTCTCGAACAAGGCACGAAGTAGCTCAGCTGCTGATTCACTGACATTCTTAAACTTTGTGATAGCACCATCAATCTCGACCTTCGTGTTCTGAGCTGCGGTTGTCAGCATAACGTTCAGTCGTTCTTCTGTCAGTCGATCAAGACCGTCGACCTTGGCTCGAATATCCCGTTCTGCCAGCTCTTTCCAATCAAGCAGTAGGTCAACCGTGTAGATACGCTCGTTAACCTTGTTGTCAACAAGCCGGTGGTGGCGTTGACACAAAAGTATGAGGTTCGGGAAGGCGTTCCGTTCTTCGGGTGTCATCGACGGTTGACCGGGAGGATCGTACCGTGGCCCATTGGGCTTCACGGCACGGATATGGGCTATCTGGACATTTTTGTCTGGATCATCGACGAATACGGTGACCGTGGGCTGTTGGCACTGTGGCTCGTAGCACGACACGCTCAGTGCGAAGAGCGCCGCCTTCGTTGCTTCGCTGTAGTTCCGGTTATCGCCCACGGCGCTGTCCTCCAGAGTTGATGGTTCGACGACGGGTACGGTAGCTGAAGCCTCTGACAATTCGGCTCCAGCAGCCAGCGCCGCTGCGCACACCCAGGACGACGGCGACCGGCACCTGCCTAGCCATTTGGCGGGCTGCCCCGCACCACTCATGGCCAGTCGCCATTGCCGTCGGCGAGCAAACTTGCCACCGGTCCGTCCGGCGCGCCACGGGCGGCGCTCCCCGAAGACGCTCGCGGTGAGCAGCGGCCATACCGGCAAAGTCGTCGTTAAAACGCCCGGGCAGCGCCAGAAGGCGCCTGACGACGCTGAGGCCAAGGCCAGGCCGAGGCGTCGTTAACGCACTGCGGGCCGGTGTCACGCAGCGCGGGATGTGCTGCCCGGCAAGATCAGACCACTGAGACGGCGTAACTGCCGATCCGACTTGATCTGCGCCGCGAGCCGCCGGGCCTGCCGTGCGTGATCGAGCGAAGCATCTCGGTCGTCGGCCGCCGCGTAGGCGAATGCCAAATCGACCAACATGCCAGTCCTGGCACGAACGAAGTCCGGCGGTAGGAGAGGCAACGCCGTGGTGAGTTGCTGGATCGCATCCGGCTCGCCGAGTTTGCTCAACGCGTTGCCGCGCCATCGGTCGAGGTGTGCTCCGCCTAGAAACAAGAACGGCAACGCCGGGTCCACGGGGTCGGTGGGCAGGTGGGTGCCCGCCGCGTCGAATGCCCGCAGCGCGTCGTCCCTCTGGCCCGCAGCCGCAAGCCCCTCCCCATGCGCTGCGGCCATCCATGCGCGCAGCACGGGCGGTGCCGTGCGGTCCGCAAGCGCACGTGCCTCCGCGAGTTGTCCGACTGCTGCTTGGACTTCGCCCAGGTCAATCAGGATGAACGCCTGCTGCGCGGTCGAATGCGCTAGCAGGATCGGCGACCCCTCTTCACGCGCGGCAGCCTTGGCTGTCTCGTGATGCTCCCACGATTGCCTGATGGCGTTGCGGTCGAGCGCTTCCCAGCCAGCCAGTGCCGATGCCTCAGTCAGGACGCCGGCCAATGCCTGGCGTTGGCCGTTCATCGTGCTGAAACCGAGCAAGCTTTGAAGCTGGTCGATGTTGCTGCGCAGCTGATCGAGCAATGACACGCCGCCAAGACGTCGGTCGACGTGCCGCGCCTGATCTACCTGCCGCTTGAAGACCTCGATGGTCTCGGAGTCAACGGAGCGGGCAAGCGCGAGCCGCGAGATCAGTTCGTCGGCTTCGTCGTTCGCTTCCTCCTCAGGGAAGCCGAGTTCTTCGCTGGTGCGGCCATAGATGTCACGGAAGAGCCGACGGTACGGCTGGCTGACCGCCTCTCGTCCGTTCTCCCAGCGCGAGAGCTTGGTCTTGAGGCTCGTTGCCGACATGACAGGCACCGCGAGCGTGTCGGCGCGGCGGAGCAGCATCCTGATGACCTCGTCGGCCTTGTAGCCGAGATGCTTGCGGACGGCCTGAAGGTTGGTCTCAGCCATTGGCGACTTCTCGCGGATAACGGCTCTGACCTGCGTAGTTAATTGAAGTTAATGGGATTGGGGTTAACCTCAGCCACCTGCGGAATGGTGCCTCGCTGCCGTTTCCTTGAGGCATGAACGCAAACGAAAACCACCTGGCGCTCCGGGTACGAGAGCATTCGACGCCGCGGAACATAGGACTCCTAGCGCCCGTCCGGCCGGCTCAGTACGTCGGCGATGTCGGCTCGCAGCGCGGCGAGCTGCTCAGTGATGTCGGACAGTCGGCGCTCGATCACGGCAAGCCGGGCCGACACGGCGTCTTCCATGTCCTCACGCGGCTGGCCTGGGGCCGGCGGTATGCGGCCGTGCAGCAGGGCGAGCAGGTGCTGCGGGTGCAAGCCGAGCGCCAAGGCCAGCGCTTCAAGCGTCCGGTCGCTGCGCTTGCGCTCCACGGTGTGGTTCTGGATTTCGCGGACGATCGCCTGAGAGACCTGCGAGCGTTCGGCGAGCTCGCGTTGCTTCCAGCCGAGCTCTTGGACGCGCTCGTTGATGGCCCTAGCGACCGCCGCCCAGTCTTCCGACACCCATTCCTCCGTGGTCCGCCTCAGCGCCGACATTAGTGCTTGACGGAGCCGACCGGCGCAGAGATCAACACTGCGTCGCGCGTTCGGACCATTCTCACGCCTATGTGCGACTAAATCAGCGCACATTCTTCGACTAAATCGTCGCTCTTGACTCAAAGGGACTAAATCCAATGACTAAGAAGACTCCTGACGCCGGTCGACCGGCGTTCTACACCCCGGCCGAAGCCGCGTGGATTCTCGGCGTCGACCGCAACGAAGTGCACCGCGCCATCCGAGTCGGCACGATCCGCGCGGAGCGTCGCCGCTCCCGGCTTGTCGTCGCCGCCGCCGAGTTGCGGCGCGTGCTCGACGGCGGTGCGCGATGACTGCCCACGACTACAAGGAGATGGCTGCTCAGCTCGACCGGTACGCGGACGTGCCGCGCGAGGTGCTGCATGAAGTAGTGGCCAGGGACGGCCTGTGCTTCTGGGCTTTCGACCGGGCCGAAATGCCGGAACTGTCCGGTGAGGACTCGCCGGACCGCGAGCTGGCAGCACTGCTGTGTGCCGGGTGCCCGGTGATCGACCACTGCAGGGAACTGGAGTTGCGGACGGCCGGGCCGGACACGGTCGGGGTGTGGGGTGCGCTGCCGGACACCGACCGGCGTGCGCTGTACCCGGTGTGGCTGCGTCGGCGCCACGGTGGTGAGGCGCGATGACCGTCAACCTCACGCCGACACAGCTCCTCGTCGGAATCGGAGTGCTGCTGGCTCTGTTCATGGTGTGGCGCTACAGCGCCAGGAAGGCCCGCCGGGCGGCCGACGCGGCGCGGGCGAGTGCCCGGGTGGTGTCGTTGGCCGGACGGGTGCTGTTCACGGGCGCCGGATTCATGGGCGTTCAGTGGCTGGTGATCACGCACGTGCACAACCCGACGTTGGCTTTGGTCGTCCTCGGAGTGCCGGACATGATCGCCGCGTTCGTCCTGACTCGTGTCCTCACGGTCACGTCGGTGGACAGCACGACACACCGCCGGGGTGGTGGTCGCCGATGACCACTAACCAGAACGAGACGAACCCCGGGCGGGCGCAGCGGCTGGCTGATAACGCGGCCGAGGCTGCCGACGTCCGCCGCTGGCAGACCCACCCGGACGTGGTGGCGCTGCGGGTGGAGCGGGTCCGGACGCAGGTGGACCGGTTGTGCTGGTCCGGGATTGTGCTCGGCTTGGCGTTCACCACGGCCAACGTGCAGTGGTTCGCTGCGTCCGGGGCTGCGTTCGGCTCGCTGCCGTGGCTGACGGCGTGGCTGCTGGACCCGACTGTGTGTCTGGTCCTGCTGGCCATCCTGCGGGCCGAACAAGTCACCGCCCGGTACCAGGTCCACACGGGAACGTGGGTGCGGACGGCGAAGTGGTTCACGTTGGCGGCGACGTACGTGATGAACACCTGGTCGTCGTGGGCGGCCGGTTCGCCGGCCGGGGTGGTTCTGCACTCGGTGCCGCCGCTGGTCGTGTTCGTCGCGGCCGAGGCGGTGACCGACCTGCGGGACAAGCTCACCGACGCGGTGGCAGTGGCGTTCATGAACGCCACCGACCAGGCCGAACCTCCCGCAGCGGCCCCGGTTCACGAACTGGCCGAACCGGTTCATGAACTGACCACCCCGGCACATGAACCGACCAC
Source organism: Amycolatopsis sp. NPDC051373 (assembly GCF_040689465.1). Classification (NCBI taxonomy): domain Bacteria; kingdom Bacillati; phylum Actinomycetota; class Actinomycetes; order Pseudonocardiales; family Pseudonocardiaceae; genus Amycolatopsis; species Amycolatopsis sp. NPDC051373. The sequence goes on along the minus strand of NZ_JBFBAE010000023.1, from coordinate 93,215 downwards.
GCAGCCAGCTGAGCTGACGGTGCCCGGTCGGGACTCGGCGGTGCCGAGTCCGGCCAAGCGAAAGCTGTTCGGCGACTACCTCACCGAAGCGCGGGAAGCGTGGACGCCTGGTGTGGAGATCAGTCCCGTGTGGGTGCGCGAAGCCACGGGGTGTTCGCGTGGCTTGTCCTCCCGCCTCGCTGGTGCATTGGCGGCCGAGGTCGGCAAGGGGGTGCGCGCCGATGACTGACCAGAATCGAGAGGAGCAGGGACACGCCGCGCTGGCCTGTTCCGACGTGCGGGACGTCGAACACGTTGGCCCCGTGCTCGACGGGGAGTTGATCGACGACACGTTGCCTCAGCCGCGCGAACGGACGGCGGCGCGCCCGTTGGCGTCGTGGTGGCAACGCTGCCTCCACGCGGCCGGGCGGGCGTGGCGGTCCGGCCCGGTGGTGCGGGCTCGGTCGCTAGCCGCCTACCGGGTGCGGAAGGGCCCGCACGACGCCGCCCGGCTGGTGTGGTTCGTGTTGCGCGGCAACTGGCGGTGGCTGGTCAAGTTCTGGAGCTGGGCCACGTACGCAGACTTGAGGGCAGACGCCCGACGCGCACGGCTCGTCGGGGATGCCGAGGCGCGGCGAGCCGCGCAGGAGCTGATCCGATCGGATGCCACGGCGCGGTGGGCCAAGTTCGGCATTGCCGTGCGCCGCTTGGTGATCACGACGCGAGTAGCCGCGCCGGTCGTGGCGGTGTTGTGGTTGCTCGACGCCGTGATGGACCGAGCGGACATGTGGCCGTGGCTGGCGGACGTCTACACGGGAGTCGATGCCGTGCGGTCGGCAATCACGGTGGTGGTGCCCCCGCTGCTGGTCGTGCTCCCCGTCGTGTGGGCCGTGGCGGCCGCGTTCGAGGGACGTGACCGCACACCAGGCGCTGGGTGGCTGGTCCGACCGGACCGCGACGACGCCGACTCGTGGATTGACGAACGGATGATCTCGAAGGCGTTGGCGCACTTGGGTATCAGTCCGCTGGACCGGTTCTACCGCGACGGCGGGGAGCTGGTCTACACGGTGGCTGCCCGTAAGGACGGTGACGGCACGTTCGCGCAGGTCAGATTGCCGTTGGGGGTAACCGCGGACATGGTCGCGGCGCGTCGGTCCAAACTCGCCGCGAACCTCGGGCGGGCGTCGCTGGAAACGTGGCCCGCCAAGGGAGACGAGGACGGAATCCTTGACCTGTGGGTCGCAGACAAGGGCGTTCTACGGGGCGGGGCCGGCCAATGGCCGTTGGTTCACGATGGACAGGTCGACGTGTTCGAGGGTGTCCCGTTCGGCTTGTCTCAACGCGGTCTGGTCATCAACGCCCCTTTGCTCGGGGTGAACTGGCTGATCGGTGGCCGCCCCGGGCAGGGGAAGTCGGCGGCGTTGCGGACACTGCTGCTTGGTGCCGCGCTCGACCCAACGGCTGAACTGTGGGCGTTCGTGATGGGTGAGTCGCCCGACTTCGAACCGTTCCGCCCGCGCCTGTCCCGCTACCGGATGGGCATGGACGACAGCGTGGCCGAGGCGGCCACGCAGGCGCTGGCGGACTTGCTGACCGAAATGGAACGACGCGGCAAGACACTAGGGGAGCAGCCGGGCCGCCCACCGAAGGTCTCCCGCAAGCTTGCCGACAAGCGTGCGCTCGGGCTGCACCCGTTGGTATGCGGGATCGACGAGTGCCACGAGCTGTTCCAACACCCCAGGTTCGGTAAGAAGGCCGCTGAACTGGCCGTGCGGCTGATCAAGCGGGGACGCAAGTACGGCATCGTGCTGCTGCTGGCCACCCAGTCACCGACGAAGGACAGCATCCCTCGGGAGATCACGCGCAACGTGTCGTGCGGTGTGGCGTTCTCGGTGGCCGATCAGGTCGCCAATGACGGGCTTCTCGGCTCGGGCAAGTACGCGGCCGGCATCCGCGCGACCGAGCTGCGGATCAACACCGACCGGGGAACCTGCGTCGCGGTCGGCATCACCGATGAGACGTTCGAGCTGGTGCGCACGTTCTACGTCCCGTTCGAGGACGAGGTCGACGACGTCACACCGGTGATCGCTCGGGCCGTGGCGGTGATCGAAGAGATTGGCCGCGTGGTCGAGTCCAGTGCACGGCCGGAGATTGTTGCAGTACCGATGGCTGACCACTTGGCCGATGTAGACATGGTGATGAACGGGGAGCGCCGAGTCCGGACCCAGGTGATCCTCGCGCGGCTGGCCCGGCACGATCCCGGCGAGTACGAGGGTTGGACGTTTCGGCGCTTCACGGCCGCGCTCGGTAAGTACGGGATCGCGCCCATCAAGTCCGACGGAAACAAGGTAGTCCGGGCAGAGGACGTAGCTGCTGCGCTCGCTGATAGGGATGGTGACAGCAGGGAGCCGGACAGGGATCCACCAGGGAGCCAGGGAGTTCTCCCCGGCGCGTCCCTGGCCCAAAGCTTTGGCGCTGACCAGGTCATACCTGACCCAGGGACCCCAGGAACCGCCCTCCGGCAAACCTCGAAATCGGGCCGAAAATCGGATGACCTCGGGACGGGTCAAGGTCCCTCGCTCACTCTTCGTCAGTCGGACGGGGAGAGGTGACCAGCCCTTTGCCCGACCACGCCAGCCATGTGCCACACGCGTCCGCTTACCAGCATCCGAAAGGCAGCGACCATAACCGTAGGGGCCACCATGAAGCAGCGCGCGACCACCGAACCGTTGATGGAGGAGCGAGCGATGTCGCCCGTTCAGGAGGAGACGATCGTGCCCACAATGAAGAGGGAGGAGAGCCGCCAGACATCGATCGGCCCCAGCGCACCCAACAGAGCGCCGCCTCCCGATGGCCCGCGCGGGCCGCAAACGCTTCGACGCCATCCAAGCGGGCCGATCTCTCGGCGACGCTCATGACTGGGCCAGACGGGGCACTGTGGGTTGCTATTGAGGGCTCGGATGTCGACGAGGTGGCCGCCAGAATCAGCGTGGCGTGTGATTTGCTGATCCGGCAGAAGTTGCCCTACGAGTGATGACAGCGCGCCCTCCGCCACGCGGCGGAGGGCGCGCTGTCAGTTGTTGCATCGACTACGGTCTGATTGGACTGTGCAATGCGCTCTGCCGGGAAGGAAACCATACTTTCCGAGGTTCGAGTCAGAATTCGACTGCCGACGCCGGCCGGGTCACTGATTTATGTACACATGCGGAAAGGCTAGCTTTGATCGGTGCATGAAGAAGCTAAATTCTGCAGACCTCGCAATACTATCAGACAAGGTCTCTTCACTTATTCCCGCCTCAAGTAAGAGAACGCATCGAAGAAGCCATCGAAGTGACTCAAGAATAGTTATCAATCCATCGATTGCATCAGAGTCAAGGAATCCACCCGTCCTATGCGCATACCCATTTCGGATAGTGGAAACCTCCTCGGCCCACTTGTTCGGTTTCCCGTATATAGCTGGTGCCACACGCTCAAGGCGTTTAGCCAGCGTCTTCAAACGTAAGGTGTAGCCGGGTTCCTCAAGGTGGCTCAATTTTCCGCGAACAATGTTCTTGACCTGATCGCCCATGTGGTCGACTGCGGCGCGCACTGCAGCCTCTACAGCCGAACATGTTTCCTGATCAAGCCGCACTTGGTCTGGGTATAGGCGCGCATGCAGACCTTCGGCCACAGTCGTCATCTCAAGGAGTTCAGTCTCGAGATTGACGCGCGCACCCCTCGATGCGAACCGTGCGACGACCGGCGGAAGAGGGCCAAGTCGATCAACGGTGTTCAGCCATGTGCCAATAGACGCTAGTCCAACCTGTCGAAAACTAAGGAACGCGTCTCCCCGTCTCAGTTCTGGCTCAGCGTGCACAAAGTAGTTCGAGCAAATAGGCATCCAGCCGTTCTCGTCATTCCTCACTTCGACGTCAATGACATCGTTGCTAGTGCCGGTACATAGTGAGATAAGCGTAGTAATGGGTGCTATCACGTTGACATCAACTTCTTGCCAGCACAAATTGCTGAGATGGTCGACCTGGGCCCATACCTTACGTTCAATCGACCCTCCGGTGGAGGTTGGCCCTCGCCTGACCATCGACTGTTCGAACGTTAGAGAAGAGCCGTTGACCAATGGAATGTCAGGAATATCGGGGAGTTTTAGCGAAATTCCGATGCTACCTTCCCCGTTGACGCGCGAAAATCCAATTAGGTCAGCCCATTGATCGAGATCTCTGGTGCGGAGTCTCACCCCCGTAAATTGCTGGCAGTTGGTGGATTCGCGAACATTGAACATTACGTACTTCGGCGCTAGTCGGTATTCCCTTGGCCTGTCTTCAAAAATGTTATACTGCTCATGAACGGTTATGCATTCAATGGCCACGACGGAGCCATTCTGATCGCCGAGAATTCCCTCCACGGTGATCGGAGTATTGTCAGTCGACGCCAAAGGGTCTTCAGTTACCCACTCCGCCGACGAGTCTCCCTGTCGAGAATTAAGGCGAGGCCTTAGATCGCGAAACAGCTGGATCTGCACCCCATCATCAGGCGTTCTAAATATTCGGCCCGGTGAACGGTCAGTACTTTGTCCTTGCAGCCAGAACAGTCCGTACAGATCAAAGGGTTGGTTTACTTCCAACTTGTGCAAAGTGTAGCGCCTCCACTCGAACCTATCGCTTGATGAGGTTATCCTAGTCGCACGGGGATCGTAACGCTGTAACACATGGCCGATCATTTCAGTGAAATCTCGCCATGCCACGGATTCACAGCTCGTTTGGCGCATAGCGACCGGGCAAGCCGCGTGGAGATTTGTTATCATTTGGATATGACATCCGAGGAGTCGCCTGAGATGGCGAACCAAGCATGCGCCGGCGCGCTTTCGTTACTGACATTGCCGTATGTATTTACGCAAGATAAGTTGCTGACCTCAGGTGACTTCATTAAAGCCGCGGAGGAGCGAGGGCACCGCCTGAGTCTTGATGACCTTCAGGCCTTGCATAGCCATAGATTGCTTTTACCTCTGTACCGGGTTAGTGACTGCCCCGTAGAAGGTCGCCGGGTCCCAATTGAACTATCCGGTGCAATGAACATCGACGTACGACGTCGGACTTTCGAAGCCGCTGTCAGTGGGAGACTCCGTGACTCCTCTCGGGAAGGTTACTCGATTGATTGGCCTTACAGGCGTCCAGAAGGTGAGAAGTCTCGGAACTGGTGGAACGGGTTCGTCTACTCCTCCTGGCAGGTGCTTAACATCGATTTCGCCTTGCAGAATTACGAGTTCATCAAACTTGGTTGGCCCTTGTCGCCGCAAGTTGCAAGGAATGCAGAAGGCCAGCGCAAAGTCGCACTTACGCTTTCTGCCCTCGCAACTCGGTACCTGCCTGGGGTTATAGGAAATCTGCATCTTCCTTCGGATGTGGACGAAAATAGGCTTCGGGCGTGGCGGGTCACTTCGGAAATTCCCGATCTGCTTGCGTTCGTCGGCGCGAATTCTTCAGAATTGGTCGCGGAAGCCGAACTATTTCTTCTGGAAACCCGTAGTGACCCGGCCGTCAAGTGGCTACCATTGATTAGGCACGCAAGCTATCAAGGCTGGTCGAAACTTCGGGGCGAGCCTCTCGACGCGATGTGGCGACGTGTCGCCGCAGAGCTGCTATTGGGTGCTTACGAAGAGCTCGCAGGTCAGGGAATCGTCGCCTCGCTGCCAGATCTTACCGGTGCAACCTGGCACTCACCTCAGCATGACCGACTGGCACCGCGCTACGAAGAAGCCGAGACATTAGAAGCAGCGCTCACGGACCTAGGCTTGTCACCTCATCCCAAAGTCCTGCTTCTAGTAGAGGGTGAGACTGAGCGTTACCATTTTCCGAAATTGTTGGCCGAATTTGGAATGGGACAACCCCAAGACATTCGTGTCCAACATGCGAAAGGCTCAAACGTTAACCCCCACCTCGTTGCACGGTATAACGTGGCTCCGCGGGTGGGTCGAAAACTGAACGAGGGGTGGCTTCTGGACTCTTCATCGACGGCCCTACTTGTCGTTATGGACCCTGAGAACAAGTTCAAGACCGTCGCAGATCGCGAAAATATCAGTAGAATCCTTAAAGATTCCATTCGCGAGGAGGTGCAGCTGCAAGAAGCTGAGATCAACGAGGATGAGCTCGACTTTCTAGTACGTGTGAGAGTTTGGGGCGACGACAAGTATGAGATCGCAAACTTCACTGACGACGAGCTTGTGGCCGCGATCACGCAACTCGCGAAGGAGCAACATAATGATCGTGTCGAACGTTCGTTTTGGGAGGACGAACTTCGCGCTGCTCTTGAGAATGCCCGCCGTCATCATAAAGATATTAAGGAGGTCTTTTGGCCGTTAAGAATCCGCGAGGACAAAGTTAATCTAGCAAAGCTGTTATGGCCAAGTCTGCGTGACAAGTGTGAGAAGGAGTATGTTGCGGGCAATATTGTGACTCCGGCCCTCAAAATCGTAATTGAAGCACGGGAAATTGTGGGGCGACTAAATGGAAGGTTCCTCATTGGGGGTCGATAATAAACCTGCTGAGATCATCAGCGGTTTCGAACTTCTTGTCGGAATTGGTGGCCTGCTTGCGCCATTGGGCTATTTCCGGCATTGCCACCTGCCAGCCGTCAGGGACGCGCCAGCCCGTCGACCATGTACCGTCCGACCGCTTTTGCGCTGCAAACGAGAATCCCAATTCGAGCCACCTCAGCCGACGGTCCGCCGGTGTCAGTCCTTGAAGCTCTTGCTGCCAGGTTCGTTCGGTCGGGACCCACTGCACGCCCCCGGGGTCAATGGGCAGTGCCCTTAGTGCGTCAATGTCGGCTAGAATCTTGTCTCCGTCGTCTTTGGCGCGGTGGCGCTCTTCCGGCGACTTGGCTCGTGCCACGTTTGACATAGCCTTGCCGTACTCACGTTCGAGCTTCGCGATCTCGTTCGCGTGGTTAGTCGGCGGTAGGACTACCCGTTCGCGAACCGGAACCATTGAGAAGATCTTGTAGAAGGCTTGTGTGGCTAGCGGTTCGACTTCTTCCGCGTGCATCGCCGGGCCGTGTTTACGTGTTGGGCACTGCCAGTAGTTGTACTCGTAAGCGGCCGAAGTTCCGTCTTTGCGTTTCCGATCATGGTGCGCGATTCGGTGCCAGAGCGGCTCGAAGCACTCCGCGCACACCAGAACTCCGGAGAACTCATAGGGCTGATTGCTTCCGCGTGATTTCCGACGTGATTTCTCGTCGAGCCGGGCGACTATCTCTGCCTGTTCGGCGGGCTCGAAGATCCCGAACTCGACCAAGTTTTGATGTATTAGCAGGCGGCGGAGTACGGTCGGATGCCATTCGTGACCCTTGAACTCGATTGTTGAAGGGTCGTCACCTCGTCGTTCTGCCCCTAGTTGTAGCTGCCTGTCGCGCGGGGCAACAACCTTGTTGTCGTTCAGCCATGCGCACAAATCGGTGAGGCTCTTGCCTTCTCGGGCCAGTTTCGAAAGCTTCTGAAGAACCTTGACTGCATACGGGTCGAGTCCAAGGATCCACCCGCCACCGGGCAGTTCCACCGGCATGGTGCCGTAGTGGTGGCCCTCGCCGCCCCAGCGGCCAGCCTCCTTGAGCGCAGCCTTTGCCGAGCGGAAACGCTCTCGCATGCGTTCTCGTTCCATACGGGCGAACGCAGCTATCAGCGTGATCAGGAACTCTGACATGGAGTTGCTTGAATCGATACCCTCTGCTATGCAGATCAGACGTTTTCCGCGTGCGCGCAACCAGCCCAGCAACGTCAGCGCGTCCATCACGTTGCGCACCAGGCGATCCAGCTTGGAGACAACAAGCGTCTTCCACGGCTTCGGCGGTGCGTCGGACAGCCAAGCCTTGAGGCCGTTTCGCTTGTAGGGCTCCAAGTCTCCGGAGACGTGCAGGTCTTCGACGGTCTCAACGATGGGAATTCCGTAGGCGTTTGTCCACCGGTGAGTCGTGTCCGTCTGAACCTCGCTCGACATGCTCTCATCCGAGAAGAACGACTGACGGATGTAGCAGACGGCCGCGTCGTCCTCGGGCGTGAACGGGACGACCGGCGGCCGTTCGCTGGCCTGCAACTTGTACCGGCGCTTCTTCTGGGGTGTCGGTGCGCTCATCTTCGGTATCCTCGCTGGTAGACGCCTTGATCGAGTGTAGTCAGTTGACGCGCTTCGACGACCACGAGGTGATGAACAACTGGAACTCCACCACGAGCCCGGCTTCGGCCGCCCGCAAGGGCTACGGATTCCAGGCGTTCTACGAGCACATGCCGATCCGGTCCACGGCCAAGCCCAGCGGGTCGTCGACCAGCTGTACCGCCAGTTCCTGTGGGGCGACCTCGCGCGCTTCCACATGATGGACACGCGCCAGTTCCGCAGCGCGCAGGTCACCGGCACGGCGTGCGGTCCGTACCGCGACACCTCGCGCACGATCACCGGCACGGCGCAGGAACAGTGGCTGCTCAAGGCGTTCGAGACGCACCCGGCGACGTGGGACTTTCTGGGCCAGCAGGTGTTCTTCGCCCAGCGTGACGGCGACGGCAATTCGACCACGTGCGAGAGCCCCGACTCGTGGGACGGCTACCAGGCTTCGCGCGATCGCATCACGCAAGGCTGGATCGACCGCAAGGTACCCAACCCGGTGGTGCTCACCGGCGACGTCCACCGCCACTGGGCGGCCGACCTGCGCAAGGACTACTTCGACCACGGCGACCCGATCGTCGGCTCGGAGCTGGTGACCACCTCGGTCACGTCCAACAGTGACGACGCCGCGCCGCCATCGGCCGCGTGGCTCGCGAACAACCCGCACATCAAGTACTGCAAGGGAGAACGCGGCTACGTGCGCGTCACCGCGACGCCGGCGCAGATGCTGGCCGACTTCGTGGTGGTGTCGGACACGAGCGTGAACGACCCGGCGAAGCTGTTGATCAAGACGGACAAGAGCTTCGTGGTCGGTGCGGGTTCGAAGGGGCTGCAGGCGGTGTGAGCAACCGACGGAAGTAGGTGGTGCTTCCCCGTTCGGCGTGCTCCGTGATACCGCGATGCGGAACTTTCGAATCGGACTTTTGTTCCATTAGGCGACATTCCACTCGGGACAGTGTGGACGAACCGGACTTCCTCCTTGTGTGCCAACGAAGATCGAGTGTGGCTTCGAGATAACGGTTCCGCACCGGCGGGCCGGACGCTTCCCCGGCGGCCGGTGCGGACCTAGTCTCGGGCCGGACGTCTGCGGCCTGGGGCCGCGATTCACGAGGGAGTTGCCTGTGCGAAGAAGTCTCACCGTGTTCCTTTCGCTGGCGATGGCGGGTGGCCTCGCGGCCGCCACGCCGGGGCTGGCGTCTGCGGCGTCGGCCCCGGGTCGGGCCGACATCCCCGCGTCGCACCCGCTCTGGGCGAACGCCGGGGCCAGGGTCGCGAACACCGCGCCGGCGTCCAAGCTGGACTTCCGGGTGTACCTGAACCTGCGTGACGAGGCCAGTGCCGAAGCTGTGGCGGCGGGCGTGTCCGACCCGCAGTCCAAGAGCTACCGGCAGTACCTGTCGCCGCAGCAGGTGCGCGACCGCTTCACCGCTTCGGACCAGACCGTGTCCGCGGTCAAGACGTGGCTGTCGGGCGCCGGGTTCCAGATCGGCGACGTGCCGTCGAACCGCGCGTACGTGGAGGCCGTCGGTACGGCGGACCAGGTGCAGAAGACGTTCGACGTCACGCTCGGCAAGTACGCCGTGAAGGGCCAGACGCTGCGGGCGGCGGACAAGAACCTGTCCGTGCCGGCAACGCTTGCTTCCTCCGTGCTGGGTGTCGTGGGCATCGACCAGGCGACGAGCCTGCTGGAGCCGGACCACACTTCGGGTGCCGACACCGCTTCCGCGAAGTCTTCCGGTCCGGCGACCGCGCCTCCCGGCGCCGGTTTCCGCAACTCGGGCCCGTGCAGCGACTACTACGGCCAGAAGACCGACACGACCGACCCGGCGTACAACGGCAAGCAGCTGCCGTACGCGCCGTGCGGCTACAAGCCGGCGCAGCTGCGTTCGGCGTACGGCCTCGACCAGGCCGCCAAGCTCGGCGCCGACGGCCGCGGCACCACGATCGCGATCGTGGACGCCTTCGCCTCGCCGACCATCTACGCCGACGCGTCGGAGTACGCCAAGCGCAACGACCCGGCGCACCCGCTGACAAAGGCGCAGTTCAGCCAGCACGTCTTCCCGGTCAACCCGGCCGACGAGGGCCCGGACCAGTGCGACGCCTCGGGCTGGTACGGCGAGGAGACCCTCGACGTCGAAGCCGCCCACGGCCTCGCGCCGGGTGCGAACATCCTCTACGTCGGCGGTTCCGACTGTGAGGACCTCTCGCTCGACACCGCGCTGAACTACATCATCGCCGGCCACAAGGCCGACATCGTGTCGAACTCCTACGGCGACACCGGCGAGGACCTGCCGGCCGACGAGATCAAGGCGTTCAACCAGATCGCCGTGCAGGCCGCGCTCGAGGGCATCGGCGTGTACTTCTCCTCCGGCGACAACGGTGACGAGGTCGCGCGCCTCGGCACGCCTTCGCCGGACTTCGCGGCTTCCTCGCCGTGGGTCACCGCCGTCGGCGGCACCTCGCTGGCGGTCGACGCCTCCGGCAAGCGGACCTTCGAGACCGGCTGGGAGACGGGCAAGTCCACGCTCACCGCGGGTGCCTACACCCCGTCCTTCCCGGGCGCCTTCAACGGCGGCGCGGGCGGCGGCACCAGCCGCGTGTTCCCGCAGCCGGCGTACCAGAAGGGCATTGTGCCGGACGCGCTGTCCACGAAGAACCAGAAGGGCAAGGCCAAGGGCCGCGTCGTCCCGGACATCTCCGCGGTCGCCGACCCCAACACCGGCATGCTCGTGGGCCAGACCCAGCGCTTCCCCGACGGCGACTACTACGACCAGTACCGCATCGGCGGCACCAGCCTGGCGTCCCCGGTCTTCGCGGGCGTGATGGCCGTGGCCGACAGCCTGGACCACTTCCACCACGGCTTCATCAACCCGGCGCTCTACCAGCTCACGTCACGCACCGGCACGATCTACGACGTGAAACACGTGGACGCCGCCGTGCAGCGCGTGGACTTCGCCAACAGCGTCGACGCGTCGGACGGTCTGCTGACCTCCGCCCGCACGCTCGACTACCCCAACCTGACGATCCACACCACCAAGGGCTACGACGACGTCACCGGCCTGGGCTCGCCGAACGGCTTGCCGTTCTTGTTGCTCGTGTGATCCGCTACTGAGGGTCGGTGCAGGCCCCCGCTTTGCCGCGTTTCGGCAGGGTGGGGGCCTGCGTCGTTTTCGGGGGACTTCAGGCGCCGCCCGAACCCGCCTCCACCGGTGTGTGGCGCATCTTCCGCACCGCCGGCGACAACAACGGCACCAACGCCGCCACCGCCAGCACCACCCCACCGGCCGTGGCAACGGGCCCGGTGCCGAACGCCGACGCCAACGGCCCTGCCGACAGCTGCCCGATCGGAATCCCCACGTACGACCCGAAGTCGTCATACGCGGCCATCCGCGAGAGCAGGTGCTCGGGGACGTTCTCCTGCACCGTCGTATCCCAGGCCACGTTCGCGACCCCACCCCCGAGCCCCGCCACCAAAGCCGCGCCCGCCAGGGCCACGAACCCCGGCTGCAAGCCGAGCACGATCAGCGGCGCGGCCGACAACGCGGCGCACACCTGCCCCAAGGTCAGCAGCCGGCGAGCCGCCACCCGGTACATGACCACACCCGTGATCAGCACCCCGCGGCCCGTACGCTCAGCACCGCACCCCACGACGCCTCGCCGATGGTGGCGCGCGCGATGGTCGGCCCGAGGACCTGCCAGACGCCGGTTTGCGCGATGTTGACGACCGTGAACGCGGCCACGATCTGCCACAGCCACGTGATCCGCCGGAACGCGTGCCAGCCCTCGCGGATGCCCGGCAAGACGCCCGCCCGTGACGAGCCGGCGACCGGGGGCAGGCGGAGAAAGCTGAACACCAGGCCGGCCACCACGAACGACAAGCCGTCCGCCGCGATGGCCCAGCCGCCGCCGACGGTGGCCACGAGGACACCCGCGACGGAAGGCCCCGCCACCTTCGAGATGTTGCGCGCCGAGGACAACAGCGAGTTCGCCTGACGCAACAACCCCCGGTCGACCAGCTGCGGCACGATCCCGCGCAGGGCCGGCGTGGTGAACGCCGTGAGCACCCCGTTGGCGAACTCCGTGCACACCAGGAACGGCAGCGAGTAGTTCCCCGTCAGCAGCACCCCCGCCGCCACGAGCTGGGTCGCGCCGCTGCCCAGGTTGGCGAGGCGCAGCACCAGGTCACGCGGGAAGCGGTCGGCCACCGAGCCGCCGACCAGCAGCAACGCGAGCAATGGCACCATGTTCGACGCCAGCACGATGCCGAGGTCCCCGGAGTCCGGGCTGGCGTCGAGCACCGCGAACGCGAGTGCCACCGGCGTCATCGAGCTGCCGAGCAACGACACCATCCGCGCGCCGAAGAACACGGCGAAGCGCCGCGACGCCAGAACCCCCATTCGATCATCGTGCCAGCGGGGACGGAGGCCGTCGAAAGAGTTTCAAGACCGAGCTGGAAAGGGAACAACAATGACCGGGCGCATTGTCGTCCTGTGGCGAGCGGGTACCGCTCCCGAGCGCCGAACCCGTTCGAACGGCTCGCGGTGTCCGGGACGATCGTCGAGGTCACCGGCAACCTGGGCAACTCGATCACTTTCGACCTCGAAGACCCCGAGTTCTCCTGGCCAGGGGAGACGTTCGTCGCGGAAGCTTCCCCCAGCCCCGGCCAGCGGCAATCATGACACCCGGCAAAACGGGAGAAGGGCCAGTACATGAGCGGGATCGACGCGGACGTCTTCGGGGGACGCATGCCGTCCGGCGCGGGCGACTTCGCCATCGAGACGCACGGCATCACGCCCGTGCCCGAGGCGAACCGGTTCGGCCGGCCGTGGCGGCTTGCGAGCGTGTGGTTCGCACCCAACCTCACCATGACCGCCGTCTTCACCGGCACGCTCGGGTCGACGTTGGGGCTGGGCTTCACGACCGGGTTCATCGTCGCGCTCGTCGGCACGGTCCTCGGCTCGCTGCCGCCCGCGTACCTGTCCACGTGGGGCCCGAAAACCGGCGCGGGACAATTGCCGCTCGCGCGCCTGCCGTTCGGCAAGACCGTGGTGCTGCCAGGGCTCGTGCAGTGGCTCGGCAGCATCGCGTGGGACGCGCTGGTGGGGCTCTTCGGCGGCGAAGCGCTGGCGGAGTTGACCGGGCTGCCGTTCTGGCTCGCCGTGGTCCTCGTGCTTGCCCTGCAATGCCTGCTCGGCGTGTTCGGCTACGCCGTGATCCACCGCGTCCAGGCCGTGATGAGCGCGGTGCTCGTGGTCGCGTTCGTGGCGCTCGCGGTCAAGGTCGTGCTCGACCACCCGATCACGTTCACCGACTCCGCGACCGGCGGCGACTATGCGGGCGCCATCGTGCTGTTCTCCACGATCACGCTCAGCCTCGCCATCTCGTGGGCGCCCTACGCCGCCGACTTCAGTCGCTACCTGCCCGCCGACACGAAGCCGGCCGGGGTCTTCTGGTTCACGCTGCTCGGGCTCGTCGCGTCCTACGCGCTGGGCGAGGGCATCGGCCTCGCGCTCGGCTCGGCGCTGGGCGACCAGACCGCCGCCGGCGTCTCGCAGCTGGTCGGCGGCGGCGTGGTCGGCGGCCTGGCGCTGCTGGTGATCGCGCTGGCCGCCGTGTCGTCCAACGCCATGAACGACTACAGCGGCTCGCTCGCCCTCCAAACCGTGGGCGTGCGGCTGCGCCGCCCGGTGTCCGCGGTCGTGGTGACCGTGCTGGCATTCGTGCTGATCCTCTGGATGCACAGCGGCGACCTGTCGGCGAAGTTCGAGAACGTGCTGCTGTTCGTGAGCTACTGGATCCCGCCGTTCCTGGGTGTCGTGGTGCCCGACTGGCTACGTCGCACGAAGGCCGGCCGGCGCTTCGACATCGGCGCTGAGCTGCGTAAATCCACCCGGACGTGGGCCGCGCTGGTGGCGTTCCTGGTCGGTTTCGCGGCGGCGGTGCCGTTCATGAACACCACTGTCTACACCGGACCTGTCGCCGCCGCCCTGCACGGTGCGGATCTGGCGTACTACGCGGGGTTCGTGGTTTCACTGGTGGCGTATTTGATCCTGCGCGGCGGAAAGAAGGTTGACCTCCAGTAAAGTAGAGGTCGCACGCTGGTTGGTACCTACTCCAGGAGGAACCATGCCAGTCGCCGTCATCACCGGCGCGTCAGCCGGGCTGGGGCGGGCCCTCGCCGGGGCCCTCGTCCGTCGCAAGTGGACAGTGCTGGGCACCGCGCGGGGTGCGGAAGCGTTGCGGACTACCGCCGACGAGATCGGCTTCACCGCCGTGCCCGGCGACGTCACGGACCCGGCGCACCGCGCCGCCCTCGCCGAGGCCGCCGGGCCGCGGCTCGATCTGCTCGTGAACAATGCCAGCAGCCTCGGCATCAGCCCGCTGCCGCCGCTGGCCGACTACCCGCTCGAAGCCCTGGAATCCGTCTACCGCACCAACGTCTTCGCGCCCCTCGCACTCACTCGAACGCTGCTGCCCGCACTGAAAACCGCGAACGGCACTCTCGTCGACATCAGCTCCGACGCCGCCGTCGAACCCTACGAGGGCTGGGGTGCCTACGGCTCCGCGAAAGCCGCGCTCGACCACGCCACGGCCGTGCTCGGCGTCGAGAACCCGGAGCTCGCCGTCTACGCCGTCGACCCCGGTGACCTGCGCACGGCCATGCACCAGCTCGCCTTCCCCGGCGAGGACATCTCCGACCGGCCGCTGCCCGAGACGGCTGTTCCCGCGTTCCTCAGGCTGCTCGACGAACGCCCGCCCAGCGGCCGCTACCGCGCCGCCGACCTCGCCACGGCGGTGCGCTCGTGACCACTCCGCACACCCGCTTCACGCTGTCGGACGATCTGCTCGCCGTCGCACCACCCGAAGCACGGGGCCTCGCCCGCGACGAGGTCCGGCTGCTCACCGCGAGCCCGGCCGGGGTCCACCACGCCACGTTCCGCGAGGTCGGCGACCACCTGCGGCCCGGTGACCTGCTCGTCGTCAACACTTCGGGCACGCTCCCGGCGGCCGTCGACGCCGTGCGCGGCGACCACGTCGTCGGCGTCCACTTCTCCACCGAGCTCGACGCCGTGGAGTTCGACGAGGGCACCTGGGTCGTCGAACTCCGCGCCACCGGTGGTCCGCTGCTCGACGGCCGCGAAGGCGAGCACCTCGCGCTGCCCGCCGGAGCCGGCCTCACCCTGCTCGAGCCGCACATCGCCGGCCGGCGACGACTCTGGCGCGCCCGCGTCGACGTCGAAGGCGGCGTGGGGAAGTACCTGGCGCTCGTCGGCCGCCCCATCCGCTACGGCTACGTCCCGCGCACGTGGCCGCTCACCGACTACCAGACCGTGTTCGCCCGCGACCCCGGCTCGGCGGAAATGCCCAGCGCCGCCCGCCCCTTCACCGCGGAACTGGTGACGCAGCTGGTCTCCCGCGGCGTGCTCTTCGCGCCGATCCTGCTGCACACCGGCGTCTCGTCGCCGGAAGCGGGAGAGCCCCCGTACGCGGAGCGCTTCCGCGTCCCCGTCACCACGGCCGCGCTGGTCAACTGGGTTCGCACGCAGGGTGGCCGCGTCGTCGCCGTGGGGACGACCGCGGTCCGCGCGCTCGAGTCGGCCGCGGTGGACGGCTCCGTCACCGCCGCGTCGGGCTGGACGTCGCTGGTGCTGGGCCCGGACCACCCCGCCCAGGTCGTCGACGGGCTCGTCACCGGCCTGCACACGCCTGAGGCCTCGCACCTGCTCCTGCTCGAGGCCGTCGTCGGCCCCGCCCTGGTGCAGCGCGCCTACGACGCGGCCGTCGAACGGAGGTACCTCTGGCACGAGTTCGGTGACGTCTCGTTGCTGCTGAGCAAGTAACGGCACCCCTGTCAAGGGCCTCCCGCCGGTTTTCCCGCGATGCGGATGTCGATGCGCCCGGGTGAGTGACCGTGCGAACCTCGCCGGGACCCGTCGCCGCTGGAAGGGCCCACCCGTGCGCAAGCTCCCGAGAACCCGTCTGTTCGCCGCCGCGCTCGTCGCGCTGACCGCAGTGGGCGCACTCACGGGCTGTTCACGCGCGGACCGGCCCCAGGCCGCGGCCACGGACGAGGGCGCGGCGACGGAGGTCCGCCTCGGCTACTTCCCGAACGTCACCCACGCGCCGGCGCTGATCGGCGTCGACAAGGGCTTCTTCACCCAGCAGCTGGGCAAGACGAAGCTGACCACGCAGACGTTCAACGCCGGCCCCGACGAGGTCAACGCGCTGCTCGGCAAGTCGCTCGACATGGCGTTCATCGGCTCGGGCCCGGCCATCACGGCCTTCAGCAAGTCCGAAGGCGCCATCCAGCTGGTCTCGGGCGCGGTCTCGGGCGGTGCCCAGCTCGTGGTGAAGCCGGACATCACCAGTGTCGACCAGCTCAAGGGCAAGACGCTGACGACGCCGCAGCTGGGCAACACGCAGGACGTGGCGCTCAAGAAGTTCCTCGCCGGCAAGCAGCTCACCGGCCAGGTCACCGTGACCACGATGGACAACCCGAAGACACTCGACGCCTTCCGCAAGGGCGACGTCGACGGCGGCTGGCTGCCCGAGCCGTGGTCCTCGCGGCTGGTGCTCGACGCCGGCGCGAAGGTGCTCGTCGACGAGAAGTCGCTGTGGCCCGACGGCCGGTTCCCGACCACCGTGGTGATCGTGCGCAGCGAGTTCCTGCAGCAGCACCCCGACACCGTGCGCGCGGTGCTGCAGGGCGAGCTGGCGGCCATCGACTGGGCCAAGGCCAATCCGGCGGACGCGAAGACGGTCGTCAACGGAGCGCTCAAGAAGCTCGCCGGCAGCTCGCTGAGCCCGGCCGTGCTCGACCGCGCGTTCTCCGGCATCGAGCTGACCACGGACCCGATCCCCGAGCAGTTCCCGCAGCTGGCGCAGGACTCCGTCACCGCGGGCGTCGCGAAGTCCGCCGTGGCGCTCAAGGGGTTCGCCGACTTCGGTCCGCTCAACGAGGTCCTGCAGGAAGCGAAGCAACCCGCCGTCGAAGCCCCCGCCCTGGCCAAGTGACCGCGTCCCGGTGATCCAGCCCTGGTGATCGAAGAGAGGCAGCGAGCGATGACCATCACCCTCCCCAGTGGACGGACCGAGTTCACCGGCACGGCCGCGGTGCGGCTTTCCGGCGTCGGCAAGGCGTTCGGCCCGGCCGGGCGCGCCGTGGTGGCGCTCGACGGCATGGACCTGGCGGTGGCGCCAGGTGAGTTCGTGTGCCTGCTCGGCGCGTCGGGCTGCGGCAAGAGCACGCTGCTGAACCTCGTGGCCGGCCTCGACGCGCCGTCGGCGGGGGAGATCACGCTCAACACCTCGCGCCCGGCGGTGATGTTCCAGGAGGCCGCGCTCATGCCGTGGCTCACGGCCAGCCGCAACGTCGAGCTGCCGCTGCGCCTGGCCGGGTTCGGCCGCGCCGAGCGCCGCCGCAAGGCCGCCGAGCTGCTGGACCTGGTGCGCCTGAGCGGAGTGGGCGACAAGCGTCCGCACGAGCTGTCCGGTGGCATGCGCCAGCGGGTCGCGCTGGCCCGCGCGCTCGCGGCGACCCACCGCGTCGGCGGTGACGCCGAGCAGGCACTGCTGCTGATGGACGAGCCGTTCGCCGCCCTCGACGCCATCACCCGCGACGTGCTGCAGGGCGAGCTGCTGCGCGTGTGGGGCAGCACGGGCACGTCGGTGCTGTTCGTGACCCACGACGTGCGCGAGGCCGTGCGGCTGGGCCAGCGCGTGGTTCTGCTGTCCTCGCGCCCGGGCCGCGTGGTGCGCGAGTGGACCGACGTGCCGCTGGCCGACACCGAGGAGCTGACCGAAGAAATCACCGGCCACCTGCGAAAGGTGATCAGCACCCATGCCGCAGCCTGACGGACCCGTCGACGAGCTGGACGCCGTCGGTTCCGGCCTCGACGCGCTCGACGCCCCGGTAGGGGAGCGCCGCCCGTCGTTCTGGCGGCGGTTCGCGTGGGGTTTCCTGCCGCCGGTCGTCGCGCTCGTGCTGCTCGTGGTCGTGTGGCAGATCCTGTGGGCCGCCGCGTTCTGGCCGGAGGCGCAGCTGCCCGCGCCGCTGGCCGTGTGGAACGAGTTCTGGGACCGCCTCACCGACGGTGAGGTGTTCGGCTTCATCTGGACGTCGCTGCACCGCGCCGCGCTCGGCTTCGCCGCGGGCGTGGTGATCGGGACGCCGCTCGGGCTGCTCGTCGCCAAGGTCCGCGTGGTGCGCGCGGCGATCGGGCCGCTGCTCACGGGGCTGCAGAGCCTGCCGTCCGTGGCCTGGGTGCCGGCCGCGATCCTCTGGTTCGGCATCAACGACGCGGCGATCTACTTCGTCGTGTTGCTCGGGTCCGTGCCCTCGATCGCCAACGGCCTCGTGTCCGGCATCGACCAGATCCCGCCGATCCTGCCGCGCGTCGGCCAGGTCATGGGCGCGCGCCGGCTGGCCGCGGCCCGCCACATCCTGCTGCCGGCCGCGTTGCCCGGCTTCCTCGCCGGGCTGAAGCAGGGCTGGGCGTTCTCGTGGCGTTCGCTGATGGCGGCCGAGCTGATCGCGCTCTCGCCGCAGCTCGGCATCGGCCTGGGCGCGTACTTGAACCAGGGCTCGTCGCTCAACGCGATCGAGAAGGTGATCGCGGCGATCTTCTTGATCCTGCTCGTCGGGATCGGGATCGAGCTGCTGGTGTTCCGGCCGCTGGAGCGCGCCGTGCTGCGGGCGCGCGGCCTCACGTCTTCGCTCTGACGGGGTTCATCGGACGCGGTTTCGCGGCACCCGCCACAATGTCCGATCATGGCCCCCGCGATCCTGGCGCTGCTCGCCGATCTGATCTTCTTGGTGCGGTTCCTGCGCGAGCCACGGCGGTTCGGCAACGCCGTGTGGTTCGCGATCGCTTTGGTGTTGACGGCGTTGTGGCTCTTCAGCCTCACGGCGGGGCTGGTGTGGCTGCAGACCGTGGTTCTGATCGTCGTCGCGGTGGTGGCGGTGATCGCCGCGCTGGTGCTGCCGTGGGCGCTGGTCGCCAACGGCGCGGTGATGTGGCGCCGCGAGGGGCATCGGCCGGCGAACCTGCTGTCGCTGCTCGCGGGGCTGGCGATTCTGGCGGTCTACGTCTTCACGGTGGGCGCGGTCGCTTTCACGCGCGCGGCGCCGTGGCTGATCGTGGTGGCGCTGTCGGCACTGCTGCTCTCGGCGTATCTGGCGTTCGTGTTCACGGCGCTGCTCATGTACTCCGTGCTCTACAGCCGGTTGAACCGCCGCGCCCGCGCCGTCGCGATCATCGTGCTGGGCTCCGGTTTGCTGGGTGACCGCGTGCCGCCGCTGCTGGCCAGCCGGCTGGACCGCGGGGTGCAGTGCTACCAGCGCTCGCCCGAGGCCGTCGTGGTCGTGTCCGGTGGCCAGGGCAGTGACGAGCTCACCTCGGAAGCCGTGGCGATGGCTGCGTATCTGGAGAACGCCGGAGTGCCTCGGGAGTCGGTGCTGCTGGAGGACAAGGCCACGACGACCGACGAGAACCTGCGCTTCAGCGTGGAACTGCTGCGCGCGCGGGGGATTTCCGGCCGGATCCTCGCCGTGACGAACAACTACCACGTCTTCCGCACCGCCATCCTCGCTCGCCGCCTGCGGTTGCGCCTGGACGTGATCGGGGCGAAGACGGCGTCGTACTTCGTGCCGAGCGCTTTTCTGCGGGAGTTCGTGGCTTTGCTGGTGCAGTACAAGAAGACGAACATCGCCGCGTTCGTGGTGCTGGGCGGTTTCCCGCCGGCGTTCGCCTTGCTCGGCCAGCTCTGACGCGCCTGCGGCACAAAAAACCGGCCCGCAGGCGAGGAGCCTGCGGGCCGGTCTGAAGTGGACGGTCAGCGCCCGGTGCGGCGAGATCCCGCGCGGGTGCCGGCCGAGAATGCCGCGGCGCCACGGCTGGAGCCGGAGGCCGAGCCGGCGCGGCTGGGCTGCTGCGAACGCGTCGCCGACTGGCCGGAACCACCGCGGCGCGGTTCGCCCTGCGTGCGGGCGGCGGCTGCGCCACCGCGACCGCCACCGGTGCGGCCGGCTGCGGCGCCACCGCGGCCGGCGTTCGCGCGCCCGGCGCCGCTGCGCCCCCCGGCTGAACGTCCGGCGTCACCACGACCGCGCCCGGCGCCGTCGGCGACGGCTTCCCGCGAAGTGCCGCCGCGACCACGGCCGCCGCTCTCACCGAACGATTCGCGAGCAGCACCGCCGCGACCGCGGCCTTCGCCGAACGAGTCCCGCCCGGCGCCACCCCGGCTGCCGCGGCTGGAGCCGCCGCGTCCGGCCGGCTCGCCCCGGTGCGACTGGGCGTTGGCGCGAGCGCCCTGCCCACCGCGGTTCTCCGGAGCCGGCCCGCCGCGACGGCCGCCGCGGGCGGAAGCGTCGCCGCCGGAAGCGGTGACCTTCTTCGGGCGGTTGTCGACGATCGGGCGGCGCGGCGAGGCGTCGAACGTGCGATCGCCGGGGGCGAGCTCGGCCAGCAGCGGGTGGCCGGGGCCGATCTGCGTGGTCGTGGGCTTGATGCCGGCCTTGCGGGTGAGGTCGCGGACGTCGGCGATCTGGTCGTCGGTCATCAGCGTCACCACGGTGCCCGACGCGCCCGCACGCGCGGTGCGGCCGGAGCGGTGCAGGTAGGCCTTGTGCTCCACGGGCGGGTCGGCGTGGATGACGAGGGTGACGTCGTCCACGTGGATGCCGCGGGCCGCGATGTCGGTGGCGACCAGGGTCTTGGCCGCACCGGAGGAGAACGCCTCCAGGTTGCGCGTGCGCGCGTTCTGGCCGAGGTTGCCGTGCAGCTCGACGGCCGGCACGCCGCTGGCCACCAGCTTGCGCGTGAGGCTCTTCGCGCGGTGCTTGGTGCGCGTGAACACGAGCGTGCGGCCGGGCGCGGCCGTGAGGTCGACGAGCACCGGCAGGCGGTGGGTCTCCTCGAGGTGCAGCACGTGGTGCGTCATGGTCGAGACGGGCGACTGCGCCGAGTCGACACTGTGCGTGACCGGGTCGTGCATGAAGCGCTTGACCAGCACGTCGACGCCGCCGTCGAGGGTCGCGGAGAAGAGCAGCCGCTGCCCGCGCTCGGGCGTCTGGTCCATGATGCGCCGCACTTCGGGCAGGAAGCCCAGGTCGGCCATGTGGTCGGCCTCGTCGAGCACGGTGATCTCGATCTGGTCGAGCTTCACCTCGCCGGAGCGCATGTGGTCGGCCAGGCGGCCGGGGCAGGCGACGACGATGTCCACGCCGTCGCGCAGGCGCGTGATCTGCGGAGACGCGCTCACGCCGCCGAAGATCGTGGTCGTCTTCAGGCCCAGCACCTTGCCCAGCGGCGCGATGGTGGCCTCGATCTGGGTGGCGAGCTCGCGCGTCGGCGCGAGGATCAGCGCGCGCGGGCGGCCGGGACGCCGGCGCGTGGGGCCGGCGGCGAGGCGGGCCAGCACGGGCAGCGCGAAGCCGTAGGTCTTGCCGGAGCCCGTGCGGCCGCGGCCGAGCACGTCGCGGCCCGCGAGCGTGTGCGGCAGCGTGGCTTCCTGGATCGGGAACGGCGAGGTGACGCCCTGGGCCGCCAGCGCGTCCACCAGGGACTTTGGCAGGCCGAGTTCAGTAAAAGTGGTCATAAGTGCGTACGGGCGCTCGAAACGCCCCGGTTCTCCATACGTGAGAAGGGTTGTCCTGCCCGGCGCAGACCTCGGGGGGCCGCGGCGCGTGGTAGTCGACAACAACACGCGATCCGAGGCAGAACTGAGCGGACCGCAAGATCAGTATAGCCGAACGCGCACGCAGGGCCGAGTGAGTTTGCCCGCACCCCGGCCCCTTGCTAAGTTACCCGTCGGTAATCACGGAGGAGAGCCATGCCGCTGCTCAACCCGCGGGCCTACGACCCGCAGTCGTTCGACCCGGAGACCCGGCGCCTGCTGCTGGCCACGATCGAGTGGTTCGAGTCACGCGGCAAGCGCAAGCTCACCGAGGACTACCACAACCGCACCTTCTACGCGGACTTCCTCGAGTTCGCCGGCAAGGAAGGCCTCTTCGCCACGTTCCTCACGCCTGCCGCGGCCGCCGATGGGGCGCCGGACAAGCGCTGGGACACCAGCCGCGTGGCCGCGCTGTCGGAGCTCCTCGGCTTCTACGGCCTCAACTACTGGTACCCGTGGCAGGTCACCATCCTCGGGCTCGGCCCGGTGTGGCAGAGCGGCAACGAGGTCGCGCGCAAGCGGGCGGCCGACGCCCTGGACGCGGGCGGCGTCGGCGCGTTCGGACTGTCCGAAAAGGACCACGGCGCCGACATCTACTCGTCCGATCTCGTCCTCACGCCCGACGGCGCGGGCGGCTACCGCGCCAACGGCTCGAAGTACTACATCGGCAACGGCAACGTCGCCCGCACGGTGTCGGTCTTCGGCCGCATCGACGGCGTCGAGGGCCCGGACCAGTACGTGTTCTTCTACGCCGATTCGACGCACCCGAACTACCACGTGGTGAAGAACGTCGTGCCCTCGCAGATGTTCGTCGCCCAGTTCCGGCTCGAGGACTACCCGGTGCACGCCGAGGACCTCCTGCACGTCGGCCCGGAGGCCTTCAGCGCCGCGCTCAACACCGTGAACATCGGCAAGTTCAACCTGTGCTTCGGTGGCATCGGCATGGCCACGCACTCGCTGTACGAGGCCATCACCCACGCCCACAACCGCATCCTCTACGGCAAGCCCGTCACCGACTTCCCGCACGTGCGCCGCGAGTTCGTGGAGGCCTACGCCCGGCTGGTCGGCATGAAGCTGTTCTCCGACCGCGCCGTGGACTACTTCCGCTCCGCCGGCCCGGACGACCGCCGCTACCTGCTGTTCAACCCCATCACCAAGATGAAGGTGACCACGCAGGCGCAGAAGGTGATCGGCCTGGTCGCCGACGTCGTCGCGGCCAAGGGCTTCGAGGCCGACACCTACCTCGCCATGGCCAAGAACGACATCGACGGCCTGCCCAAGCTGGAGGGCACGGTGGCGGTCAACCTCGCGCTGATCGCGAAGTTCATGCCCGCGTACCTCTTCGCGCCCCAGGACTACGCCCCGGTTCCGACCCACGATGACGCTGCGGACGACGAGTTCCTCTTCCGCCAGGGCCCCGCGCGCGGCCTGTCGAAGGTCCGCTTCCACGACTGGAAAACGGCCTACGGCAAGGCTTCGCACATCCCGAACGTGGCGCTCTTCCGCGAGCAGGCCGACCACCTCGTGCGCCTGCTCACCGAAGCCGCGCCGGACGAGGCCCAGCAGGCCGATCTGGACTTCGGGCTGGCTCTGACGGAGCTGTTCACCCTCGTCGTCTACGGCCAGCTGATCCTGGAGCAGGCCGAGCTCACCGGCGAGTCCGACGACGTCGTGGACCAGCTCTTCGCCGTGCTGGTGCAGGACTTCAGCGCGGCCGCGGTGGACCTCAACGGCAAGGCGAGCTCCACGGCGAAGCAGCAGGAAATCGCGCTCGCGGCCCTGCGCAAGCCCGTGGTCGACGCCGACCGATTCGGTCGCGTGTGGACAGTGGTGCGCGACCTTTCGGGGGCGTACGAGATGAACGCCTAGGGCTCGAGCCGGGTTGTCCCCGCGGACAACAAAAGGCCTCGTTCAGGTTGGCCGGGAACATCGCCACCGCGGCGACCCTGCTGCACGGTGAGCAGGCAATCCCTTTCACCTCACACCAGGAACGAGACTTGTCATGGCCGCTCCCGCACTACCCACCGTCGTCCTGATCCACGGCGCTTTCGCCGACGCTTCCGGCTGGCAGGCGGTGGCCGCCGGCCTGCGGGAACGCGGGTTTCCGGTGCTCGCGCCGGCCAACCCGCTGCGCGGGGTCGCCGCCGACGCCGGCTACGTCAGGGACGTCCTGTCGACGATCGAGGGCGACGTCGTGCTCGTCGGCCACTCGTACGGCGGTTGCGTGATCACCAACGCGAGCACGGGCCTCCCGAACGTGCGGGCGCTGGTCTACATCGCCGCCTTCGCACCGGACGAGGGAGAGACGTTGCTCGAGTCCTTCGCGCTCGGCGGCGGGACGTCCGAACTCGGCGAGCGCCTGGTTCGGCGCCCGTACCCGGGCGCGCCCGAGGGCGACGCAGACGGGTACATCGAGCTGGCGTCCTTCCACCGGCTGTTCTGCGCCGATCTCGACCCCGACCTCGCCGCTTTCATGTCCGTCGCCCAGCGCGGGTTCGCGTTGTCCTGCCTGTCCGCCCCTTCCGGCGTGCCCGGCTGGCGGACCATCCCGAGCTGGTACCTCGTGGCCGCCGACGATGTCACGATCCCGCCGGAGGCCGAGCGGTTCATGGCGAAGCGCGCCGGAGCGCAGACGGTGGAGATCGCCAGTTCGCACGTTGCGATGATCAGCAAACCGGCCGAGACGGTCGACCTGATCGTCGCCGCTGCCGCCGGGTGAAACAGGCCACTAGGCTGACCTGGTGACGCGACGCGTAGCCACGAGCGGGCCCGATCCGGAGCTCGTGGCACTCGCCGGACGGCTGCTGGGCACCATCGAAGCGTTCGCGGATGAGATCGCGTCCGCGATCGAGACCCGCGTCGAGTTCTACGCCATGCACAGCGTTGTTTCGGCCGACGACCTGCGGCGCTCGGTGCAAGGCAACCTCGAGTACGTCCTGCGGTCCTTGCGCGAGGACCGGTTCGCCGACGTCGCGGCGGCCCGGGCGACCGGTGCTCTGCGAGCCGAGCAAGGGGTGCCGCTGTCGGTGGTCATGGCGGCGTTCCGCGTGTTGTTCAGCCAGATCTGGCACAGCCTCGTGCGGCACGCCCGGACCCGGGCACAGGTCTCCGATCAGGCGCTGGTGGACGCGGCGTCCGACCTCTGGTCCGCCCACGACACCTTCGCCGAGGAGATGGCCGCCGCCCACCGCGAGGCGACGATGGCTCTGGTGCTGCGCAACGAGGGCGAGCGCTCGGCCCTGGTCGGCGCCCTTCTGGAGGGGCGCCCGCTGAACGAGACGTCCGTCTGAGAAGTCGCGGACGTGCTCCGCCTGCCCAAACGGGGGCCGTTCGTCGTGGTCGCGGCCGAATCGGTGCAGCGCGCGCAGGAAGCGCTGCCCGGCATCGAGAACCGCTTGCGGGTACGACGCATCGGTTCGGCCTGGCGGCTGACGCCCGACGCGCAGATCGGGATCGTCCGCTTCGAGAACGACGCCGACCTGCGCCCGCTCACATCGACCCTGACGGAGTCGGCCCGCAGCCGGATCGGCGTCAGCCCGCCGTACCTGGCACTGACGGAAACGGCGGCCGCGCTGCGGTTCGCGCGCATCGCACTGGCGAGCACGGTCGCCGGCACCCCGCACGTGACGATGTTCGACGACTTTCCGCTCGCCGTCGCGGCGGTCAGCGCGCCCGACGCGATGCAGCGAGTCCGGCAGGCCGTCCTCGGGCCGATCCTGGACCTGCCCGCCGAGCACAGCAAGGTCCTCCTCGACACCCTGGCCGCATGGCGGGACAGCAGGGGATCGGCGTCGGGCGCCGCGGCGGTGCTGTTCTGCCACCCCAACACGATCCGCCACCGGCTGCGGCGGATCGAGGCCGCCACGGGTCGGTCCTTGAGCGACCCGAAAGCAACTGCGGAGATCCTGATCGCGCTCGAGGCCGCGTTGCTGGGAATCGCGCAGTGACGAACGTCTGAGTGCACCGGGTTCGCGGCCGCACCGGTCCGCGAACCCGGGCCGCGCTCGTCCGCGCGGCTACGCTGGCGCGTCGTGACCGCACCCCGCCTCGAAGCCCAGGCCATCACCACCGCGCGGCTGGACCTGCTGCCGCTGCTCGTCGAGCACGCCGGGGAGATGGCGCGGGTGCTGTCCGATCCGGCGCTGCACACCTTCATCGGCGGCAGCCCGGACAGTCCGGAAGCCCTGCGCACGCGCTATCAGCGCATGACCGCCGGCTCGCCTGACCCGGCCGTGACGTGGCTGAACTGGGTGATCCGGCTTCGCGGCGAGGACTGCCTGACGGGCACCGTCCAGGCGACCGCGAGCGCCGCCGGCGCCGAGATCGCCTGGGTGGTGGGGACGCCGTGGCAAGGCCGCGGCATCGCCACCGAAGCCACCCAGGCGCTCGTTGCCTGGCTCGACCGGCAGCCGGTGGCCGTCGTTCTCGCCCACATCCACCCCGGGCACCGGGCTTCCGCCGCCGTGGCCACCGCCGCCGGGCTCACGCCCACCGACGAGTGGCACGACGGCGAAATCCGCTGGTCGAAAACCCGCTAGACCTACTTGCCGAATCCGGCCCGCCGCAGCGCGTCGGCCATCGAGCCGTTTGCGCCGGAGTTGCCCCCGCGGTCACGACCGCCGCCGCCACCGCCGCGGTTGCCCTGCTGGCCACGACGCTGACCGCCGCCACCGCCCTGGCCGCCACCGCCGCCGCCCTGACCGCGGTCGCGACCGCCGCCACCACCACGACGGTCCTGCGACGAAGCACCCGGCTCGTCGTCCAGGCGCAGCGTCAGCGAGATCCGCTTGCGCGGCACGTCGACGTCGAGCACCTTCACCTTCACGATGTCGCCGGGCTTCACGACGTCACGCGGGTCCTTCACGAAGTTCTTCGACAGCGCCGACACGTGGGCGAGGCCGTCCTGGTGCACGCCGACGTCGATGAACGCGCCGAACGCCGCCACGTTCGTGACCACACCCTCCAGCCGCATCCCGGGCTTGAGGTCACCGATCTTGTCCACGCCCTCGGCGAAGGTCGCCGTCTTGAACGCCGGACGCGGGTCGCGGCCGGGCTTCTCCAGCTCGGTCAGGATGTCCGTGACGGTCGGGAGCCCGAAGGTCTCGTCCACGAACTCCGTCGGCTTGAGCGCCTGCAGCGTGCGTGCGTTGCCGATCAGCTCGCGGATGCCCGAGCCGGTGCGGTCGAGGATCCGCCGCACCACCGGGTACGCCTCGGGGTGCACCGAAGACGCGTCGAGCGGGTCGTCGCCGTCCGGGATGCGCAGGAAGCCGGCGCACTGCTCGAACGCCTTGGGCCCGAGCCGCGCGACCTCCTTCAGGGCCGTGCGCGACTTGAACGGGCCGTTCGTGTCGCGGTGGGACACGATGTTCTCGGCCAGCCCCGTGGTGATGCCCGAAACGCGCGTGAGCAGGGGAGCGGACGCGGTGTTCACGTCCACGCCGACCGCGTTCACGCAGTCCTCCACCACCGCGTCGAGCGAGCGCGACAGCGACACCTCGGACAGGTCGTGCTGGTACTGCCCGACGCCGATCGACTTCGGGTCGATCTTCACCAGCTCGGCCAGCGGGTCCTGCAGCCGGCGCGCGATCGAGACGGCGCCGCGCAGCGATACGTCCATGCCCGGCAGCTCCTGCGACGCGAACGCCGACGCCGAGTACACCGACGCGCCCGCCTCGCTGACCACGGCCTTCGTGAGGCTCAGTTCGGGGTGCTTCTTGATGAGCTCCTGCGCGAGCTTGTCCGTCTCACGCGACGCGGTGCCGTTGCCGATCGAGATCAGGTCCACGTGGTGCTTCGCCGACAGCACGGCGAGCTCGGCGATCGACTGGTCCCACTTGTTCGCCGGCTGGTGCGGGTAGATCACGTGCGTGTCCACGACCTTGCCGGTCGCGTCGACCACGGCCACCTTCACGCCGGTGCGGAAGCCCGGGTCGAGGCCCATCGTCGCGCGCGTGCCG
Source organism: Amycolatopsis sp. NPDC051373 (assembly GCF_040689465.1). Lineage (NCBI taxonomy): Bacteria > Bacillati > Actinomycetota > Actinomycetes > Pseudonocardiales > Pseudonocardiaceae > Amycolatopsis > Amycolatopsis sp. NPDC051373. Next base: position 65,455 of record NZ_JBFBAE010000023.1, on the reverse strand, counting down.
GCCGGCGCGGCCAGCAGCAGGTCCCGCAGGTTGGCCGCGAACACCCGCACGGCGTCGTCCTCGGCCGACTGGCGCAGCCGCATCCGCAGGTCGATGCCCAGGTGCAGGAGGATCTTGGTGCGCCAGGCCCAGCGCACGGTGTCGCCGAGCCACTTGTCGGCGGGCCGGCCCTGCTGGGTGACGCCGAACTTGTGCGCGATCCGCATCTCGTACTCGGTCGGACCGACGCGCGGCTCGGCGTCCTCGGCCCGGGGTTCCTCGGCCTCCATCGACAGGTCGAGGATTTCTTCCTTCTCGCCGCGCAGCATCGCGAGGATGCGGTGCGAGGGGAGCTTCGTGTACGGCTCCGAGAAGGTGAAGTAGTCGGCGAACTTGGCGCCTTCCTCTTCCTTGCCCGCGCGGACCTTCGACGCGATGTGCCCCTCGGTCCACATCTTCTCGCGCAGCTCGCCGATCAGGTCGGCGTCTTCCGCGAAGCGCTCCACGAGGATCGAGCGGGCGCCGTCGAGCGCGGCCTGCGCGTCGGCGACGCCCTTTTCGGCGTCGACGAACACCGCGGCCGCGGCCTGCGGGTCGGTGTTCGGGTCGTTCATGAGGCCGTCGGCCAGCGGCTCGAGGCCGGCCTCACGGGCGATCTGCGCCTTCGTCCGCCGCTTCGGTTTGTACGGCAGGTAGATGTCTTCCAGGCGCGACTTCGTGTCCGCGGCCATGATCTGGGCCTCGAGCGCCTCGTCGAGCTTGCCCTGCGTGCGGATCGACTCCAGCACGGCGACGCGCCGCTCGTCGAGTTCCCGCAGGTAGCGCAGCCGTTCCTCGAGCGTGCGCAGCTGCGCGTCGTCGAGCATCCCGGTGACTTCCTTGCGGTACCGGGCGATGAACGGCACGGTCGACCCCCCGTCGAGGAGGTCGACCGCGGCCTTGACCTGACCTTCGCGCACCCCCAGCTCTTCGGCGATCCGCTCCTCGACCGACTGCACGCTCACAACCAGGCTCCTGCTCCGTCTCGGTGTCCCGTGCCGAGCATTCTGCCGTCCGGTTCGGTGCGACTTTCGTATGGCCCCGTCGAAGCGACGCCCGAACGGTTCCTTGACACCGGGATTGGTCTAGTCCACTTTGTGGTGACCTGCCTCACTCTTTCGTGGAGGTCAAGCTGTGTCCCCATTCCCACGTTCTTCCCGCAGACCCAAACTGGCGATCGGCGCCCTGATCGCCACCGTGGCCGCGTGCCTCGGTGTCACCTTCGTCATCGGCGGCAGCGCCTCAGCGGCCAACATCCTCGCCAACCCCGGCTTCGAAAGCGGCAGCCTTTCCGGCTGGACCTGCAGTGGTTCCGCCTCCGTGGTGTCCAGCGGCGCCCACGGCGGAACCAAGGCGCTGAGCGCCGCGCCGTCCTCGTCCGACACCGCCCAGTGCTCGCAGCAGGTGACGGTGAAGGCGAACACCGCCTACAAGCTGTCGGCCTGGGTGCAGGGCAGCTACGTCTACCTGGGCGTCTCCGGCACCGGCGGCGCCGACACCAGCACCTGGACGCCGGGAACGAGTGGCTGGAGCCAGCTCTCGGTCGCCTTCACCACCGGCGCGTCCACGAGCATCACCGTCTACCTGCACGGCTGGTACGGCCAGCCGGCCTATCTGGCCGACGACGTCAACCTCGACGGCCCGGGCACCCCGCCGCCCACGACCCCGACCACGCCCACCACGCCGACGACACCGACCACTCCGTCGACGACGCCCACCACCTCCCAGCCGCCGACCACCGGTGACCTGGCCAAACACGTGCTCACGGGCTACTGGCAGAACTTCTACAACGGCGCCAAGGCCCTCAAGCTGGCCGACGTGCCCACGCGCTACAACATCATCGCCGTGGCCTTCGCCGACGCCACGGGCTCGCCGGGCGCCGTGAACTTCACGCTCGACCCCGGCCTGTCGTCGCAGCTCGGCGGCTACACCGACGCGCAGTTCCGCGCCGACATCAAGACCGTGCAGGCTCGCGGCCAGAAGGTGATCATCTCCGTCGGCGGCCAGAACGGCACGATCAACGTCAGCGACTCGTCGTCGGCGAACAACTTCGCCAACTCCGTGAAGTCGCTGATCTCGAGCTACGGCTTCGACGGCGTGGACATCGACCTGGAGAACGGCATCAACGCCACCTACATGGGTCAGGCCCTGCGCAGCATCCACAACGGCGGCGGCTCGGTCATCACCATGGCGCCGCAGACGATCGACATGCAGTCCACCCAGGGCGGCTACTTCCAGCTCGCGCTGGGGATCAAGGACATCCTCACGGTCGTCAACATGCAGTACTACAACTCGGGCACCATGCTCGGCTGCAACGGCCAGGTCTACGCGCAGGCCACCGTCGACTTCCTGACGGCGCTGGCGTGCATCCAGCTGCAAGGCGGTCTGCGGGCCGACCAGGTGGCCCTCGGTCTGCCGGCTTCCGGCTCGGCGGGCGGCGGCTACCAGGCTCCGTCGAACGTCGTCTCGGCGCTCAACTGCCTCGCCCGCGGCACCAGCTGCGCCGGCTTCAAACCCTCGGCCACGTACCCGGCGATCCGCGGTGCCATGACCTGGTCGATCAACTGGGACGCGTCCGCCGGGTACGCGTTCGCGAACACCGTTGGCGGCGCGCTCGCGAATCTGCCTTAGGGGCGCTCCGGACAGACCTTGGAAGGACTCCCGCGACGGCAGGGAGGGCGTCGTCGCGGGAGCTCCTTTCAAGACACCCCCAGTGCACGTGCTCAGAGGGGGGTGAGCGCGTGCGACGTCGCAAGCGTGCCTGGTGGTGGTTGGTGTATGTGTTGAGGAACTGTTGAATCTGCTGGTGAGAGTCGGTTCCGTCGGCTCGGCGCGCGGAGCGCACCATTGCCGAGGGGGTGGGGGAGAGCACCCCGATCTTTGATTGTGACGACGGTCTGGATCACCTTGTCAAGGCGGGAAAGCGTGCCTTGGCAAGGTGATCCAGACCGCGTTGAAGCTGGGGATCGAGGTGCAGGGGCGGGTCTGGGTGCGTGGCGAAGTGGCGTTGTCGGCCGGAGGCTAGGTGCGGATGTCGATGGTCGGTAGGTGGGGTGTGCCGGAGGTCAGGTGTGGATGTCGATGATCGGCAGGTGCAGTGCGCCGGGGGCGGACGGCGGGACGGCGGGCTTCAGCGGGGCCACCGGGGTGATCCGGCGGTAGGTCTCGCCCAGCGCCGGGCGTGGATCAGCCTCGCCCTTGTTCGGCCACAACGCCATCGCGCGTTCGGCCTGGGCGGTGATCGTCAGCGACGGGTTCACGCCCAGGTTGGCGGAGATCGTCGAGCCGTCCACGATGTGGAGGCCCGGGTGGCCGTACACGCGCTGGTAGGGGTCGACGACGCCGGTGTCGGGGGAGTCGCCGATGGTGCAGCCGCCGATGAAGTGGCCGGTGATCGGGGTGTTGGCGAGGTCGGTCCACGCGCCCTGCGGGATGCCGCCGATCTTCGCGGCGACGCGGCGGGTCACGTCGTGGCCGGCGGGGATCCAGTCAGGGGTTGGTTCGCCGGTGCCTTGACGAGTGGTCATGCGGCGGCCGAGCAGGCCCCGTTTCGTGTACGTGGTCACGGAGTTGTCGAGCGTCTGCATCACGAGCAGGCCGATCATGCGTTCCGACCAGTGTCGCGGGTTGTGCAGGCGCGGCAGCTGGCGCCAGCGCCTCGCCAGTTCGCGAAGCCCCAGCGCCCATCGGCGTTTGCCGGGTTCGGCGTCCACGAGGACGGTGGCCATGAGGCCCATGACGTTGCTGCCCTTGCCGTAGCGCACGGGCTCGACGTGGGTGACGGCGTCCGGGTGGATCGACGACGTGATGGCCACGCCGCGCGTGTAGTCGGTGTCCTTGCGCAGCGAGCGGGCGGCGAGCACGGCCTCGGAGTTGGTGCGCGCCAACAGGCCGAGGCGCGGGGACAAGCCCGGGAGCGTGCCGTCGTCGCGGAGCTGGTGCAGGAGCCGTTGCGTGCCCAGTGCCGCGGCCGAGAAGACGACCTCGCGCGCGGTGAAGGTGCGCCGGCCGCGCCGGACCCAGCGGCCGGTGCGTTCGGTGTCCACCGCGTAGCCCCCGTCGACCGGGCGCACGGAGACCACCGTCGTCAACGGGTGGACCTCCGTGCCGGCTTGTTCTGCGAGGTAGAGGTAGTTCTTCACCGTGGTGTTCTTCGCGCCGACGCGGCAACCGGTCATGCACTCGCCGCAGTGGGTGCAGGCGCGCCGTGCGGGGCCGGCGCCGCCGAAGAACGGGTCGGGCGACTCCTCACCGGGGCGCGAGCCGAAGTACACGCCGACGGGCGTGCTGCGGTAGGTGTGGCCGATCCCCATGTCGTCGGCGACCTCGCGCAGCACCTCGTCGGCCGGCGTCGTGAGCGGGTTCTCGACGACGCCCAGCATGCGTTTGGCCTGGTCGTAGTAGGGCGCCAGCTCGTCCTTCCAGTCCGTGATGTGCGCCCACTGCTTGTCCCGGTAGAACGCGTCCGGCGGCTCGTACAGCGTGTTCGCGTAGACGAGCGAACCACCTCCGACTCCGGTGCCGCTCATCACGAAGGTGTTCTTCAGCAGGGTCAGCCGCTGGATGCCGTACAGGCCGAGTTTCGGGGCCCACAAGTACTTCCGCAGCCGCCACGACGTCTTGGCGAACTCGTCGTCGGCGAAGCGGCGCCCGGCTTCGAGCACGCCGACGCGGTACCCCTTCTCCGTGAGCCGCAACGCCGTGACGCTGCCGCCGAAGCCCGAGCCGATCACGAGCACGTCGTAGTCGGTGTTCAAGACCGTGCTGTTCAAGACGAGGCCACCACCCTGAAGTCGGCCGGGTCGAGCACCCGGGTCCTGCGGTCGTACTCGGTCACCAGGCCGGGCCAGTTGGTGCTCACGCGCCCGTCGGCCTGGCGGTACCAGCTCGTGCACGCGCTCCACACGCTGTGGCCCAGCCGCTGCTGCACCTCGCGGTCGTAGCGTTCCTCCACCTCGGGCCGCACGTCCACATAGGACACCCCCGGCCGCGCGAGCTGTTCCACGGCCTGGCGGATGTAACGCGACTGCCGCTCGATCATGTAGATGATGGAGCCGGCGCCGAGGTTGGTGTTGGGGCCGTAAACGCAGAACAGGTTCGGGAACCCGGGCACCGTCATCCCCAGGTACGCGCGGGCGCCGCCGCGCCACGCGTCGTCGAGACTGCGCCCGTCGAGTCCGAGTACCTTCATCGAGCCGAGGAAGTCGGTGGCGTTGAAGCCGGTGCCGTACACGATCACGTCGGCTTCGTGCTCCACGCCGTCTTCGGTGCGCACTCCACGCGGTGTGATCTCGCGGATCCGGCCGGTCTCGACCTCGACGTTCGGCTGCGCGAGCGCGGGCAGGTAGTCGTTGGTGAACAGGATCCTCTTGCAGCCCAACGGGTACTTCGGCGTCAGCTTCCGCCGCAGCGCGCGATCCTTGATGTGCTTGTGCCGCAGCTGCGCCGTCCGGAGCTCGAAGGCTTTCGCCAGCACGGGGTGGCGCGTCATCGCGTACGTCGCGTACTCGGCGAGCAGGAAGATCCGCAGGCGGCCGAGCAGCTGCGTCGCCGGGAGGCGTTCGAACAGGCGCTTCTGCCAGCGTGCGTACCGCGTGTCGTTCTTGGCCATGATGTAGGGCGCCGTGCGCTGGAAGATCGTGAGCTTGGCGGCGCGTTTCTGCAGCTCGGGCACGAACTGGATCGCGCTCGCCCCGGTGCCGATCACGGCGACGCGCTTGCCCTCGAGGTCCGCCGCGTGGTTCCACTGCGCGGAGTGGAACGCCACGCCCTCGAAGCTGTCGCGCCCCGCGATGTCGGGCAGCACCGGCCTCGACAGCTGCCCGACCGCCGGCACGAACACGTCGGCCTCGAACGTCTCGCCACCGGCCGTCTCGACGCGCCAGCGGCCCTCGTCGAACGTCGCGGCCGTCACCTCCTGGCCGTAGCGGATGTGGGGGCCGAGGTCGTAGTCCGCCACCACGCGCTTGAGGTAGGCGTGGATGTCCGGCTGCATCGAGAACCGCTTGGGCCAGTGAGGATTGGGCGCGTAGGAGAACGAGTACAGCGGCGACGGGATGTCGCACGCCGCGCCGGGGTAGGTGTTCTCGCGCCACACCCCGCCGGGCTCGTTCGCGCGCTCGAGGATCGTGAAGTCGTGGAAGCCGGCGCGCTTCAGTTCGATCGCCGTGCCGACCCCGCCGAACCCGGCGCCCACGATCAGCACCGACGGCGTCCTTGCCGTGTCACCCATCCTGAGCAAGTTACCGATGCGTCCCCCGAGGTGGAAGGACACGAACGGTCAGAGAATCGAGAATTCCGGCCAGTGCCGGATTACTCGGGAAACACCTGGATGTCGTGGCGCAGCCCGGGTTCGGCCCAGGTCAGCAGGCGCTTGCCGAAGCTTTCCAACGCGGCCGTGTCGCGCTTCGGCAGCCATTCGTACGGCGTGAGCACGAGCGTGGCCGCGTCGCGGGTGGTCTTGAGGTCCCAGGCGCCCTTCACGAAGCCGCCGACGAGCAGCGTGCCCTTGACCAGACCGTTCTAGCTGATCACGCGCTTGCGGTGCTCGTCGCGGATCACGCGCGTGCGGTCGGCGTAGGAGAGCAGCGGCTGGTCGAACGGCGCCAGCAACCGCGGCGGCGCGGGGACGTCCTCGCCGGGCAGTGTCGCGCCGGGCAGGTCGTAGAGCGTGCGGCCGGCGGTATCGACGTACGTGCGCAAGTCCATCCCGTCGATCACTTCACCGAGCTTCGTGAGACCCGACCACGCCTGCGCGTCGGCCACCGTCGCCGGGCCGAACGCCGCGAGGTAGCGCCGCACGAGCTGTTCGGCCGAGGGCACGGCTTCGGTGCCGGCCAGCCAGCGGTCCGCGAGCTGGTACGTCGGCCGGCCGGCCTGACCCCACACGCCGCGCGGCGGGATCTGCACCAGCGGCAGAAGACAGCGCGCCAGGTGCATCAACGCGTCGCTCTCGCGCTCGGGCCACTTCTCGGCGAGCGCGGCGCCCAACTGCGCGCTCGTGTGCGGGCGGCCCGCGAGCAGTTCGCGCGTCACGGCCGCCACCTCGCCGTGGTCGAGGCCGGCCACGCGGGCCGCGTGCAGCGTGTTCGTGCGGAGGTCGCGGTCCATGATCGGCTGCACGAGGGGGCGCCACGCCAGCGCGTCGGCCGCCGTCACGAGGTGCACGGTGCCGCGCATCAGCACGATCCGCGCCACGCTGCGGTCCAGGAGCAGCTTCGCCAGGTCGTGTGGCTTGAAGCCGTGCAGCCGCGCCCACAGCGCGTAGTACGGCGGGAACGGCGCCTGCGCCTGCAATCCGGCGAGGTGCTCGACGGCCGCCAGCGCCGGCATCGATGCCCGGCGCAGCAGCAGCTGCCGATCCATCGTCGCGCGGTTGAGGGCTCGCAGACTCAGCTTCATGCGCCCGAGCGTAATGGGCATTGCGGACAGAATACGTCCTCGACGAGCACAGCCGAACTGACCTGATCCATAATTCCGGCCATGGCAGAGCTGGCAGCCCCCGCGGTCCGCGACTGGGACTTCCCCCGCGGCACCGCCAGCGTCCTGCTCATGCTCGGGTTCGCCGAGGACCACGGTGTGCCCGCCGAAAAGCTGCTGCCCGGTACTCCGCGTGAGGCGCTGTCCGGCCCGGACCGGCAGGTCGACGCGCGGCAGGAGCTGGCCGTGGTGCGCGCCGTCGCCACGCACACCGGCGGTGGCGACGACGTCGCCCTCGAACTCGGGCGCCGCTATCGCGTGACGACGTTCGGCATCTTCGGCTTCGCGTGCATCAGCAGCCCGACGATGCGCGACGCGATGCTGTTCGCGTTGCGCTACCTCGACCTGAGCTTCACCTTCTGCATCCCCCACGTGGAGCTCGACGCGAACGGAATCAGCCTGGTGCTGGACGATTCGCGCGTACCCGCCGACGTCTCGCGGTTCCTCGTGCTCAGGGACCTCGCCGCGATTCACACCGTGATGAGCGACCTGCTGCCGGGGATTTCCCCACGGGGCCTCGAGTTCCGGCATCCGGCACCGCCGTCGACGAAGTCCTATGTGGACACCTTCGGCGTCGAACCGGAATTCGGCGCCGAACGTCACCGCGCCGGCTTCGATCCCGCGTTCCTCACCATGCCGTTGCCGCAGGCCAACGAACAGACCGTGGCCCTGTGCGCCGCCCAGTGCGATGCCCTCGTGGCCCGTCGCCGCGAACGGTCCGGCATCTCCCAGCTCGTGCGCGAACGCCTGGTGCGCCTGGGCGGCGTCGACGCCGGCATGGACGAGATCGCGCGCCAGCTCACCGTCAGCCCGCGCACCCTGCGTCGCCGGCTCACCGACGCCGGCACCGGCTACCGCCAGCTCGTGGACGAGGTCCGCCAGACGCTCGCCGAGGAAATGCTGGACACCGGCGCGTTGTCCGTCGAGGATGTCGCGCTGCGCCTGGGTTACGCCGAGGCGTCGAGCTTCATCTACGCGTTCAAACGGTGGACGGGGACGACTCCGGCGGCCTACGCGCGCCGTTCCGCTCCGCGAGCACTGCCGGGTAGGTGACCTCGATCAGGCCCATGATCGATTCCACGAGGAAGGTCCGCAGCTCGGCGCGGTTCAGCGTGCCGCGGATCAGCCATTCGCGAGACGCCGCGCGCAACATCCCGCCGTACGACCGGATCATCGCGCGCAGCTCTTCCCGGCCCTCGGTGACGTCGGTCATCAGGGCCCCGGCCAGCACGCGGTCGGCCGCGACATCGTCGGCCTCCAGCATGATCCGCTCGATCTCCGGGTCACGGCCGGCGGACTCCGGGCCGATCGCGGTGAGCCACGCGTCGCGGTTGCGGTCGACCACGTCGATCCAGCGCTCGATGCCGACCTCCAGCCGGCGCCGCACGGGGCCTTCGGGCAGCGACTCGACCACGGGCGCGGGCACGATCATCATCTGCCGCACGACCTCGAGGTAGAGCTCGCGCTTGCCGCCGAAGTAGTGGTTGATCAGGGGCCTCGCCACCCCCGCGGCCGCCGCGATGTCCGAAGTGGACACTGACGCGTAGCTGCCGGCCCCGAACAGGCGCCGCGCCACCGCGAGGATCTCGGCCCTGCGCTCGGCCGGTTCCAGCCGGCGCCGCGTGGGCCGGGTTCCGGTGCTCATCGTGCCAGCCTTCTCGTCCTCCGTCCCGCTGTCAACAAGTTGTTGACTGCACGTAAAGACCGTGTCCCGCTGTTGTGTGTGACGGTATTTGTACGGTCGACCCGGGCCGTTACTGAACCGGAACAACCGGCCGGTAACTTCGCCGACCGCTGGGACGACGGATCGAACGGGGGCTGGGCGCGGTGGGGTAGGAGCAGATGAGCGATGCGGAGGGTGGCACGACTCGGCCTGCGGGGCGCTGGGTCAGCGTGCGCTTGCAGCACCGCCAGGTGCGCGTGGACGAACCGTGCTGCACGGGCGAGTGCCGCGGCGAGTGCGCGGCGGACCTGTCCTACGACGGCATCGTCATCAGCAACTACGACGAGGGCGCGCTCGTCAGCGAGCGCTGGATCCCGCTGGGTGCCGAACCGAGCGAAGAGGACGACGAGGTCCTGATCGAGCAGCTGCGCGCCGCCATGCTCTGGCAGGCGCGCCGGCCGCCGAAGACCACGACGGGGGAGTGAATCGCCGCCGGGCGGGACTTTCCGGCGGCAAGTGTCACTTCGGCAGGCTCTGCGGCTCAGGCGCGCAGGCCGTCGAACGCCATCTTGCACACCGCGTCCGCCAGCTCCTCACCCGACGAGCCGCGCCGCGGCCGGTACCACTCGATCAGCGAGTTCACCGTGCCGAACAGCAGCCGCGCGGCGACGGCGGGGTCGATGTCCGGCCGCACGTCACCCTCGGCCTCGGCCTGCTTGACCAGATCCGTCACCAGACGGTCGAACTCGCGCCGGCGGGCCAGCGCCGAACGCTCCACCTTTGTGTTGCCGCGCACGCGAAGCAGCAGCGTGACGAACGGCAGCCGGTCGGCGAGCACCAGCACACTGCCGCGCACGAGGTGCTCCAGCCGGTCGATCGCACGCCCGTCGAGCTGCTCGGTGGACGCCGCGACCTCGAACAGCCCGTCGAGCGCCCGGTCCACCGACAGCCGCAGCAGCTCTTCCTTGCTGCGCACGTGGTGGTAGATCGCCGACTTCGTGATGCCCAGCTTGCGCGACAGGTCTTCCATACTGGTGCCGTCGTAGCCGCGCTCGTTGAACAGCTTCACCGCGACCTGCAGCAACGACTCCAGGTCGTACCCGGGTCGCCCCCGCCGGGCCGGAGGGGGCGTCACGTCTTGTCTCGTTCGTCGATCACGCGGCGCATTTTGCCAACTGAACGCTCCAGGGTGTCCGGCTCCACGATGTCGACACCCACCGTCACACCGACGCCGTCCTTCACACCCGCGATCAACGCCGCCGCCGCAGCCGCTCGCGCGTCAGCCGACGCGTCGTGACGCGCCTCCACCCGCACGGTCAGGTGGTCCAGCCGCCCCCGCGTCGAACGCACCAGCTGGAAGTGGGGGCTCAACGCGTCGGTCCGCAGCACGATCTCCTCGATCTGCGTGGGGAAGACGTTGACGCCACGCAGAATGATGAGGTCGTCGCTGCGCCCGGTCACCTTCTCCATGCGCCGGAACGCGGGCCGCGCCGTGCCCGGCATCAGCCGCGTGAGGTCGCGCGTGCGGTAGCGGATGATCGGCAGCGCCTGCTTCGTCAGCGACGTGAACAGCAGTTCGCCCTGCGCGCCGAACGGCAGAACCTCTTCGCTGAACGGGTCGATCACCTCGGGGAAGAAGTGGTCCTCCCAGATGTGCAGGCCGTCCTTGGTCTCCACGCACTCCTGCGCGACACCCGGCCCCATCACCTCGGACAGGCCGTAGATGTCCACGGCGTCGAGCGCGAAGCGTTCCTCGATCTCCGCGCGCATCTGCTCGGTCCACGGCTCGGCGCCGAAGATGCCGACCTTCAGCGAGCTCGCCCGCGGGTCCACGCCCTGGCGCTCGAACTCGTCGAGCAGCGTGAGCATGTACGACGGCGTGACCATGATGATCTCGGGCTTGAAGTCGGTGATCAGCTGCACCTGGCGCGCAGTCATGCCACCCGACGCCGGGATCACGGTGCAGCCGAGCTTTTCCGCGCCGTAGTGCGCGCCAAGCCCGCCGGTGAACAGGCCGTAGCCGTAGGCCACGTGCACCTTGTGCCCGGGGCGCCCGCCGGCCGCGCGGATCGAGCGCGCCATCACGGTCGCCCACGTGTCGATGTCGCCCTCGGTGTAGCCCACGACGGTCGGCTTGCCCGTGGTGCCGCTGGACGCGTGGATGCGCCGGATGTCCTTCTGCGGCACGGCGAACATGCCGAACGGGTAGTTGTCGCGCAGGTCCGCCTTGGTGGTGAAGGGGAACTTCGCGAGATCGGCCAGTTCCTTGCAGTCGTCCGGGTGCACGCCTGTCTCGTCGAACTTCTTGGTGTAGAAGGGCACGTTGGCGTAGGCGTGCCGCAGTGTCCATTGCAGTCGTTCGAGCTGGAGGGCGGCGAGCTCGTCGGCAGACAGCTTCTCGGCTGTGTCTTTCATCGGGTTTCCCGGCTCTTCTCGATGACGCGGCTGCGGCCGCGGAACTCGGCGACGACCTCGGGCCCTTCGGGGGTGTCCCGGTGCACGGTGACGTCGTAGATGCCGTTGCGGCCGTAGCGGGTGCGCTCGGTGGCCGTAGCGGTGAGGTAATCGCCGAGGCGGCCGGCCGCGACGAAGGAGATCTCGGCGCCGGCGGCGACGGTGACCGGTCCGTGGGTGTTGCACGCGAGGGCGAACGCGGTGTCGGCGAGCAGGAACAGGTAGCCGCCGTGGGCGATGTCGTGGCCGTTGACCATCTGCTCGGTCACCTTCATCGTGGCGACCGCGCGTCCCTCGGCAGCCTCCACGAGTTCGATGCCCAAGCCCTTCGACGCCTCGTCGGTGTCGAACATGGCGTGGGCCGCGTTGCGCGCCGTCACGTCGGGCGACCTCCCCGTGAGTAACTGACCGAATGGCCGGTAATCCAGGCCCGCGGCTAGTAAAGATGTGCCGCAGGTTCCCTGTCAAGCACCAGGACTTCCGATCAGCCGGTGAAGCGGCTACGATGGAATTACTGAACGTCCGGTTGGTAAATCGGTACGACACGGCGAGAGGGTCGGGCCCCATGGTTTTGCTCCGCAGCTACGTCTCCGGCGGCTGGCACACGGCGACGGACGAGGGGGCGCCGCTGCACGACGCGGCGACCGGTGAGGAGGTCGCCCGCGTCTCGTCGACCGGTGTCGACTTCGCCGGCGCGCTCGACTACGGCCGCCGCGTGGGCGGTCCCGCCCTGCGTGAGCTCACGTTCCACCAGCGCGCGGCCCTGCTCAAGGCCCTCGCGTCCCACCTGCGCGAGCACCGCGAGGAGCTCTACGCGGTGTCGGCGCGCACCGGCGCCACGCTGGGCGACTCGAAGTTCGACGTCGACGGCGGCATCGGCGTGCTGTTCAGCTATGCCTCGAAGGGCAAGCGCGAGCTGCCCAACGACACCGTCTACCTCGACGGCGCGGTGGAGCCTCTGAGCAAGGGCGGCACCTTCTTCGCGCAGCACGTCGCCGTGCCGCTGCACGGTGTCGCGATCCAGATCAACGCGTTCAACTTCCCGGTGTGGGGGCCGCTGGAGAAGTTCGCGCCGGCGTTCCTCGCCGGTGTACCGAGCCTGGTCAAGCCCGCGAGCCAGACGGCCTACCTCACCGCGAAGCTCGTCGAGCTGATCATCGAGTCCGGCATCCTGCCTGAGGGGGCGCTGCAGTTCATCGCCGGCAGCGTCGGCGACCTGCTCGACCACGTGACCGCGCAGGACCTGGTGTCGTTCACCGGTTCCGCGTCCACCGCGCAGAAGCTGCGCGCGCACCCGGCGGTCGTGCGCAACTCCGTGCGCTTCAACGCGGAGGCCGATTCGCTGAACTGCTCGATCCTCGCGCCCGACGCGCGGCCGAGCACACCGGAGTTCGACCTGTTCGTCAAGCAGCTGGTCACGGAGATGACCGTGAAGGCCGGCCAGAAGTGCACGGCGATCCGCCGCGCGTTCGTGCCCGAGGAGATGCTCGACGACGTCGCCGAGGCCGCGAGTGCGCGCCTGGCGAAGGTCGTGGTCGGTAACCCGACCGCCGAGGGCGTGCGGATGGGTGCGCTGGCCAGCCTGGAGCAGCGCGAAGAGGTCCGCCGTTCGCTCAAGGCCCTGCTCGACGCCGGCAGCGTCGTCTACGGCGACCTGGAGCACGTCGACGTGGTCGGCGCCGACGAGTCGACGGGCGCGTTCATGTCGCCGGTGCTGCTGAAGGCCGACCCGCAGCGTTCGGAGCCGCACGAGGTCGAGGCGTTCGGGCCGGTGTCCACGCTGATGCCCTACACGTCGATCGAGCAGGTCATCGAGTTCGCCGCGCGCGGCGGTGGCAGCCTCGCCGGGTCGATCGTGACCGGCGACCCGGAGTTCGCGCGGACGATCGTGCTCGGCGTCGCGCCGTACCACGGCAGGCTGCTGGTGCTCGACGCCGACGACGCGAAAGAATCGACGGGCCACGGCTCGCCGATGCCGCAGCTCGTGCACGGCGGGCCCGGTCGCGCCGGTGGTGGCGAGGAGATGGGCGGCATCCGCGGCGTGCTGCACCACATGCAGCGCACGGCCGTGCAGGCCAGTCCTAAGGTGCTCAGCACCGTCACCGGCCGGTGGGTCGAGGGCGCGCCGCGCGTCGAGGGCGACCACCCGTTCCGCAAGTCGCTGGCCGAGCTGCGCGTGGGCGACTCCGTGGTGGCCGGCCCGCGCACGGTGACCCGTGCCGACATCGATCACTTCGCCGAGTTCACCGGCGACACCTTCTACGCCCACACCGACGAGGCCGCCGCGGCCGCGAACCCGCTGTTCGGCGGGATCGTCGCCCACGGCTACCTGGTCGTGTCGTTCGCCGCCGGCCTGTTCGTCTCGCCGGAGCCGGGCCCGGTGCTCGCCAACTACGGCATGGAGAACCTGCGCTTCCTCACGCCGGTCAAGGAAGGCGACGCACTCACCGTGACGCTCACCGCCAAGCAGATCACCCCGCGCATCGACCAGGAGTACGGCGAGGTCCGCTGGGACGCCGACGTCGTGAACCAGACCGGCGATTCCGTGGCGAAATACGACGTGCTGACGCTCGTTTCGAAGGAGCAGCCGTGACCGCTGTAGCTGAGGAAGACCTGCTCGGCCACTTCGAGCACACCATCGAACGCGACCAGCGCATCGAGCCGCGCGACTGGGTGCCCGAGGGCTACCGCAAGACGATGATCCGCCAGATCGCGCAGCACGCGCACTCGGAGATCATCGGCATGCAGCCCGAGGGCAACTGGATCACGCGCGCGCCTTCGTTGCGCCGCAAGGCGATCCTGCTCGCGAAGGTGCAGGACGAGGCCGGCCACGGGCTCTACCTGTACTCCGCCGCGGCCACGTTGGGCGCCGACCGCGCGGACCTCACCGACAAGCTGATCACCGGCCGGCAGAAGTACTCGTCGATCTTCAACTACCCGACGCTGACCTTCGCCGACGTCGGTGTGATCGGCTGGCTGGTCGACGGCGCGGCGATCTGCAACCAGGTGCCGCTGTGCCGGTCGTCGTATGGGCCGTACGCGCGGGCGATGATCCGGATCTGCAAGGAAGAGTCGTTCCACCAGCGGCAGGGTTACGAGCTGCTGATGACGATGATGCGCGGCACGCAGCAGCAGCGGGACATGGTGCAGGAGGCCGTGAACCGCTGGTGGTGGCCGTCGCTGATGATGTTCGGCCCGCCCGACGCGGAGTCGCCGAACACCGCACAGTCCATGGCGTGGAAGGTCAAGCGGCACACCAACGACGAGCTGCGGCAGCGCTTTGTCGACATGTCTGTGCCGCAGGCGGAGGCGCTGGGCGTCACCTTCCCGGACCCGGACCTGAAGTGGAACGCCGACCGGGAGCACTACGACTTCGGTGCCGTCGACTGGGACGAGTTCAAGAACGTGTTGCAGGGCAACGGTCCGTGCAACAAGGAGCGCGTTTCTCATCGGAAGCAGGCGCACGACGACGGTGCGTGGGTTCGTGAGGCTGCCGTTGCGCACGCCGCGAAGAAGGAGGGGGCGTTGTGAAGCACGATTGGCCGTTGTACGAGGTGTTCGTGCGGGGCAAGCGCGGGCTGAACCACGTGCACGTGGGCTCGCTGCACGCGGCGGACGACCAGATGGCGCTGCACAACGCCCGTGACCTGTACACGCGGCGCAACGAGGGCGTCTCGATCTGGGTCGTGAAGGCGTCGGACATCACCGCGTCGTCGCCGGACGAGAAGGACCCGTTCTTCGCGCCCAGCGGCGACAAGGTCTACCGGCACCCGACGTTCTACGACATTCCCGACAACGTTCCGCACATGTGAGGCCTTGATGTCCTTCGACAACGTCTATGAGGCCATCACCGAGGACAACGACGCCCGGTGGGCCTTCGGCACGGGCTTCGCCGACCCGCTGTCCGGTGTGGACACTTCGGTGCCTTCGGGCGTGGACGCCGCCGGCTTGGCAGCGTATTGCCTGATGCTGGGCGACGACGCGCTGGTGTTCTCGCACCGCCTGCAGGAGTGGGTCACGAACGCGCCGGAGCTCGAGGACGAGGTGGCGATCGCCAACATCGGCCTCGACCTGCTCGGCCAGGCCCGGCTGCTGCTGGCGCGCGCCGGCAAGGCCGACGGGACCGACCGCTCGGAGGACACGCTCGCGTTCCTGCGGGCCGAGCACGAGTTCCGCAACGTCCGGCTCGCCGAGCTCGGCGGAGGCCACTTCGGGCACCTGATGGCGCGGCTGCTCGTGTTCTCCACGTGGCGGCTGGCGTTGCTGCAGCAGCTCGAATCCAGTGTGGACCCGGTGCTCGCGGCGATCGCGGCCAAGGGCGTGAAGGAGCTGGCCTACCACCGCGATTACGCGGCGCAGTGGGTCGTCCGCCTCGGCGACGGCACTCCGCTGTCGCACGAGCGGATGCAGGAGGGGCTCGACGCGGTGTGGCCGTACGTCGACGAGCTTTTCCTGACGCACCCGCTGGAGCTGGTCGACGCCCCGACGCTGCGGCCGGAGTTCGACGTCGTGCTCGACCAGGTGCTGGCCGCGGCGACGCTGGAGCAGCCGACCGCGGGGGCCGTGGCCGGCGTGTCCGGGCGGACCGGGCGCGACGGCGTCCACACGGAGCAGATGGGGTTCCTGCTGGCGCACCTGCAGAGCGTGGCGCGGGCGATGCCGGACGCGACATGGTGACCGCGGTGTCGTCGCGCGCGGAATCCGTGGCGGCGACCGTCACCGACCCCGAGCTGCCGATGCTCACGCTCGCCGACCTGGGCGTGCTGCGGTCGGTGTCCGTGCAGGACGGTCGCGTGACGGTGGCCATCACCCCCACCTACACCGGCTGCCCCGCCATGGACACCATGCGCGATGACCTGGAGCACGCGTTGCTCGGCGCCGGCTACTCGGACGTCGAGATCCGCACCGTGCTCGAACCGGCCTGGACCTCGGACTGGATCTCGGCCGACGGGCGGCGCAAGCTCGCCGAGGCCGGCATCGCGCCGCCGGGTGTGGCGCCGCGGCGCGCGAGTGGACCGGTACCGCTCACGTTGTCACCGCCCGTGTCGCGCATCGCGTGCCCGCACTGCGGTTCGCTCGACACCGAGCAGCAGTCGCGGTTCAGCGCCACCGCGTGCCGGGCGCTGCGCCGGTGCCGTGCGTGCCTGGAACCGTTCGAACACGTCAAGGAGATCTGAGTTGACCAGCACGATTTCCCGGCGCACCGGCTTCCACTCGCTGCGGGTGGCCGACGTCGAGCGGCTGTGCGACGACGCGGTCGCCGTGACCTTCGACGTGCCGGAAGAGCTCGCGGAGACGTTCGCCTTCGCGCCCGGCCAGTCGCTGACCTTGCGCCGCACCGTCGACGGCCGCGACGAGCGCCGGTCGTACTCGATCTGCGCTCCGGCGGGCCAGCGGCCGCGCGTGGGCGTGCGCCTGGTGCCTGAGGGCGTGTTCTCGTCGTGGCTCGTGCAGGACGTGCGCCCGGGTGACGTCGTCGAGGTCTCCGCACCGACCGGGACCTTCACGCCGGATCTGACCACAGGCGGTCACCACGTGCTGATCGCCGCCGGTTCGGGGATCACTCCGGTGCTGTCGATTGTCGCGTCGCTGCTCGCGACGCCCGACGCCACCGTCACCGTGCTGTACGGCAACCGCCGCACGGACACAGTCATGTTCGCCGACGAGCTGGCCGACCTGAAGGACCGCTACCCGGCGCGGCTCGAGCTCATCCACGTGCTCTCACGCGAACCCCGCGAGGCCGAGCTGTTCACCGGCCGCCTCGACGCCGACAAGCTGCGCGCGCTGTTCGGCTCGCTCGTGCCGGTGGAGTCGGTGGCCCACTTCTGGCTGTGCGGACCGTTCGGGATGGTCACGGGGGCGCAGGAGGTGCTGACGGCCCTGGGCGTGGCGGAGTCGAGTGTCCACCAGGAACTGTTCTACGTGGACGACGTGCCGCCGGAGCCGGTCAAGCACGTCGACCCGGCGGTGGCCGGCGCCGCGTCGGAGGTCACGCTCATCCTCGACGGTCGCTCGACCACGATGAGCCTGCCGCAGGAATCGTCCATTTTGGACGGTGCGCAGAAGTTCCGGCCGGACCTGCCGTTCGCGTGCAAGGGCGGGGTGTGCGGCACCTGCCGGGCCCGCGTGACGGATGGTGCGGTGGACATGCGGCGCAACTTCGCGCTGGAGAAGGCCGAGGTGGATGCGGGGTTCGTGCTGACGTGCCAGTCGCACCCGGCGAGCGAGCGCGTGACGGTGGACTACGACGCCTGATCAGCGCCTGCGGCGCCGGCGCCGTGAACCGAGCGTCAGGTCTTCGGGGCCGTCCGGTTCGGTCGCGGGGCGGGTCGTCTCGGGCAGGCCCATGGCTTCGGCCGCGCGTTCCTGCGCCTGGGCGAACTTCCCCGACGGCCGGTCCTGGGCGCGCCGAAGCACCGAGGTCCGCAGCCGGTTGTACCCGCGCACGGCGACGGGCCGGCGTGACCGCAGCTCGTACTCCGGCAGCGGTTCGAGCGCGGCCGCCAGCTCGCGGTCGGCCAGCACCGTGCCGGGGCGGGCGACGGACGTCAGCCGCGCGGCGAGGTTCACGACGGAGCCGTAGACGTCGCCGAAGCGGGACAACACCCGCCCCGAAGCCAGCCCCGCGCGCACGGCGGGCAGGTCGTCGGAAGCGGACGTGCGTTCGGTGAGGGTGAGCGCGATCTCGGCACCTGACTCGGGGGAGTCGGTGACGAAGAAAACCTCGTCGCCGATCATCTTCACGATCCGCCCGCGGTGGTCGGCGACCACGCCCGCGGCCAGCGACTCGAACGCGTCGAGCACGCGGCTGAGCTCGTCCTCGTCGACCTCGCGGGTCATTTTGGTGTAGCCCACCATGTCGACGAAGCCGACGACCTGCGGCCGGGCCTCCAGGTCCTCGTCGGTGGCGAACGCGCGCCCGGCGAACGCCACGAGGTGGCGGCGCCACACGAAGTTCTGCACCTGCTCCAGCTCGGGCAGCAGCCGCGCGACGAGCTTGGTGACCTGGCTGTCGTCGAGGCCCGGGTTCTCGGCGATGAGCGACCACAGCATGTGCACCTGCCACTCGGCCAGGCGCGACAGGTGCTGCCCGAGCGCCCGCGTCACGGCGACCTCGAGGTTGCGCGCGACGAGCCCGGACGCGATGAGCTGGTCGGCGGTGCGCATGGCAGCGACGTCGGCGTCGGTGAACACCACCTCGTCGTCCTCGGCAGCCGCAAACCCGAGGGCGCGCCACAGCCGGCGCGAGCGTTCCTCGGGCACACCGGCCTTTTCCGCGACCTCCAGGCGCGTGTACTTGCGCGGCCCGCCGAGGAGAAGCTTCTCGAGCTGGTGCTGCACCTCAGGGGATTCGGCCACGGCTCAGGTCGTGTGCACGATCAGCACGTCGACACCCGACTTGCGCGCCACCTCCGCCGGCACCGAGCCGAGGATCCGCCCGGCGAGCGTGTTGAGGCCGCGGTTGCCCACCACGAGCAGGTCGGCCGACGTCTCGTGCACGACCTTGCGCAGCGCGTGCACCGGCTCACCGTTCACGGCGATGGTCTGGATGTCCTTCGCCCCGGCCTTCGCGGCCCGGTCGCGCGCGCTCTGCAACGTGTCCTCCGCCGGCGCCGACCCGACGACCTGGTAGGCCTCGTCGCCGAGCTCGTCCTGCGCCTGCTCCACGTCGTGCTTGCTGGCGGGGTAGTACGCACACACCAGGACCAGCTTCGCCTCGGCATCCGCGGCCACCCCCGCCGCCCGATCCACCGCGGCGAACGACGAGTCCGACCCGTCCGTCCCCACCACCACGGTCCGATAGACAGCCATCCGAAACCTCCCGGCAAGCCCGACTCGGAGCCTCACTGCCCCGCTTTTCCGGGGGAAGGTTACTCGCCAGTTGGCTCGCCCGCTGTTCGCCTCGGCTCCGCCGGGGCGATCCGCGGGGAGGCGGGGGGTGTGTTGGGCCGGAGCGCCGCGCGGGGGGCGG